>NZ_JBLKBZ010000003.1:0-446382 GCF_047530935.1 Enterobacter sp. 03-F-07-AD-ECC | reverse complement strand
GCGGTGGTCCCACCTGACCCCATGCCGAACTCAGAAGTGAAACGCCGTAGCGCCGATGGTAGTGTGGGGTCTCCCCATGTGAGAGTAGGGAACTGCCAGACATCAAACAAGTGAAAAGGCCATCCGAAAGGATGGCCTTTTTGCATTTCTACACGGCACACAGCGTAGGCCGGGTACGGCGAAGCCGCCACCCGGCATAACAAACGACTAGTGAATCACCTGTGACAGGAATGCTTGCGTGCGTTCTGACTTCGGATGCGCAAAGAACTCATCCGGTGGCGCCTGTTCAACAATCTCTCCGCGATCCATAAAGATCACCCGGTCAGCCACGGTCCTGGCGAACCCCATTTCATGAGTCACGCACAGCATAGTCATTCCGGATTGTGCCAGCCCAATCATGGTATCCAGGACTTCTTTCACCATTTCAGGATCCAGCGCTGAAGTTGGTTCATCAAACAGCATAATTTTGGGCTTCATGCACAGTGAACGGGCGATAGCCACACGCTGCTGCTGGCCACCCGATATCTGGCCTGGAAATTTATTGGCGTGTTCAGCAATACGTACACGTTCCAGATAGTGCATCGCTAACGCTTCAGCTTCCTTTTTTGGCATTTTGCGCACCCAAATCGGCGCAAGCGTACAGTTCTGCAGCACCGTCAGATGGGGGAACAGGTTAAAGTGCTGAAACACCATCCCGACTTCCTGACGCACGCGTTCGATGTTGCGAATATCTTCATTCAGTTCGATACCATCCACAACAATACGCCCCTGCTGATGCTCCTCAAGGTGATTGATGCAGCGAATGGTTGTCGATTTCCCGGACCCGGAAGGGCCGCAAAGGACAATGCGTTCGCCCTGCTTGACCTTAAGGTTGATATCTTTCAGGACGTGAAATTGCCCGTACCATTTATTCACGTTTTCCAGCGTAATCATCACGTCGGCGGGTGTCATAGTTATTTGGCTCATAATTTCCTCAGTGCGGTGTACGCCCGGTGTTAAAGCGCTTTTCCAGATGCTGGCTATAGCGCGACATGCTAAAACAAAAGATCCAGTAGATCAGAGCAGCAAAGACATATCCTTCGGTGGACATGCCAAGCCAGACAGGGTCAACCGTTGCCTGTTGCACACTGCTAAAGAGATCGAACAATCCGATAATGATCACGAGGCTGGTATCTTTGAAGAGGGCGATGATCGTGTTCACCAGCCCGGGGATAACCAGCTTGAGTGCCTGCGGAAGTATCACCAACCCCTGTGTTTTCCAGTAACCGAGCGCCAGTGATTCCGCAGCCTCATACTGCCCTTTAGGCAATGCCTGCAGGCCGCCACGCACCACCTCCGCAACGTAGGCTGACTGGAACAGAATGACTCCCACCAGGGCACGGATCAGTTTGTCTATCGTCGTGCCTTCTGCCATAAACAATGGCAGCATGACCGAAGACATAAAGAGGACGGTAATAAGCGGTACACCGCGCCAGAACTCAATGAAAATAACCGAGAGCACACGGACAACGGGCATTTTTGAGCGACGGCCAAGCGCCAGTAAAATGCCCCACGGCAGTGCGCCAGCGATCCCAACAGAAGCAATAATCAGCGTCAGCGTTAAGCCGCCCCACTGTCGGGTTTCCACGCGTTCCAGCCCCAGGAAACCACCGTACAACAGCACCCACACAACAATCGGATACACCACCGCCCAGCAGGCGATGTACCGTCCGCGTTGCGGCAGTCTTTTCCAGAACATCACGGCGATGGAGAGCAGCCCAATAACCAGCGCCAGATTGATCCGCCAGCGTTGTTCGTGCGGATACAATCCATACATGAACTGACCAAAACGCTCGTGGATAAACACCCAGCAAGCGCCAGCTTTTGTACAATCTGCCCGGGTTGAACCGACCCAGTTAGCCTGCAAGAAAGCCCAGTTAATGAGTGGCGGGATCAACTCCCACATCAGCCACAGACAAATTATTGTCAGCAGACTGTTACCCCAGCTGGAGAACAGATTCTTACGCGCCCAGAGAATAAAACGTCCACCTGTCGGGTTGGCAGGACGCGAAGAGTGCGACAGTATCGCTTTTGTCATCATAGTTCCTTAGCGCTCGACCAGTGCGATACGGCGGTTATACAGGTTCATCAGCAACGAGATCGCCAGGCTGATAATGAGATAGACGGACATAGTGATGGCAATAGTTTCAATGGCCTGTCCTGTCTGGTTAAGAACGGTGCCGGCGAACAGTGACACCATATCCGGGTAGCCAATTGCGGCGGCCAGCGACGAGTTTTTGACAATATTAAGGTACTGGCTGGTCAGGGGCGGAATGATGACCCGTAACGCCTGTGGAATAATGACCTGTCGAAGCGTTACCGTATGAGGTAACCCCAGAGAGCGTGCTGCCTCGTGCTGTCCATGCGGGACTGCCTGGATCCCTGCCCGAATGATTTCGGCGATAAACGCAGACGTATAAATGGAAAGGGCCAGCGTCAGGGCCGCCAGTTCAGGAATTAACACCACCCCGCCCTGGAAGTTAAAGCCCCGCAAATGTGGGACATCCCAGTGTAACGCGGCACCAAAAAGCCAGTGTGTCAGGAGCGGCAGACCGATAATCAAAAGCGCCGCAATTGGCCATGTCTTGCGAAGCTGCCCGGTTTTGATCTGATGTTTGCGGTTATAGCGAAATAGCCCGGCAGAGAGGGCGAGCGCGATGATAATCGCGGCGATAAAAGCATACATCCCTTCTGCGAGTTCAGGAGAAGGAATATAGAGCCCACGGTTGCTCAGGAAAAACAGATCGAAGGCATCGACAGCCTGACGTGGCCCAGGAAGGTTACGCAGTACGGCAAAATACCAGAAAAAAATCTGCAGCAGCGGCGGGATATTACGGAACGTCTCAATGTAAATGGTGGACAGCTTTCGCAGCAGCCAGTTATCTGACAGGCGAGCGAGGCCAATAAAAAAGCCCAGTATGGAGGCGAAAACAATACACAGCGCGGAGACCAGCAGTGTATTGAGTAAACCGACGAGGAACACGCGGCCGTAGGTATCGCCTTCCTGATAGTCAATAAGATGCTGAACAATGCCAAAACCCGCACTGCGATCCAGAAAAGCAAAGCCGGAGGTAATACCGCGATTATTCAGGTTGGTAACCGTGTTATGAATTAAATAAATGGCGATAAGAACAACCGCAAGAATGGCAATAATCTGGAATAGCCAGGCGCGGACCGCGGGATGAGAAAAGGATAGCGATCCTTTTACGGGGGAGCGGCGATGGAACATAAAGAAACCTCGGTAACCATGACTCTGGAGTGGGCACTGCGTTCACAGTGCCCGTTACAGCAAAGACTTAACGTACTGGCGGTGCGTACTGAATACCGCCGTTATTCCAGAGATTGTTCTGGCCGCGTTTGATCTTCAGCGGGCTTTCCGATCCCACGTTGCGCTCAAAGATCTCAGCGTAGTTGCCCACCTGTTTAATGATGTGGTACGCCCACTTGTTATCCAGCTTCAGATCCTTGCCAAAATCGCCTTCTGTGCCCAGCAGGTGTGCCATATCCGGGGTTGAGGGTTTGGCAGCTTTCTCATCGACGTTTTTCGAGCTGATGCCCATCTCTTCTGCATTTAACATGGCGAACAGGGTCCAGCGAACGATAGAGAACCAGTCTTCGTCGCCACGGCGAACGACGGGACCAAGGGGCTCTTTAGAGATGACTTCAGGCAGGACGATCCACTCTGCCGGGTTACTCAGCTTAATACGCAGCGCGTAGAGCTGTGACTGGTCAGACGCCAGCGTATCGCAACGGCCAGATTCCAGCGCTTTGGCTGATTCATCAGAGCGATCGAATGTCACCGGGGTGTACTTCATATTATTCGCTTTGAAATAATCGGCGACGTTAAGCTCGGTATCGGTACCGGCCTGAATACACACGGTCGCACCGTCCAGCTCTTTGGAGCTTTTCAGACCCGCTTTATTGTGGGTCAGGA
Organism: Enterobacter sp. 03-F-07-AD-ECC; assembly: GCF_047530935.1. Lineage (NCBI taxonomy): Bacteria > Pseudomonadati > Pseudomonadota > Gammaproteobacteria > Enterobacterales > Enterobacteriaceae > Enterobacter > Enterobacter sp. 03-F-07-AD-ECC. The sequence continues at coordinate 442,409 of NZ_JBLKBZ010000003.1, read as the reverse complement.
AACCGATGCCGTCATAATAGGTGACACCGGTGAATGACATCCCCATGCCTGCATCGCGGGAGGAGGTCCAGGTGGTATTACGGGAGAGCATGTCCACTTCGCCGGACTGCAGCGCGGTGAAACGTTCTTTGGCCGTCAGTGGGGTATATTTTACTTTGCTGTCATCACCGAAAACGGCAGCGGCGACGCCCCGGCAGACGTCAACATCGATACCGGTAAATTTGCCGTTAGCATCGGCATAAGAGAAGCCAGGCAAACCGTCGCTGATACCGCACTGAACAAAACCTTTCTTTTTCACGGCATCCAGCGTTGTGCCCGCATGGGCCTGACCCGCAACAGCAAACAACATACCCGCAGCGGCCAGGCTGGCTATCATCGTCTTTTTCATAATGCATCCTGTGTGGCTAAATTTATCGTTATTTAGGTGTTTTAAACACTTTTACCCATCTGTGGCGTTGGCCGACGTTTATATAGCAAACGTAATGCCAGGTTTCGCGCTCGATGAAATAAGCGATAAGTGAACGCTTAATGCTGAGTGTAGACAGGCTTAAATAAAAGGAGCGCCCCGAAACGGTGCGAAATTACAACCTGTGCCACAAATCGGAGCAAAACTTTTAAGGAGGGTCAGAGAAAAAGAAGAGATAGTTTCCAGAGTGAATATTGGCCGGGTATTCAATAATATGAATGGGTGAAAATCATTAAAACTGAATACAAAATTTAAAAGGGGAAGTGAAAAAGAGGTGACAGGCTTCTGGCTAAAATTAATGGCGTGAATAAATACGGGATTTTTACTGATTTGATATTACTGCACTCATTCAAAGCAAAAGCGCGGCCAGAGCCGCGCTTTCTGAACAGATGTTATCGGGTCAGGGCAACAATACCCAGCGTCAACCCCGCCACCGCGGCAGCACCACCAGCGATAGCACCTGCTGTTTCCCAGTTATCCTGAGTGGTACCTTTCATACAGGTATTGGTATGAACCAGTCGGCCCTGATCGTCGTATACCGGTACACATGGAGAGTCGTGCGCGCATCCAGCCAGTAGCGCAGCGAGTAGTGCAACGGAAATGAATCTTTTCATGATGTTACCTCAGTATTATTTCGCGTCCGCTATAAAGCCAGGAGGGCTATTAACGAACTGGAGGTTATTTTACCACCGGGATAAGCCCACGTTACACGAGGAATAATCTCAAATTATGTTGTTTGTAAACATCGTGGAGAAAAGCGATTCGTCAGAACGAATTAATGGAGAAATTATGGAGTAACAACGTGGCGTTCTTACTTAATGCAAACTGACTCTTTTTAACAATGCGATCTTAATACACTGTTTATCTTAAAATAAAAAGGCACCAGAGGTGCCTTTCAGGTATTCATTACTCTTTATGGCGCGTAAAGCGTCGCCGGACGACCACAAAGAAAACGGGCACGAAGAAGATAGCCAGAAGCGTTGCGGAAAGCATGCCCCCCATGACCCCTGTCCCGACCGCGTTTTGCGCACCGCTCCCGGCGCCATGGCTGATTACCAGCGGCATGACGCCAAGAATAAAGGCGAGCGAGGTCATCAGGATCGGTCGAAGGCGCATTCTCGATGCTTCCAGCGTGGCTTCAATGATGCCTTTACCCTCTTTTTCCATCAGATCTTTGGCAAACTCAACGATCAGAATGGCGTTTTTAGCCGACAAACCAATCGTTGTCAGCAAACCCACCTGGAAATAGACGTCATTGTTTAAGCCACGTAACGCTGCTGCAACCAGCGCCCCAATGACTCCCAGCGGAACCACCAGCATCACTGAGAAGGGAATGGACCAGCTTTCGTAAAGAGCAGCCAGACAAAGGAACACCACAATCAGTGAAATAGCGTACAACGCAGGCGCCTGATTTCCGGAAAGTCGCTCCTGATAAGACATTCCTGTCCAGTCATACCCGATGCCGGAAGGCAGTTTTGCAGCAAGACTTTCCATCAGCGCCATGGCCTCACCGGTACTTTTCCCGGGTGCGGACTCACCGATGATCTCAATGGATGGCATCCCGTTATAGCGCTCCAGGCGAGGTGAACCGTACACCCAGTGCGAGGTGCTAAAGGCGGAGAAAGGAACCATCTCACCATTTGCGCTGCGTACATACAGGTTGCTGATGTCACCAGGCAGCATACGGAAGCGCGCATCGGCCTGGACATAGACCTTTTTCACGCGGCCATGATCGATAAAGTCATTTACATAAGTTCCACCCAGGGCCGTTGAGATGGTCTGGTTGACATCAGAAAGACTGATGCCCAGCGCCTGAGCCTTCTCCTGGTCGACATCCAGTTTAAACTGCGGGGTATCTTCCAGACCATTTGGCCGCACGCGCACCAGCATGTCAGGGTGCGCTTTCACCATTCCGAGCAGCTCATTCCGCGCCTGCGTCAGCGAGGTATGCCCCAGGTTTGCCTGATCAATCAGTTCGAAGTCGAAGCCCGTTGCGGTTCCCAGTTCGATAATCGCAGGCAGGTTAAATGGAAATACGAGCCCATCTTTTATCTGACTGAAGGCTTTTGTCGCGCGGCCAACAATCGCCTCAACGCTATTTTCCGCCCCCGGTCGTGCTTCCCAGGGCTTCAGGCTAATGAAGGCAATACCGGCGTTCTGGCCCTGGCCGCTAAAACTAAAGCCATTAACGGTAAAGACAGATTCAACATTGGCCTTCTCGTTTTTCAGATAATAGTTCTGGACCTGATCGAGGACCTGCTGCGTACGCGTCTGGGTCGCACCGGCCGGAAGTTGCACCATCGTCATAAATACCCCCTGGTCCTCTTCGGGCAGGAAGGAGGTGGGCAAGCGCAGGAACAGCACCGCCATACCACCCACAATGATGATGTACACCACCAGGTAGCGTCCGGTCTTGCGTAAAATGCCGCTCACGCTGTTGCTGTAGTGCTCCACGCTGCGGTCAAAAAGCGCATTAAACCAGCCAAAGAAACCGCCTTTCTTTTCGTGGTGATCGCCGGAGACCGGTTTAAGCAGGGTTGCGCACAGCGCGGGGGTCAGGATCAGGGCGACCAACACGGAGAGCGCCATTGCCGAAACGATGGTCAGTGAAAACTGGCGATAGATGGCCCCGGTCGAGCCACCGAAAAATGCCATCGGGATAAAGACCGCCGACAGCACCATGGCTATACCCACCAGTGCGCCCTGAATCTGTTCCATCGACTTCTGCGTCGCCTCTTTCGGCGGCAGTTTGTCTTCTACCATCACGCGTTCGACGTTCTCAACGACCACGATGGCATCATCAACCAGCAAGCCTATTGCCAGCACCATCCCGAACATCGTCAGGGTATTGATGGAGAACCCGAACGCCGCCAGCACCGCGAAGGTACCCAGTAAAACAACCGGCACCGCGATAGTGGGGATAAGCGTCGCGCGCAGGTTTTGCAGGAACAGATACATCACCAGGAAGACGAGAATGATCGCTTCAAACAGGGTTTTCACCACTTCGTGAATAGAGATCTTCACAAACGGCGTGGTGTCGTACGGATAAACCACCTTCAGACCCTGTGGGAAGAATTGCTGCAGTTGCGCCAGCTTGCTCTTGATGGCCGCCGCCGTATCCAGCGCATTTGCACCGGTCGCCAGCTTAATCCCGAGGCCGGTTGCGGCCTGGCCGTTGATTTTGGTCACCATATTGTAGTTTTCGCCGCCCAGTTCAATGCGTGCGACATCCTTCAGGTGCACCATCGAGCCGTCCTGGTTCACCTTCAGCGTCACGCGGCCAAACTCTTCCGGTGATTTCAGGCGGGTTTGCGCAATGATCGAGGCGTTCAATTGTTGGCCCGGCACGGACGGCGTTCCGCCTAGCTGGCCTGCCGCTATCTGGTCATTCTGGGTTTTCAGTTGATTAATAATGTCCAGCGGCGTCAGCTGGTATTTATTCATCGCGTTACTGTCGAGCCAGATGCGCATTGCATACTGGGCACCAAACAGCTGAACATCACCCACCCCTGTGGTTCGACTAATGGCATCTTTCACATTCGAGGCGACGTAGTCGGAAATGTCATCCTGCGAGAGGCTTTTATTGTCTGAAACAAAGCCAGCCACCAGCAGGAAGCTGCTGCTGGACTTCTCAACGCCGATCCCTTGTTGCTGCACTTCCTGCGGCAGCAGCGGCATGGCGAGCTGAAGTTTATTCTGAACCTGAACCTGGGCGATATCCGGGTCTGTACCAGACTCAAAGGTCAGGGTGATGGTGACATTACCTGCAGAATCGCTGGTGGATGACATATACATCAGGTTATCGATGCCGTTCATATTCTGTTCGATAACCTGCGTCACGGTATCCTGCACCGTCTGCGCATCTGCGCCAGGGTAGGTTGCAGTTATGGCAACCGCGGGTGGGGCGATAGTCGGATACTGCGCTACAGGCAGTTTGAGGATTGCCAGCCCACCTGCAATCATCAAAATGATGGCGAGTACCCAGGCGAAAACCGGCCTCTGGATAAAGAAATTAGCCATGACGTCGTTCCTTAACCGGCTGGAGTCGTAGAGGTATCGGGTGTGGCGACGACGGTAGCCCCAGGTTTGGCTTTTTGTAACCCACTGACAATCACGCGGTCACCGTTTTTCAGCCCCTCTGTGACCAGCCAGCGATCGCCAATGGCCTGAGAGGCAACGACGGTGCGTGACTCAACCTGGTTTTTGTCGTTAACAATCAGGACAGTTGCATCCCCACGCGGCGTGCGGGTGACGCCTTGCTGTGGGATCAGAATCGCATTCGGCTGCGTACCCTCATTAATGCGGGCGCGTACAAACATTCCCGGTAACAGCAGGTGTTGCGGATTTGGGAAAATCGCCCGCAGAGTGATGGAGCCAGTGCTCTCATCAACCGTCACATCAGAAAACTGCAGCGTGCCTTTTAGCGGATAGGGCTGACCATTCTCCATCAACAGCTCGACGGTGCTGGTGGTCTCCCCTTTTTGCAGGCTTGTCTGCTTCAGACGCATAAAATCATTGCTGGACTGGGTGACATCGACATACATCGGATCCAGTTGCTGTACCGTTGCCAGGGCGTTTGCCTGGCCGTTGGTGACGAGAGCTCCCTCGGTCACGCTGGATTTACCAATGCGACCATCGACGGGAGAGGTGACTTTGGTATAGGCAAGGTTGATGCGTGCGCTTTCAACTCCTGCTTTTGCAGCAACGACGCTGGCATCCGCCTGCTGAGCCGTTGCAACGGCCTGGTCGTACTCCTGCTTACTGACATACTGTGTGCCCACCAGCGGGAGATAACGTTTCACCGTCAGGTGCGCAATATTGGCTGCCGCCTGGGCTTTCGCCAGCTCTCCTTTTGCGCTGTCATACGCCGCCTGATAGCTGGCGGGATCGATCTGATAAAGTGACTGACCAGCTTTGACATCGCTGCCTTCGGTGAAATTGCGACGCAGGATAATGCCGCTAACCTGAGGACGCACTTCCGCAACGCGAAACGCATCTGTTCTGCCCGGCAGCTCTGTTGTCACAGTGAGGGGGGCACTTTTGACAATGTGTACACTCACCTGAGGCGGCTGCGGTTGATGTTGCTGATTTTCCTGTCCATCGCATCCGGCAAGCAGTGCGGCGCAGACAATAAAACCGGTTAAGGGCAAGCGTCTGAAATGATTCGTCATTACTGTTCCTTTAAATACCCATTAACCGATATTTCCGTGGATCGGTGACAGGGCAGGGGACAAAAACAAAAAATGTAGCTGCGTATAATAATGAGGGTATTTAATGTTTTTTAATTTATAAGTGCGGATAAATGCGGCAGGAAAGAAAATTAGAAGAAGGCTTTGCGTTTACAGCAATATACTTTAACAAAAGTAATCAGGAGAGTGATGTTTCATAGAGGGCATTCATCTGTTTTGTGAATTTAATTATTGGTATGCATTTACCTCAGTTATAAATAAAGCGAATTGACTTTTTTTGTGCAGAATTCACCTTGTCTTTCATGAATACTTCCGATTACAAAACCCTACTAAACAGCTTAATTCTTGTGAGTAACGAGTAGTCGTCCATGGCGCGTAAAAAGAAAGCAGAGGCTCAACAAACCCGTCAACAGTTGATTGAAGCGGCTATCGGGCAGTTTGCGACACGTGGCGTAACCAACACAACGCTGACGGATATCGCCGATGCGGCAAAGGTGACGCGTGGGGCCGTCTATTGGCATTTCACCAGTAAAACAGAGATATTTAATGCTATCTGGGAACAGCAATTGCCGCTTCGCGATCTCATTCATGACAGACTTTCTCTTTCCGAAAAAGATGATCCCTTGTTAATGCTTCGTGAGCAATTTATCACTGCGTTACAATATATTGCGCATGAGCCTCGCCAGTGCGCGCTGTTACAGATTTTGTATCATAAGTGTGAATTTACCAGTGATATGGTTTCCGAGTATGAAATCAGGAAACGTATTGGTTTCAACAATGATTTTCTACGTGCGACACTGGAGCGCTGTATTTCACGAAACATCATTTCTTCGCAGGTGAATGTGGATTTAACGTTGATAGTGTTTCACGGATTTTTTAGCGGAATAATTAAAAACTGGTTAATGAATAACGACAGCTTCAACCTCTATCAACAGGCACCTGCTCTGGTCGATAACATTCTGGCGACACTCCCGGTGGTGCGCGTGTCGCCACATGAAGAGGCTTACGACTCGGTGTCGGGCAAGATCTCTCCCTGCTCGCAAAGCGCTTCAATGGTCTGCGCGCTGACAGGTTTCCCTAACAAATAGCCCTGAAGGGTATTACAGCCCAGTTCCGTCAAAAAGGCTTGCTGTGCTTCGGTTTCCACCCCTTCAGCCACTACTTTCAGATTCAGCGTTTTCGCCAGGGCGACAATCGCGGAGACAATGGTCGCATCTTCGCTTTCTCCACTGAGCTCTTTTACAAACGCCCTGTCGATTTTCAATTCACAGGCGGGTAAGCGTTTAAGATACAGCAGGCTCGAGTAGCCGGTACCAAAGTCATCAATAGAGGCTTTCACACCCGCATTCGTCAGCTCTGTCAGCACCCGCACGCTCTCATCCGGGTTACTCATCGCAGTGGTTTCCGTCACTTCAAGGATCAGCATTTCCGGCGGCACCTGGTGACGTGTCAGACAATCAAGCACCGTACTCACCAGAGAAGGTTGTTCAAACTGAAGTGTCGACAGGTTCACCGCCATTGACCAGTTTTGATGCCCTTTAAGGTGCCATTCCCGCAACTGGCGGCAGGCTTCGTTGATAACCCAGTTGCCAATGGGAATGATCTGTCCCGTTTTTTCCGCCAGCGGCAGGAACAGGTCTGGCGTAAGCAATCCCAGCTTAGGGTGTTGCCAGCGCAGGAGTGCCTCAAACCCGAGTACGGGGCCTGCCGGCGCGTGGAATTTGGGCTGATAATGCAGCTGTAGCTCATTACGATCGATGGCCAGCCACAGATCGTTCATCAGCTGCAGATGGGTTTGCGCCAGCGTGTTCATGGAGGGCTGGAAAAAGTGATAACCGTTACGGCCCATATGCTTGGTGTGGTACATCGCCGCATCGGCGTTAAACATCAGCTCGCGATCGGTTTTGCCATCGTGAGGATAAAGCGCAATGCCAATACTGAGGGTCACCACCAGTTCATACGGATCCACATTGAATGGACTATCGATAGTGCGCACCAGGGCATTGGCAAGGGAGGCTGCATCGTCCGGCCCCCCAACCTCTGCCAGCAGAACAAATTCATCACCGCCAATACGTGCAAGGGTGAACTGGCCTTTCAGAGGGAGCAGCAGGCGTTGCGTAACGGCAACCAGCAGTTTATCGCCGATATCATGCCCGTAGGCGTCATTGACGGTTTTAAAGCCGTCGAGATCCATAAACATCAATGCGAAATGCGTGCCTTCACGATCTGCTTTGTTGATGGCCTGATCGAGTCGATCTTCCAGCAGGATACGATTGGGCAGGCGCGTCAGCGTATCCTGTAGCGCCAGCTGGGCCAGCTCCCGGTTTGCTTCCGCCAGAGACGAGGCGAGGAGAGAGGTGCGTGCCTGCAGGCGCGCATCCAGCATCGACACCAGCAGGGTGATACCAAGGATGGCGAGTGCGACAACGCTCACCAGCACGGCCAGCCAGCTGCCGTTAATCCCCTCATGGTGAGCCATGGTCGACACTGGAAACTGTGCGGCTTTCATCCCCGCATAATGCATTCCGGCAATCGCAATTCCCATCGTGATTGCAGCACCCATGCGCATCAGCGCGACCTGAGCGGCCTCATGACGCAGGCGGAACGTCAGCCACAGTGCGGCGAGCGACGCAGCAAGCGCAATAGCGACTGATATCGCCACCCATGTTTTATCCCAGATAATACCGGGCGTAACCTCCAGGGCCGCCATGCCGGTGTAATGCATGGCCACAATACCGGTTCCCATGACTAGTGCACCGGGCAGCAGACGGCGCAAACGCAGCTGCTCGCAGCTGACAAGCCACAGCGCAAACAAGGATGAACCCACGGCGATAACCATCGATAACCCCGTCAGGGTGGCGTTGTAGCTCATGCTCATGGAGAGATCCATCGCCAGCATGCCGATAAAATGCATCGCCCATACGCCAATACCCATTGCAACACCGCCACCGGCCAGCCAGATGCGCGCTGCCACGCCCTGACTTCCCGCCACACGCGCGGCCATATTCAGCGCGGTATAGGCAGCAAGGATAGCGACAACAAAGGAGAGGACGACAAGGATATGGTTGTATTGGCTAACCAGCATGATCGGTTCAACTCGAGTGTGAGGTTACGCAAGGGCGGTGGTGAAGGGCGAGACATTATCATCGTAAGGTAATGACTCAAAGGGATTTAAATCCCCGTTTTAATTAAGTGATTTCGGGGTTTTTGACGACGTTGGCGGCTCAGTCCAGCTCTGAACAATTGACGAGTTTAAGCGGGTTCACGGAATCCATATTGCGACACTTATCGGTTTCGGTGCTCATCAGTTCAATCCACTGCATCAGCAGCGCATCAAAGAGAAAAACGGAGACAGCAAAGACAACCAGCCACCAGTATTTACGAATCATTATGACATTCCGGAAGAAGAGAGCCAGTAAGGTGGTGGAAATATACACGAAAAGCGGCGGTTGAAAAGTGGGGAAAGCGAAGGTTTACAAAGCGTTGACGGTGGCAAATGTGGAGCAATAAAAAAGGCGCATCCCCATGCCAGGTAGCGCCTTTTTAAACAAGCATTTCGCTAACCGAAATTAGTTCATGCCGTATTTTTTCAGTTTCTTACGCAGAGTACCACGGTTGATACCCATCATCAGCGCAGCGCGGGTTTGGTTACCGCGGGTGTATTGCATCACCATGTCCAACAGTGGCTGTTCAACTTCAGCCAGTACCAGCTCATACAGGTCATTAACATCCTGACCATTCAGTTGAGCAAAATAGTTCTTCAGTGCCTGTTTAACCGAGTCACGCAGGGGTTTTTGAGTTACCTGATCCTGAGAGTTAACGGTAGAAACGGTCAGTACGTCAGAATTTACGCGTTGTTCGAACATAGTTCTGTCAGCTCTTTATTTCATTACGCAAGATTTTCGAAGTATGCCTCCAACGCCTCCAGCTGTTCGCTGGCATCCTCTATGGCGTTGAATGTGCGCCGAAACTGGTCATTTGGAGCGTGCTCCTGGAGATACCAGGAGACGTGTTTACGCGCAATTCGGTACCCTTTTGCCTGGCCGTAGTGGTCATGCAGTTCCCGAACATGCGAACAAAGCAAGCGCTTAACCTCTGCCAGAGGCAGCGGGGCAAGCAGCTCCCCAGTGTCCAGATAATGCTGGATTTCCCGAAAGATCCAGGGTCTTCCCTGAGCTGCACGTCCTATCATCAGAGCATCAGCTCCCGTATAGTCGAGCACAGCTCTGGCTTTAAGCGGGTCAGTAATGTCGCCATTCGCGATAATCGGAATGGAAACTTTCTGCTTAACTGCCCGAATGCTGTCGTATTCAGCTTCACCGTTGAACAAACAGGCGCGAGTGCGTCCATGAATGGTCAGGGCCTGAATGCCACAGTCTTCGGCCAGTTGGGCAATCTCTACACAGTTACGGTGTTCCGGCGACCAACCCGTGCGAATCTTCAACGTAACAGGAACGTCCACTGCGCTGACAACCGCCGTCAGGATTGACTTCACCTGGTCGGGGTATTGCAGAAGGGCTGAACCTGCAAGCTTGCGATTCACTTTTTTGGCCGGGCAACCCATGTTGATATCAATAATCTGGGCGCCACTTTCCACGTTAATCCGCGCGGCATCTGCCATCTCTTCAGGCACACTTCCGGCGATTTGCACGGTGCGAATACCTGGTTCATCAATGTGCACCATCCGAAGGCGGGATTTATCGCTTTCCCAGACCTGCGGGTTAGACGACATCATCTCGGAAACGGTTAAACCGGCTCCCATCTCATAACACAGCGTCCTGAACGGCCGGTCGGTAATACCTGCCATTGGGGCTGCGATCAGGCGATTTCTGAGCTGGTGGTGTCCGATGCGCATGAGTTAAGAAATGACCATACTGTGACTGCAAGGCGGCGTATATTACGCATTTTTTGCACGAGATGAAAGGCCAAACTTTGAACAATCCACTGTTGTAGATCATGGAATCGCCACCCAGTCACAATGATGAAAATTATTTTTTATTTAAATCATTATGTTATGTATTAACGGCGATTTTATGACCGCTTACAATTTCCCGTAACTTCTCATCATTTCTCAAAAAATGAATCCGTTGAGCGGGATATTCTGCTGTTTTTAGCAGCAGATTCTCCCGCTTCTATGCGATCTGCGTCGCATTTTAGAACATCATCTCAGTACGAAAAATGTTCTTATTTTTTACGGCCCGTGATGCGGCACCACTCTTCTTTTTCCACCACCGGATCGAGGTTGAAGAGATCGGCGTAGGCTTCGCAAACGCTGTCAGCCTGGCTTGCCAGGATCCCGGAAAGCCCCAGCAGACCGCCCTCAACGGGCAGCACGCTGATTAACGGTGCAAGCTCGCGTAATGGGCCTGCCAGGATGTTAGCGACCACCACATCGGCTTTCATGGCCTCTGGCTGCGCGTCCGGCAGATACAGCTCAAGGCGATCGGAAACGCCGTTACGCTCGGCGTTATCACGACTGGCCTGAATAGCCTGCGGATCGATATCGATCCCGATGGCTTTTGCGGCACCCAGCTTCAGTGCGGCAATGGCGAGGATCCCGGATCCACAGCCGAAGTCGATCACGGTTTTCCCTTCCAGATCCAGGCCATCCAGCCACTGCAGGCACAGTGAGGTGGTTGGGTGGGTGCCGGTACCGAATGCCAGACCCGGGTCGAGCATCACGTTGACCGCGTTTTCATCGGGAACTTCGCGCCAGCTTGGGCAGATCCACAGACGCTTGCCAAACTGCATGGGGTGGAAGTTATCCATCCACTCGCGTTCCCAGTCTTTGTCTTCCAGTTGTTCGATTTTGTGCGCAAAACCCACGCCCAGCAGAGGATGATGTTCCAGAATCGCGACCACTTCTTTCATGTCTGTTTCGGCATCAAACAGGCCAATCACGTCGGTATCGCCCCACAGGCGCGTTTCGCCCGGCAGCGGCTCAAAGACCGGCGTGTCATGCGTGTCCTGGAAGGTGATAGAGACCGAGCCGGCCTCCATCAGCGCATCGCTCAGCTCTTCGGCGTTAGCGCCGGTTGTGTTCAGTTTTAGTTGGATCCACGGCATGGCAAAACTCTTTATTTATCAGTAGACATCATAGCGGGTTGTGGGACGGGTTGACCGAAACGGTTCCCCACCACAAACGCCAGTAAACTTAACAGTAACGAAGGCACAATTGGATGGAAGCCCAGGTACTGGATCTTAAAGGTGGCGAGCACGGCGTACACGACACCGCCAACAATCATGCCGCTTAGCGCGCCCGCAGCATTCGCGCGTTCCCAGTACAGGCCAAGCACCAGAGGCCACAGGAAAACAGCTTCAAGGCCGCCAAACGCAAGCAGGTTCAGCCAGATGATCATCTCCGGTGGACGCCAGGCGGCCAGCAGCAGCAGCGCCCCTAATAACAACGTGATCACCGCAGACATCCGCTTTAAGCGTCGTTCGTTTTTCAACTGCTCGGGACGCAAATTCAGATAGAGATCTTTGATAATCGTAGCGGAACTTTGCAGCAACTGAGCGTTGATCGTCGACATAATGGCGGCCATCGGTGCGGCAAGGAAAATCCCGGCAGCAAAGGGTGGCAGGACTTTAACCATCAGGGTAGGGATCACCAGGTCGGGCACGGTAAGATCTGGGATCACCGCACGACCTAATGCACCCGCCAGATGCATTCCCAGCATCAGTATCGCCACCACAATGGTCCCGATAATAATGCCGCGATGGACCGCTTTACTGTCCTTATAGGAGATACACCGTACAGCGGTATGCGGCAGTCCAATGACGCCGAAGCAGACCAGCACCCAGAAGGAGGTCATAAAGGTGGGTGAAAGAATGTCATCTGCGCCCTCTGGAGTGACCAGTTTCGGGTCAATCGCTTCCAGGGTTTCAACAGCATGGCTCAGGCCGCCTGCCGCATGGACAATCCCCACCAGCAGCACAATGGTTCCGATGAGCATCACCATGCCCTGCAGGGTGTCGTTCAGTACGCTGGCGCGGAATCCACCAAACGCCGTATAAAGCGCGATACTGATCCCAAAGATAAGCAGGCCAGTCTCGTAAGGGATCCCTGCTGCGGTTTCAAGCAGACGTGCACCGCCAATAAACTGCACCGTCATCGCACCCACAAAGGCGACCAGCAGGCTTAGACTTGCCAGCCATACCAGTAAACGGCTGCGGTAGCGGGCAAACAGCATGTCGTTCAGCGTCACGGCATTATAGCGACGCGCCAGAATAGCGAACTTCTTGCCGAGTATACCCAGCGAAAGCCAGATAGCCGGGAGCTGTATCATCGCCAGCAGCACCCAGCCTAACCCATATTTATAGGCTGCCCCGGGACCGCCAATAAATGAGCTGGCGCTGATATAGGTGGCGGTGAGCGTCATCGCTAACACAATGCCGCCCATTGAACGGCTGCCGAGGAAATATTCGTTCAGGAAGGTGCCGGTTGCCCTTTTGCGCATGGCATACACGGACACGCCAAACACGACCAACAAATACGCGATAAGCGGCAGAATGACTTCAAGCTGCATCGTCGTCCTCCAGCGGGATATCGCGATAAATGAATTTCACCATTGCCCAGCACAGCAGGACAAAAATCAGCGGTACCAGCAGACAGGCCATTTCAAACCAGTGAGGCAGGCCGGTGATGCCAATTGCAGAATCAGGTAAGTAAGCGGTTACCAACCATGCGGCAAGATAGAGAAGGGTCAGCCACAGCGCCCAGCGCGCTTCTTTATGGGCCTGAACAAAACGTTTGTCCATTTTTTGTCCCTTGTGGATGAAGAAAGCGGGGATTGTACATGATGGGCCTTGACGATCCCCAGAAATAAAAAAGGCCGGTTAAACCGGCCTTTTAGCATAGATGCTTTCTTACTTCTCGTTGAGACCGAGTTTTTTCTCCAGATAGTGGATGTTCGTCCCACCATTCTGGAAGTGCTCGTCGCTCATGATGCGCATCTGCAGATCAACGTTGGTTTTGATACCGTCGATGATTAGCTCCTGCAGGGCGTTCTTCATGCGGGCAATCGCCACGTCACGGTTTTCGCCGTAGCAGATAAGCTTACCGATCATTGAGTCATAGTACGGCGGTACGGTGTAACCGGCGTAAATATGAGACTCCCAACGCACGCCAAAGCCACCCGGCGCGTGGAAACGCGTGATTTTACCCGGGCTTGGCAGGAAGGTATTCGGGTCTTCGGCGTTGATACGGCACTCGACCGCATGGCCTTTGACCACTACTTCTTCCTGTTTGATGGACAGAGGCTGGCCGGCAGCGATACGCAGCTGCTCTTTGATCAGGTCAACGCCGGTGATCATTTCGGTAACCGGGTGTTCAACCTGAATACGGGTGTTCATCTCAATGAAGTAGAACTCACCGTTTTCGAACAAGAATTCGAAGGTACCCGCCCCGCGATAGCCGATGTCGACACACGCTTTGGCACAACGCTCGCCGATGTAGCGACGCAGTTCCGGGGTAATGCCCGGTGCTGGTGCTTCTTCGACCACTTTCTGGTGACGACGCTGCATGGAGCAGTCACGTTCTGCCAGATAGATAGCGTTACCCTGACCGTCTGCCAGCACCTGAATTTCGATGTGGCGTGGGTTTTCCAGGTATTTTTCCATGTACACCATATCATTGCTGAAAGCTGCTTTCGCTTCCGCTTTGGTCATGGAGATGGATTGTGCCAGTTCAGCGTCGCTGCGCACTACGCGCATACCGCGACCGCCGCCGCCGCCGGACGCCTTGATGATCACCGGGTAGCCAATGCGTTTAGCATGAGCACGGTTTGCATCCATGTCGTCAGTCAGCGGGCCGTCAGAACCTGGAACGGTTGGAACACCGGCTTTTTTCATCGCGGTGATTGCAGACACTTTGTCACCCATCAGGCGGATGGTGTCAGCTTTCGGGCCGATGAAGATAAAGCCAGAGCGTTCAACCTGCTCAGCAAAGTTGGCGTTCTCGGAGAGGAAGCCATAACCCGGGTGAATTGCCACCGCGCCAGTGATTTCAGCGGCGCTGATGATTGCCGGGATGTTCAGATAGCTTTTTACGGACGGAGCCGGGCCGATACAGACCGTCTCATCCGCCAGCAATACGTGTTTTAAATCGCGGTCCGCGCTTGAGTGCACAGCGACAGTCTTGATGCCCAGTTCTTTACAGGCACGAAGAATACGCAGTGCGATCTCGCCGCGGTTGGCGATAACAATTTTATCCAGCATGTTCGCCTCGTTACTCGATGACGACCAGCGGCTCGTCAAATTCTACCGGCTGACCACTTTCGACCAGAATCGCCTTCACAGTACCTGATTTGTCTGCTTCGATCTGGTTCATCATTTTCATGGCTTCAACGATACACAGGGTATCGCCTACGTTGACTTTCTGACCCACTTCGATGAACGCCTTCGCGTCCGGGCTCGGGGTGCGGTAGAAAGTACCAACCATTGGGGAACGTACGATGTGACCACTGATTTCTGCTGCAGCGGCAGGTGCGGCTTCAGTTGCGGCTGGTGCAACGGCTGCAGAGAGCGCAGGCTGCTGCACTGGCGCAGCATAAGCTTGCTGCATTACCGGGAAGCTAGCGGCTGGGGCTGCACGGCTGATACGTACAGACTCTTCGCCTTCAGAAATTTCCAGTTCGGAGATGCCTGATTCTTCAACCAGCTCGATCAGTTTTTTAATCTTACGAATATCCATGAGTGGGTTCCGTACTCTTGTTTAGTGTGATTGTGACAGGCGTTTTACCGCTGTCTGTAAAGCGTATGAATAACCGTCTGCGCCCAGTCCGCAGATAACGCCAGCGGCGATATCCGACAGATACGAATGGTGGCGGAACGGCTCTCGGGCGTGCACGTTGCTGAGGTGGATCTCGATAAACGGGATACTCACCGCCAGCAGTGCGTCGCGGATAGCAACACTGGTGTGCGTAAACGCGGCCGGATTGATCAGGATATAGTCCACAGTGTCTTTAGCCTGATGAATACGGTCGATGAGTGCGTACTCCGCGTTTGACTGAAAATGATCCAAATCCACATTCAGTGACGCTGCTTCCGTGCCCAAACGGTTAACAATTTCACTCAATGTCAGCGTGCCATACTTCTCTGGCTCACGGGTGCCGAGCATGTTCAGGTTCGGTCCGTTTAAAACTAAGATTCGGAATTTTTCTGCCATTGTGTCGCTATCTCCTGCGAATCTCGGGTAAAAACCAAAATATACCTTTGAAACGCGAAAGTCACCTGATGACTTTCCTAAAATGCATTCAGGAAAACCAAAGTCGCACATTATAACGATTTCGTAGCATTTGGCAGCTAAATACTGGTCTTATCAGGGAAGATTATCAACCGCTATCCGAAAAAGAATGGCGGTTGATAAGTAATCTGCGGGAAAACGCACAGTTTCGCGAACTATCGCAACCACTGGCGGAACTTCTTGTAACGCCATGCTAAAAGCGCCAAAGCCAGCAGCGCGTAGAGGATGGGCTGAGGCGAGAGGATCTTCACGGACCACAAATAATGGATGGGTGCGAGGATCGCGACAAGATAGACGAAGTTGTGCAGCAACTGCCAGCGCTTACCCAGTTTTCGCTGCGCATATTGCGTGGAGGTCAGCGCTAATGCCAGTAACACCAGCCAACTGACAATGCCCAGCGTCAGATAAGGACGCGTGACCAGTTCGCGGCCCAGCAGTGCCAGGTTGTTAATCCCCAGTTCCAGCAGCGCGTAGCTGGTCAGGTGCAACGTGGCCCAGGCAAAACACCATAGCCCTAAAAGCCGACGTGTGCGTATCAATAATGGCTGTTTAGCGTAGCGCGCCAGCGGCGAAACCAGCAAGGTCGCCAGTAAAAATTTCAGAGCCATCCGACCGGTAAAGTGCTGGATATCTTTGGCCGGATCGGCACTAAAGAGCCCCTGGCTGGCGGCCCAGAACAACCAGATAAAAGGGAGCAACCCGGCTAAATGCAGCAGCACTTTCAGCCAGGTTACCTGTTTTGCCG
The DNA here is from genome assembly GCF_047530935.1 of Enterobacter sp. 03-F-07-AD-ECC. Lineage (NCBI taxonomy): Bacteria > Pseudomonadati > Pseudomonadota > Gammaproteobacteria > Enterobacterales > Enterobacteriaceae > Enterobacter > Enterobacter sp. 03-F-07-AD-ECC. Next base: position 425,763 of record NZ_JBLKBZ010000003.1, on the reverse strand, counting down.
TTAAACGCACTCAGAAGTTCTCCCGTAAATTGAGGCCACGGTAGAGCGACGCCACTTCATCCGCATAGCCGTTAAAAAGCAGCGTGGGCTGACGCTTCACATCCAGCGCACCGCCAGAACCGATAAACCGTTCCGTCGCCTGCGACCAGCGTGGGTGATCGACATGTGGGTTCACGTTGGCGAAGAAACCGTATTCGTCCGGCGCGGCGAGATTCCATGTTGTGGGCGGACGCTCACGGGTGAGCTTAATACTGACGATCGATTTAATGCCCTTGAAGCCATATTTCCACGGTACCGTTAGCCGGATGGGGGCGCCGTTCTGCGGCGGGAGCGCTTTACCGTAAACGCCGACGGTCAGAAGGGTAAGAGGATGCATGGCTTCGTCAAGGCGTAATCCTTCTACATAAGGATATGCAAGCCCACCGCCGATGAACCGGTCCTTCTGGCCTGGCATCTCGTCCGGGGCGTAACGCGTCTGGAATGCGACATATTTCGCATTGCTGGTTGGTTCAACCATTGCCAGCAGCTTATGCAGCGGAAAACCTACCCACGGTACCACCATCGACCAGGCTTCCACGCAGCGCATACGATAGATGCGTTCCTCTAACGGGAAACGGGTGGTGAGATCGTGATGATCCAGCGTTAAGGGTTTTGCCACTTCGCCGTCAATTTTCAACGTCCACGGATCGGTTTTCATGCTGCCTGCATTGGCCGCAGGATCGGCTTTATCAAGCCCGAATTCGTAGAAGTTGTTATAACCGGTGACTTTATCTTCTGGCGTGAGCGTCAGTTTGTTTTGCCACTCGGCAGGTTTCGTAAAGGTGAGCGGGGCACCGGAAGGGGCTTTTGGCCGATCGTTGCCTTTAAACCAGTCGAGCAAATCAGCGTGAGCCGCAGGTGTGAGCGACAACGCGGTGGCACTGATGCCAAGCATTTTCAGGATCTGGCGGCGCTGTAACATAAAGACAGATTCGGACGTTACGTCGGCTTCCGTCAGTTTTCGGGTTTTCATGGCATCCTCCGTCATGCGTTTTTCTAAGCATGACGGAGGAGAAGGATTAGCGCGAATATGTCACGAAAATTTGAAGATTAGGCAATTTTCACCAGCGCGCGGCCATGGAACTGATTATCCATGATCTTACCGGCATATTCCGGCGCCTGGCTGAGGGCGATTTCGGTTGCACTCTGCGTGAAGAAGGACTCAGGCAGGTCGCGTACCAGACGCTCCCAGGCTTCTGCACGACGGGCCGCCGGAGTCATGACGGAATCCACACCCTGCAGGCGCACGTTACGCAGGATAAAGGGCATAACGGTGGTTGGCAGCGCAAAACCGCCCGCCAGACCGCAGGCCGCCACGCAGCCACCGTAGTTCATCTGCGCCAGCACTTTTGCCAGCACGTTATTTCCGACGGTATCCACTGCCCCGGCCCAGATCTGTTTTTCCAGCGGACGGGTTTCGGCAAATTCGTCGCGGCCAAGAATGCGGCTGGCACCAAGCTGACGCAGGTAGTCATGGGTGCTTTCACGGCCTGAGACCGCGGCGACCTGATACCCCAGTTTGTGCAGTAAAGCCACCGCCGTGCTGCCAACGCCACCGCTGGCCCCGGTCACGACTATCTCGCCTGACTCAGGGCGGATACCGGCATCTTCAAGGGCCATGACGCACAGCATGGCGGTAAAGCCTGCGGTACCGATAATCATCGCTTTGCGGCCATCCAGCCCAGCAGGCATGGGCACCAGCCACTCGCCTTTCACCCGCGCCTGCGTTGCCAGCCCGCCCCAGTGATTTTCGCCGACGCCCCAACCGGTGAGCAGCACCTGCTGGCCGGCATGAAACCGCGGATCTTCGCTGGAATGAACGTGGCCTGCAAAATCAATCCCCGGCACCATCGGGAAATTTCGGATGATTTTACCTTTGCCGGTGATGGCCAGGGCATCCTTGTAATTCAGACTGGACCAGTCGATGTCGACGGTGACGTCGCCTTCGGGCAGACGGCTCTCATCAAGGGCTTGCACCGAGGCAACGGTATTGCCGTCCTGCTGTTCTAAGATCAAAGCCTGCATACAGGATCCTCACTATTCTGATGATTGGAAAATGCGTTCTGAAGACTATACTCGCTCAATGAAACGCTATGCCGATTTAACGCAATAAATTGCCAGATACACCAGGTTTGGTAGTATGGCGCATTTGAAATGCAAGTTAGCGCTTACTCGCTACCCATCAACCCACGGAGTAATCTCAAGGATGCGATTAACGACGAAGTTCTCAGCTTTTATCACGTTGCTGACGGGGTTAACCATTTTTGTCACGCTCCTTGGCTGCTCCCTGAGCTTTTATAACGCCATTCAGGATAAGCTGGTCAACCGGGTTGAGTCTGTTGCGTCAGTTATTGATACGCGTCTGATTACCACTCCGCTATCGGAACTCTCCCGCGAGCTGGATGAATTGATGGTACCGGTTGATATTGTGCAGGTCGACATCACCCAGGGAAAGCATCCGGTGCTAAGCCATCAGCGTCAGGGCAGCTATCGGCCTGCGGGCGTCGTGAGCCAGTATCGGGAAGTGAATGTCCATTCCCTTAAAAATCCGGGGATGACGATACGCCTGGTCTACCTCGATCCCATGGCCAGCTATTTCCGCTCGATGATGACCACCGCGCCACTCACCGTTGCCGTCGCCTTTATTGTCCTGCTGATTTTTCTTGCGGTGCGCTGGCTACGCCGTCAGCTCTCCGGTCAGGAGCTGCTGGAAAACCGCTCCGTGCGAATACTCAACGGGGAGCGCGGCCCACAGGTGCGGGGGTCGGTCTATGAGTGGCCGTCCAGCACCAGCAGCGCGCTGGACACGCTGCTTTCAGAAATTCAGTTCGCCAGCGATCAGCGCAGCCGCATGGATACGCTGATCCGTTCCTATGCCGCGCAGGATAACAAAACCGGTCTGAATAACCGCCTGTTCTTTGATAATCAACTGGCCACGCTGCTGGACGACCCGGAAAAAGTGGGAACGCACGGGGTCGTCATGATGGTTCGTCTGCCGGATTTCGATCTCCTGCGCGATACCTGGGGACGCCGCGTGGCGGAAGAGAACCTCTTTACGCTCATCAACTTGCTGTCGACTTTTATTATGCGCTATCCCGGCGCGCTGCTGGCGCGCTATCACCGCAGCGACTTTGCGGTGTTGTTACCCCATCGCACACTTAAGGAGTCGGAGAGCATCGCCAGCCAGTTGCTGAAGGCGGTGGATGCGCTGCCGCAGAGCAAAATGCTTGACCGGGATGATATGGTGCATATGGGGATCTGCGCCTGGCGCGGCGGGCAGTCAACTGAACAGGTGATGGAGCATGCGGAAGCGGCAACCCGTAACGCAGTGCTGCAAGGGGCGAACGGTTGGGCGGTATATGACGATTCCCTGCCTGAGAAAGGGCGTGGCAATGTGCGCTGGCGTACCCTGATTGAACAAATGTTGAGCCGCGGTGGCCCCCGCCTTTATCAAAAACCAGCGGTGATGAAAAACGGCCATGTTCACCACCGTGAATTAATGTGTCGCATTTTCGACGGCACGGAAGAGGTTATTTCGGCGGAATATCTGCCGATGGTCCTGCAATTTGGACTCTCCGAAGAGTATGACCGTCAGCAAATTAGCCGACTGATTCCGTTTTTATCTTTTTGGCCTGAAGAAAGTCTGGCATTACAGGTGACCGTCGAGTCGTTAATTCGCCCGCGTTTTCAACGCTGGCTGCGCGATACATTAATGCAATGCGAAAAATCGCAACGCAAACACATTATTTTTGAACTTGCAGAGGCGGATGTTGGTCAACACATCAGCCGGTTACGTCCGGTGGTACGTTTGATCAATGCGCTGGGTGCGCGTGTGGCGGTGACACAGGCGGGCCTGACGCTGGTCAGTACCAGCTGGATCAAGGAGCTGGATGTGGAATTATTAAAGCTACATCCGGGGCTGGTCAGGAATATTGAAAAGCGCACGGAAAACCAGCTGCTGGTGCAGAGTCTGGTGGAAGCGTGTAAGGGAACGCGAACACAAGTATTTGCCACGGGCGTGCGCTCCAGAGGCGAATGGCAGATGTTGACAGAGCGTGGTGTGATGGGTGGTCAGGGGGATTTTTTTGCCGCCTCTCAGCCGCTTGACACCAATGTGAAAAAATATTTGCAAAGATACTCTGTTTGACCTGCCGTTTACGCTGTTTTCACGTAGAATATCGCGCCTGTAGCTTTGAGTATGACGAGCAAAAAGCCAGTGAACGACCTTTAGCGGGTTACAAATGAAAGTGAGGAACGCTACTGTGTACTCAGCCCTGAGGGAGTCAGGGGATGAATTTGTAACAGAAGGAAACGTACTGCACAAATTTTCACCGCAGCAGGTGATTTTTGCGCCTTGTCGCTGCTGCGTGTGGTTGGTAAAGTAAGCGGATTTTGTTTTCCGCCCCAGCTTTCAGGATTATCCCTTAGTATGTTGAAAAAATTTCGTGGCATGTTTTCCAATGACCTGTCCATTGACCTGGGTACCGCGAATACCCTTATTTATGTAAAAGGACAAGGCATCGTATTGAATGAGCCTTCTGTTGTGGCCATTCGTCAGGATCGTGCCGGCTCGCCGAAAAGCGTAGCCGCAGTGGGTCATGACGCGAAGCAGATGCTGGGTCGTACCCCAGGTAACATCGCCGCGATCCGCCCAATGAAAGACGGCGTTATCGCTGACTTCTTCGTGACTGAAAAAATGCTTCAGCACTTCATCAAGCAGGTTCACAGCAACAGCTTCATGCGTCCAAGCCCACGTGTGCTGGTTTGTGTGCCGGTCGGTGCGACCCAGGTGGAACGTCGCGCAATTCGCGAATCTGCTCAGGGTGCAGGCGCGCGTGAAGTGTTCCTGATTGAAGAGCCAATGGCTGCGGCTATCGGTGCAGGCCTGCCTGTTTCTGAAGCCACCGGTTCGATGGTGGTTGATATCGGTGGTGGTACCACTGAAGTGGCCGTTATTTCCCTGAACGGCGTGGTTTACTCCTCTTCCGTGCGTATCGGTGGTGACCGTTTCGACGAAGCGATCATTAACTACGTGCGCCGTAACTACGGCTCCCTGATCGGTGAAGCGACTGCTGAGCGCATCAAGCACGAGATCGGTTCTGCTTATCCGGGTGATGAAGTTCGCGAAATCGAAGTGCGCGGCCGTAACCTGGCGGAAGGTGTGCCACGCGGCTTTACCCTGAACTCCAACGAAATTCTGGAAGCGCTGCAAGAGCCGCTGACCGGTATCGTGAGCGCGGTGATGGTTGCGCTGGAACAGTGCCCGCCTGAACTGGCGTCCGATATCTCTGAGCGCGGTATGGTTCTGACCGGTGGTGGTGCGCTGCTGCGTAACCTCGACCGCCTGTTAATGGAAGAGACAGGTATTCCTGTCGTAGTTGCAGAAGATCCACTGACTTGCGTCGCCCGTGGTGGTGGCAAGGCGCTGGAAATGATCGACATGCACGGCGGCGACTTGTTCAGCGAAGAGTAGTCATGGTGAAAGGGTAGCGAATCGCTACCCTTTCTCTCTGACACGAGAATACGCATAGCCTATGAAGCCAATTTTTAGCCGTGGCCCCTCGCTACAGTTTCGCCTGATCCTGGCGGTTCTGGTTGCGCTTGGTGTCATTATTGCCGATAGCCGCCTCGGTACGTTCAGCCAGATCAGAACGTACATGGATACCGCCGTCAGTCCTTTCTACTTTATATCCAATGGTCCCCGTGAACTGCTTGACTCCGTTTCTCAAACGCTGTCCTCACGTGACCAACTCGAACTTGAAAACCGGGCATTGCGCCAGGAACTGCTGTTGAAAAACAGCGAACTGCTGATGTTAGGGCAATACAAGCAGGAAAATGCGCGTCTGCGTGAGCTGCTTGGATCGCCGCTGCGTCAGGATGAGCAGAAGATGGTGACGCAGGTGATCTCCACCGTAAACGATCCTTACAGCGATCAGGTGGTGATCGACAAAGGTAGCGTGAATGGTGTGTATGAAGGTCAGCCTGTTATCAGTGATAAAGGTGTGGTGGGCCAGGTGGTCGCCGTCGCCAAACTGACCAGCCGTGTACTGCTGATCTGCGATGCCACCCATGCGCTGCCTATTCAGGTTCTGCGTAACGATATTCGCGTCATTGCGGCGGGTAACGGCTGCACGGACGATCTGCAGTTGGAGCACCTGCCAGCCAACACGGATATCCGTGTGGGCGACGTGCTGGTCACCTCCGGTCTGGGTGGACGTTTCCCTGAAGGGTATCCGGTTGCGGTTGTCTCTTCTGTGAAGCTTGATACGCAGCGTGCCTACACCGTGATTCAGGCGCGTCCAACGGCGGGTTTACAGCGTCTTCGCTACCTGCTGCTGCTGTGGGGAGCCGATCGTAACGGTGCCAACCCAATGACGCCTGAAGAGGTGCATCGCGTTGCCAATGAGCGCCTGATGCAGATGATGCCGCAGGTTCTTCCTGCTCCGGATGCGATGGGACCACCTGCGCCAGTACCCGCGCCGGCCACCGGGATAACGGATGCGCCGCCACCGCCTAAACTCTCATCCGGAGGGCAGTAGTGGCCAGTTATCGTAGCCAGGGACGCTGGGTTATCTGGCTCTCGTTTCTCATCGCGCTGTTGCTGCAGATAATGCCCTGGCCGGACGACATTCTTGTTTACCGGCCAAACTGGGTATTGCTCATTTTGCTCTACTGGATCCTTGCCCTGCCGCACCGCGTAAATGTTGGCACAGGCTTTGTAATGGGTGCCATACTGGATCTCATTAGTGGCTCAACGCTGGGTGTTCGTGCGTTATCCATGAGCATCATTGCATATCTCGTTGCACTCAAATTCCAGCTCTTTCGTAACCTCGCGCTCTGGCAACAGGCGCTGGTCGTGATGTTGTTGTCGCTTGCCGCGGATATCGTTGTTTTCTGGGCAGAGTTTTTAGTGATCAACGTCTCTTTCCGACCCGAAGTATTCTGGAGTAGTGTAGTCAACGGTGTGCTCTGGCCGTGGCTGTTCCTGCTGATGCGTAAGGTTCGCCAGCAGTTTGCTGTGCAGTAAAAGGTTTCTATGACGTCTATCTATCTTGCCTCCGGTTCTCCACGTCGTCAGGAGTTGCTCACGCAGTTGGGCATCGCTTTTGAACGTATCGTTACCGGCATCGAAGAAAAACGTGCTGAGGGCGAAAGTGCTCAGCAGTATGTTTCTCGCCTGGCGCGTGAGAAAGCGCAGGCTGGCGTTGCGTGCGTGCCACGCGACCTGCCGGTGCTGGGGGCGGATACCATCGTTATCCTTAACGGTGAAGTGCTTGAGAAACCGCGAGACGCTGAGCATGCAGCACATATGCTGCACAAAATGTCCGGGCAAACGCATCAGGTGATGACCGCGGTGGCGCTGGCGGACAGCAAGCACGTGCTGGATTGTCTGGTGGTGACGGACGTGACCTTCAGAGTACTGACCAACGACGAGATCGCCGCGTATATTGCCAGCGGTGAACCGATGGATAAAGCAGGTGCATACGGTATTCAAGGGCTGGGTGGCTGTTTTGTCAGGAAGATAAATGGCAGCTATCACGCCGTAGTCGGCTTACCGCTGGTGGAAACGTATGAGTTGCTGAGCAATTTTAACTCACTGCGTGAGGGAAGGGATAATTATGACGGCTGAATTGTTGGTAAACGTAACGCCATCGGAAACCCGTGTGGCCTACATTGATGGTGGCATTCTTCAGGAAATTCATATTGAGCGTGAAGCGCGACGCGGAATAGTAGGCAATATCTACAAAGGTCGTGTCAGCCGCGTACTGCCGGGTATGCAGGCGGCTTTTGTAGATATTGGACTGGATAAGGCGGCATTTTTACATGCCTCCGACATCATGCCGCATACCGAGTGTGTCGCAGGCGAAGAGCAAAAGCAGTTTGCCGTACGCGACATTTCAGAGCTGGTGCGTCAGGGGCAGGATCTGATGGTGCAGGTGGTGAAAGACCCCCTTGGCACCAAAGGCGCCCGTCTGACAACCGACATCACGTTACCTTCCCGTTATTTGGTCTTTATGCCCGGCGCGTCGCACGTGGGGGTTTCCCAGCGTATTGAAAGTGAAAGCGAGCGCGAGCGCCTTAAGAAAGTGGTCAGCGCCTACTGCGACGAACAGGGCGGGTTTATCATCCGTACCGCCGCCGAAGGGGTTAGCGAAGAGGATCTGGCATCCGATGCGGCTTACCTGAAGCGCGTCTGGACCAAGGTGATGGAGCGTAAGAAACGCAACCAGACCCGCTATCAGCTGTACGGTGAGCTGGCGCTTGCCCAGCGCGTGCTGCGTGATTTTGCTGATGCTCAGCTCGACCGAATCCGCGTGGACTCGCGCCTCACCTACGAAGCGCTGCTCGAATTTACCGCTGAGTACATCCCGGAAATGCCTGGCCTGCTGGAACATTACACCGGGCGTCAGCCAATCTTCGATCTCTATGATGTCGAAAATGAGATCCAGCGTGCGCTGGAGCGCAAGGTTGAACTGAAGTCCGGCGGTTATCTGATCATCGATCAGACCGAAGCAATGACCACCGTGGACATCAACACCGGTGCGTTTGTCGGTCATCGCAACCTGGATGACACTATCTTCAATACCAACATTGAAGCGACACAGGCCATTGCGCGCCAGCTTCGTCTGCGCAACCTGGGTGGCATTATCATCATCGACTTTATCGATATGAACAATGAAGACCATCGCCGTCGTGTGCTGCACTCGCTTGAGCAGGCGCTGAGTAAAGATCGCGTGAAAACCAGCATTAACGGCTTCTCACAGCTGGGGCTGGTGGAAATGACGCGTAAACGGACCCGTGAAAGTGTGGAACATGTGCTGTGTAACGAGTGTCCAACCTGCCACGGACGCGGCACCGTAAAGACGGTGGAGACCGTCTGCTATGAGATCATGCGTGAAATTGTCCGCGTTCATCATGCCTACGACTCCGATCGTTTTCTGGTCTATGCTTCCCCTGCGGTGGCTGAAGCGCTGAAAGGTGAAGAGTCGCACGCGCTGGCGGAAGTGGAAATCTTTGTCGGCAAACAGGTAAAAGTACAAATTGAGCCGCTCTATAACCAGGAGCAATTTGACGTCGTCATGATGTAAGACGCAGTTCGCTGCGTGAAAAAGCTGACAAGGAGAGATGCGTGAGGCGATTGCCGGGGATTTTACTGCTTACAGGGGCAACGCTTGTCGTGATTGTCGCGCTGCTCGTGAGTGGGCTGCGCCTCGTTTTACCGCATCTGGACAGCTGGCGTCCGCAGGTGCTGGCGAAGATCGAATCCGCCACCGGTGTGCCGGTTGACGTAAGCCAGGTCAGCGCCAGTTGGCAAAACTTTGGCCCGACGCTGGATGCCCGGGACATCAGTGCCAGCCTGAAAGATGGCGGCTATCTGAAAATCAAACGCGTGACCCTGGCACTGGATGTCTGGCAAAGCCTGCTGCACATGCGCTGGCAGTTCCGCGATCTCACCTTTTATCAGCTTCAGTTTTTGACCAACACGCCGATCTCTGGCGGGGATAACACGCAGAGCCTTGAAGCCAACCGCCTGAGCGATCTCTTCCTGCGTCAGTTCGATCATTTCGATCTGCGCGACAGCGAAGTGAGCTTTATTACCCTTTCCGGCCAGCGCGCCGAACTGAAGATCCCCCAACTGACCTGGCTTAACGGCAAAGAGCGTCACCGTGCCGAGGGGCAGGTGAACCTCTCCAGCCTGAACGGCCAGCATGGGGTCATGCAGGTCCGTATGGATCTGCGTGACGACGACGGCTTGCTCAACAACGGCAAGGTGTGGCTGCAGGCTGACGACGTGGATGTGAAGCCGTGGCTCGGCGACTGGCTGCAGCAAAATATGCAGCTGGAAACGGCCCGTTTTAGCCTGGAAGGCTGGATGACCCTGACGAAAGGCGTGTTCGCCAGCGGCGATATCTGGCTGAAGCAGGGCGGTGCAAGCTGGCAAGGCGAAAGCAAGCAGCATCAACTCTCTGTAGATAACCTCACCGCACATGTGACGAAAGAGAAAGGGGGCTGGCAGTTTGCCATCCCGGATACGCGCATCACCATGGACGGCAAACCCTGGCCGCGCGGCGCGCTGACGCTGGCATGGATGCCTGAGCAGGATGTCGGCGGCACGAATAATAAGCGTAGCGATGAGCTGCGTATCCGCGCCACGCATCTCGATTTGGCGGCTATTGAAGGGCTGCGCTCCATGGCAGCGAAGCTCTCTCCGGATTTGGGTGACGTTTGGCTGGCGACGCAGCCAAGTGGGGAAATTGATGCCCTCGCGCTGGATATCCCGCTGCAGGCAACCGAGAAAACCCGCTTCCAGGCGACGTGGAAAGATCTGGCCTGGAAACAGTGGAAACTGCTGCCGGGGGCTGAGAACTTCAGTGGCAAGCTGGAGGGCAGCGTTGAGAACGGCAGGCTGACCGTTGAGATGCATGACGCCAAAATGCCTTATGAAACGGTCTTCAGGGCACCGCTGGAAATTGAAAAAGGCAACGCGGTGCTTAACTGGCTGCGCAATGATAAAGGCTTCCAGCTTGATGGCCGCCATATCGATGTGAAAGCCAAAGCGGTTCATGCCCGCGGGGATTTCCGCTATTTAAAGCCTGAAGGTGAAGAGCCGTGGCTGGGTATTCTGGCGGGGATCAGCACCAGCGACGGTTCTCAGGCCTGGCGTTACTTCCCGGAAAACCTGATGGGTAAAGCGCTCGTGGACTACCTGAGCGGGGCGATCCAGGGCGGTCAGGCGGATAACGCCACCCTGGCCTATGGCGGTAATCCGCATCTTTTCCCATACAAACATAACGAAGGTCAGTTCCAGGTGCTGGTGCCGTTGCACAACGCTACCTTTGCGTTCCAGCCGGGCTGGCCTGCACTGAAAAACCTCGATATCGAGCTTAATTTTCTCAATGACGGGTTGTGGATGAAGTCAGACAGCGTCGCGCTGGGCGGCGTGACGGCCACCAACCTGACGGCAAATATCCCCGATTACTCAAAAGAGAAACTGCTGATTGATGCCGATATCAACGGGCCGGGCAAGGCGGTCGGTCCCTATTTTGAAGAGACGCCGCTGAAAGCTTCGCTGGCTGCCACGCTTGAGCAACTCCAGCTTGATGGCGATGTGAATGCTCGCTTACATCTGGATATCCCGCTGGACGGCGAAATGACTACCGCCAAAGGTGATGTCCGCCTGAACAACAACAGCCTGTATATCAAACCGCTGGAAAGTACGCTGAAGAACCTCAGCGGGCAGTTCAGCTTTGTGAACGGCAACCTGAAGAGTGAGCCGCTCACAGCCAACTGGTTCAATCAGCCCGTCAACATCGACTTCTCGACCACCGAGGGGGAGAAGGCCTACCAGGTGGCTGTCAATCTGGACGGTAACTGGCAACCCTCGCGGATGGATGTACTGCCGAAACCCATTCAGGAGTCGGTTGATGGTGCAGCCGCCTGGAAGGGGAAGGTGGATATTGAACTGCCCTACCACGCCGGTACGAAGTATAAGGTCGACCTTACTGGCGATCTGAAAAATCTCAGCAGCCAGTTGCCTGCACCGCTGGATAAACAGGCCGGACAGGCGCTGCCCGTGACGCTTAACGTCGTGGGCAACCTGAACAGCTTCGAGTTAACCGGCAGCGCGGGTGGCACGAATCATTTCAACAGCCGCTGGCTGCTCAACCGTAAGCTGACGCTGGACAAAGCCATCTGGACGACGGACAGCCGAACCACGCCTCCGCTTCCGGATCATCAGGGTATTGAGCTGAATCTCCCGCCGATGGATGGCGCGCAGTGGCTGGCGCTGTTCCAGAAAGGTGTCGGGCAAAACGTGGATGAGGCGGCGCAGTTCCCGCAAACCGTCACCGTGCGCACACCGTCGCTCACGCTGGGTGGGCAACAGTGGAACAACCTGAGTATAGTCTCTCAGCCCACGGCTAACGGCTCGAAAGTAGAGGCTCAGGGCAGGGAGATCAACGCCACCCTGACCATGCGCGATAACGCCCCATGGCAGGCGGCAATCCGCTATCTCTACTACAACCCGGCAACGGCGGGCGGGAAAGATCAATCGACTCCGGCATCGCCGTTGAGTAACACTTCCCGCGTGGACTTCAGCGGCTGGCCGGATCTGCAACTGCGCTGTGCTGAGTGCTGGCTGTGGGGACAAAAATATGGCCGAATTGACGGTGACTTCGCGATTCAGGGCAACACGCTGAGCCTCACGGGTGGGCTGGTGGATACCGGCTTTGGTCGTCTGACGGCCGCGGGCGAGTGGGTGAATAACCCAGGCGAACAGCGCACCTCGCTGAAAGGCGACATTAAGGGTAACAAACTGGATGCAGCAGCCAATTTCTTTGGTATCAGCACGCCGCTGCGCGGCTCGTCATTTGACGTCGATTACGATCTTCACTGGCGTGACGCGCCGTGGAAGCCGGATGAGGCCTCGCTTAACGGCATACTGAAAACCCGCTTCGGAAAAGGTGAAATTGCCGATGTGAGCACGGGACGCGCCGGGCAGATCCTGCGTCTTCTGAGCTTTGATGCGCTGCTGCGTAAGCTGCGTTTTGATTTCAGCGATACCTTCAGCGAAGGGTTCTACTACGATTCCATCCGCAGTACGGCGTGGATCAAGGACGGCGTTATGCATACGGACGACACGCTGGTGGACGGTCTGGAAGCGGATATCGCCATGAAGGGCTCGGTTAACCTTGTACGTCGCGAGCTGGATATGGAAGCCGTGGTGGCGCCGGAAATCTCCGCGAGCGTGGGGGTGGCAGCCGCCTTTGTGGTGAACCCGATTGTTGGTGCTGCGGTGTTTGCTGCCAGTAAAGTGCTGGGGCCGCTGTGGAGCAAAGTCTCTATTCTGCGCTACCGCATCACCGGTCCGGTGGATAAACCGCAGATTAATGAAGTGCTGCGCCAGCCGCGCAAAGATGCACAGCAATGATTTGACGTGGGCAGGTAATTGCCTCACTCTCAATAAATACGATCTTTATACCGCCACAGGCGGCAACGAACGAGTAGCAATACGATGAGTCTGAACCTGGTAAGTGAACATTTGCTCGCAGCGAACGGCCTGAGCCATCAGGACCTGTTCTCCATTCTTGGTCAACTGACCGAACGCCGTCTCGACTACGGCGATCTCTATTTCCAGTCGAGCTATCACGAATCCTGGGTTTTAGAAGACAGCATCATCAAAGATGGTTCTTACAACATTGACCAGGGCGTTGGCGTGCGCGCCATCAGCGGCGAGAAAACCGGTTTTGCCTATGCGGACCAGATAAGCCTGGCTGCGCTGGAGCAGAGCGCGCAGGCGGCACGTACCATCGTGCGTGACGCAGGCGATGGCCGTGTTAAAACGCTGGGTGAGGTGCAGCATTCTGCGCTCTACACCAGCATCGACCCGCTGCAGAGCATGAGCCGTGAAGAGAAGCTGGATATCCTGCGCCGCGTGGACAAAGTGGCGCGTGCTGCTGATAAACGCGTACAGGAAGTGTCTGCCAGCCTGAGCGGTGTCTATGAACTGATTCTGGTCGCGGCGACGGACGGCACCCTGGCGGCGGATGTCCGTCCGCTGGTGCGTCTCTCCATCAGCGTGCAGGTGGAAGAGGACGGCAAGCGCGAGCGTGGCTCAAGCGGCGGCGGTGGTCGTTTTGGTTATGACTGGTTCCTGGGTGACGTCGACGGTGAAGCCCGTGCCGACGCGTGGGCAAAAGAAGCCGTGCGTATGGCGATGGTCAATCTTTCTGCCGTGGCGGCACCTGCGGGGACATTCCCGGTGGTACTGGGCGCTGGCTGGCCGGGCGTGCTGCTGCATGAAGCCGTGGGGCATGGTCTGGAAGGGGACTTTAACCGCCGCGGCACCTCCGTATTTAGCGGTCAGATAGGGCAGCTTGTCTCCTCTGAACTGTGCACAGTGGTGGATGACGGTACCATGGTTGATCGCCGTGGCTCTATCTCCATCGATGATGAAGGTACGCCGGGTCAGTACAACGTGCTGATCGAAAACGGTGTGCTGAAAGGCTATATGCAGGACAAACTGAACGCGCGCCTGATGGGCGTGGCGCCAACGGGTAACGGCCGTCGTGAATCTTATGCGCATCTGCCGATGCCGCGTATGACTAACACCTACATGCTGCCAGGCCAGTCCACACCGCAGGAGATCATTGAGTCTGTTGATTACGGGATCTTCGCCCCAAACTTTGGCGGTGGTCAGGTGGATATCACCTCCGGTAAATTCGTCTTCTCTACGTCAGAAGCGTATCTGATCGAAAAAGGCAAAGTGACCAAAGCGGTGAAAGGCGCGACGCTGATTGGTTCCGGTATCGAAGCCATGCAGCAGATCTCCATGGTCGGTAACGATCTCAAGCTGGACAACGGCGTGGGCGTCTGCGGTAAAGAGGGCCAGAGCCTGCCAGTGGGCGTGGGCCAGCCGACACTGAAGGTCGATAACCTCACGGTGGGCGGCACGGCGTAATTTTCTCCCCTCACCCTAACCCTCTCCCCAACGGGGAGAGGGGAAATACCTACTCTTTCCTTCTTCCCCGCATGCCCTGAAACAGTTCCGCAACCTCCACAAAATACTCGGTCAGATAGTTAATGCACACCTGCACCTTAAGCGGCAGTTTGTCTTTTTCGGTATACAGGGCATACACCGGACGCGGATCGGACTGGTAGCGAGGGAACAGGATCTCCAGCACTCCGCTGTTGATCTCATTGATCACCCACATTAACGGGACGTAAGCGATCCCGGCGCCCGCCACCAGCCAGCGCGAGATGGTCATCGGGTCGTTGGTGACAAACCGTCCTTCCGGCAGCAGTCGGGTAGAAATGCCTTCTGGGGCAATCAGTTCAAATTCATTATCGGGGCGGACGCTGTACTCCAGCCAGGAGTGGTTGGCGAGATCGGCTGGTTTCTCCGGCACGCCGTACTGCGCCAGATAGCTCTTCGAGGCACAGACCACCATCGGCATACTCCCGAGTCGACGGGAGAAGAGGCTGGAGTCCTGCAGCGCGCCAACGCGGATCACCACATCCAGCCCGTCTGCGATCAGGTCCGGGGCGGGAATACCGGTAACCAGATTCACGGTTAATCCCGGATATTCTTTCAGCATCTCTGCGGTCATGGCGGCGAGAACATTTTGTGCCATAGTTGAAGAACAGCCAATCCGCAGTGTCCCGATGGGCGTGTTGTTAAAGGCATAGAGCTGCTCGTGAACATCCTGCACTTCATGCATCATGCGGCGACAGCCCTGATAGTAAATTTTACCCGCCTCCGTCAGACCAATACTGCGGGTGCTGCGGTTGAGCAGCTTCACCTGCAGTTCATCTTCCAGTTTTGACACCGTCTGACTGATGGAGGAGACGCTCATCTGCAACTGCCGGGCAGCAGCAGTAAATGAGCCAAGTTCAACCACTTTGGCGAAGACCGACATGCGTTTTAAACGTTCCATTGTTCACTCTGGCTTAAAAGTGATTTAGATCACATATTATAGATAACAGCATAACAGTTACGTTAATATATTATTAATTACATAACGGCTGCGCCATTCTCGCCCGGCGTTTCTTGCTCTCTCGCGGTGGCGTGCGCTAAAAATTCTGAAGCCTGCACTCTCTCTTATCAAGGTCAACATGAGTCTGTTTCCCGTTATCGTGGTGTTCGGTCTGTCGTTCCCACCGATATTTTTCGAGCTTCTTTTATCACTGGCGATCTTCTGGCTGGTGCGCAAGGTGCTGGTTCCTACCGGGATCTACGATTTCGTCTGGCACCCTGCATTGTTCAATACCGCGCTGTATTGCTGCCTGTTCTACCTGATATCGCGCATGTTTGTCTGAGGTTGATGTGAAAACGCTAACAAGAAAAATCTCCCGCACCGCCATCACCATGGCGCTGGTTATCCTCGCGTTCATCGCTATTTTTCGCGCCTGGGTCTATTACACCGAATCACCGTGGACGCGTGACGCGCGTTTTAGCGCCGATGTCGTGGCGATCGCCCCCGACGTGGCCGGTCTTATCACGGCGGTTAACGTCCACGATAACCAGCTGGTGAAGAAAGACCAGGTGCTGTTCACCATTGACCAGCCGCGTTACCAGAAAGCACTGGAAGAAGCGGAAGCGGATGTCGCCTATTACCAGGCGCTGGCTGCGGAGAAACGCCGCGAGGCGGGCCGCCGTAACCAGCTGGGGGTTCAGGCGATGTCCCGGGAAGAGATCGATCAGTCTAACAACGTGCTGCAAACCGTGCTGCATCAGCTGGCAAAGGCGCAGGCGACGCGCGACCTGGCGAAGCTCGATCTGGAGCGTACCGTGATCCGCGCACCTGCCGATGGCTGGGTCACCAACCTGAATGTCTATGCCGGTGAGTTTATCACCCGCGGTTCAACCGCCGTGGCGCTGGTGAAACAAAACTCATTCTATGTGCTTGCCTATATGGAAGAGACCAAACTGGAAGGCGTTCGTCCGGGCTACCGCGCAGAGATCACGCCGCTTGGCAGCAACCGCGTCTTTAAAGGTACCGTAGATAGCGTTGCGGCTGGCGTCACCAACTCCAGCAGCTCCAATGATGCGAAAGGGATGGCGACGGTTGATTCCAACCTGGAATGGGTGCGCCTGGCCCAGCGTGTGCCGGTACGTATTCATCTGGACGAACAGCAGGGCAACCTGTGGCCTGCGGGCACAACCGCGACGGTGGTGATCACCGGTGAGAAAGACCGGGACGCCAGCCAGGACTCTATTTTCCGTAAAATCGCCCATCGTCTGCGCGAGTTTGGTTAATCGCTATGGGGATCTTTACTATCGCCAGCCAGCACATTCGCTTCGCCGTGAAGCTGGCGAGTGCCATTGTGCTGGCGCTGTTTGTCGGCTTTCACTTCCAGCTGGAAACCCCCCGCTGGGCGGTGTTAACGGCGGCGATTGTCGCGGCTGGCCCGGCATTCGCGGCAGGTGGGGAGCCTTACTCCGGGGCGATCCGCTATCGCGGGATGCTGCGTATCATCGGGACGTTTATCGGCTGTATCGCCGCGCTCACCATTATCATTTTGATGATCCGCACGCCACTGTTGATGGTATTGGTGTGCTGTATCTGGGCGGGCTTCTGCACCTGGCTCTCCTCTCTGGTGAAGGTCGAAAACTCTTACGCCTGGGGGCTGGCGGGTTATACCGCACTGATTATTGTCATCACCATTCAAACCGAACCGCTGCTCGCGCCGCAGTTTGCCGTGGAACGCTGCAGTGAGATCGTGATTGGTATCGTCTGCGCAATCGTTGCTGACCTGCTTTTCTCCCCTCGATCCATCAAACAGGAGGTGGATCGCGAACTGGATGCGCTGATCGTCTCCCAGTATCAGCTGATGCAGCTCTGCATCAAGCACGGTGACAGCGAAGAGGTGGACAAAGCCTGGAGTGGACTGGTTCGCCGCACGCAGGCGCTGGAAGGGATGCGCAGTAACCTTAACATGGAGTCCTCGCGCTGGGCGCGTGCCAACCGTCGTCTTAAAGCGATCAATACCGTCTCCTTAACGCTGATTACCCAGGCGTGCGAAACCTACCTTATTCAGAACACCCGCCCGGAATCGGTTACCGATACCTTCCGCGAACTGTTTGCCGAGCCGGTGGAAACGGTGCAGGACGTACATAAGCAGCTCAAACGCATGCGGCGGGTCATTGCCTGGACCGGAGAGCGCGACACACCGGTGACCATTTATACGTGGGTTGGCGCCGCGACGCGCTACCTGCTGCTGAAACGGGGCGTGATCGGCAATACGAAAATCAGCGCGGCGGAAGAGGAAGTCCTGCAGGGTGAAGTGGTGATCAAGGCGGAATCGGCTGAGCGCCACCACGCGATGGTCAACTTCTGGCGTACCACGCTTGCCTGTATGCTCGGCACGCTGTTCTGGTTGTGGACTGGCTGGACCTCCGGCAGCGGCGCGATGGTCATGATTGCTGTCGTCACGGCGCTGGCAATGCGTCTGCCCAACCCGCGTATGGTCGCTATCGATTTCCTGTACGGCACGATTGCCGCGTTACCGCTTGGCGCGCTCTATTTCCTGGTGATCCTCCCGTCCACGCAGCAGAGCATGTTGCTGCTCTGTATCAGTCTCGCGGTGATGGCATTCTTTATCGGGATAGAAGTGCAGAAGCGCCGTCTGGGATCGCTCGGTGCCCTCGCCAGTACTATTAACATTCTTGTGCTGGATAACCCCATGACGTTCCATTTCAGCCAGTTCCTCGACAGCGCCCTGGGTCAGCTGGTGGGCTGTTTCCTGGCGATGATGGTGATTCTGCTGGTGCGCGACAATTCGCAGGCGCGAACAGGTCGCGTGCTGTTGAACCAGTTCGTTTCGGCGGCGGTCTCCTCCATGACCACCAACACTGCGCGCCGTAAAGAGAACCATCTGCCTGCGCTCTATCAGCAGCTGTTTTTACTGTTGAATAAGTTCCCTGGCGACATTGCCCGCTTTCGTCTGGCGTTAACCATGATCATTGCGCATCAGCGTCTGCGTAACGCACCGGTGCCCATCAACGACGATCTGTCGGCATTCCACCGCCAGTTGCGCCGTACCGCGGACCATGTGCTTTCCGCCTCCAGTGATGACAAACGACGCCGTTACTTTAAGCAGTTGCTGGAAGAGTTGGATGTCTACCAGGAGAAGCTCAGGGTCTGGGAAGCACCTCCTCAGGTGACAGAGCCGGTAGCGCGGCTGGTGTTTATGCTGCACCGCTACCAGAATGTCCTGACGGATAACTGACTGAAGTAAAAAACCGACGCTAAAAGCATCGGTTTTTTTGTGGCTATACTTATTTCTGCAGGCTCTTACATTCAGAAAGGGAGGACACATGACTACCCAGGCGCTTCAGGACCACATTCTTTTTCAGACCGGCTATCTGGTTAACGGCATATGGAAACCGCTGGACACGACGTTTGATGTGTTGAACCCGGCCACCGGTGATGTTATCGCCAAAGTGGCGAAAGCCGGTAAAGCAGAAACCGAAGAGGCGATTGCCGCCGCCGCGAAAGCCTTCCCGGCCTGGCGGGCCAAAACCGCGAAAGAGCGCTCGACCATTCTCTATCGCTGGTATGAACTGATTATTGAGAATAAAAGCTGGCTTGGTCGGTTAATGACCACCGAACAGGGCAAACCCCTGAAAGAAGCTGAAGGCGAGGTGGAGTACGCCGCCAGTTTTATTCAGTGGTTTGCCGAAGAGGCCAAGCGCGCTAACGGTGAAATTATTCCGCCGATCAAACCGGGCTCCCGCATTCTGGCTACCCGTGAGCCTGTGGGGGTGGTGGCGGCAATTACGCCGTGGAACTTCCCGATGGCGATGCTCACCCGTAAGCTCGGCCCGGCGCTGGCCGCGGGGTGTACCGGGGTCATCAAACCGGCAAACAACACCCCGCTCAGCGCGTTTGCGCTGCTCACGCTGGCGAAACAGGCCGGTGTGCCGGATGGCGTCCTCAACGCCGTGGCCGGTAATACGCATGAGATCAGCGACGCGATTATGGCGAGTCACGAGGTGCGGAAAATCTCGTTTACCGGCTCCACTTCCGTCGGCAAAACGCTGGTGCGTAACGCCGCGGACACCATGAAAAAAGTTTCGATGGAACTGGGGGGGAATGCCCCGTATATCGTGTTTGAAGATGCGGACATCGATGCTGCCGTCAAAGGGGCAATCGCCAACAAATTCCGTAATGCCGGACAGGTCTGCGTCAGCGTTAACCGCTTCTATATTCAGGAAACCGTCTACGACAAGTTTGTGAACAAACTGGCCGATGCGGTGTACGCGCTGAAGGTGGGAAATGGTCTGGAAGACGGTGTGGTCGTAGGCCCGCTGATTGAACCCTCCGCGGTGAACAAAGTGCGCGAGCATGTGGAAGACGCTGTGGCCCGTGGGGCGACGGTCCTGGCGGGCGGTAAACCACATCCGCTTGGTGGCAATTTCTGGATGCCTACCGTGCTGGGCGACTGTCATGAAGGCATGAAACTGGCGGAGGAAGAGACGTTTGGTCCCGTTGCCGCCTGCTTCCGTTTCACTTCTGAAGATGAAGTCATCCAGCGCGCCAACAACACGCCTTATGGTCTGGCGGCTTACTTTTATACTCAGAATCTGTCGCGCGTTTTCCGCGTCTCGCAGGCAATCGAAAGCGGGATGATTGGGATTAATGAGTGCGCCGTTTCCACGGAGCTTGGACCTTTTGGTGGGGTAAAAGAGTCTGGCCTGGGTCGAGAAGGGTCCGTGCTGGGGCTGGAAGAGTATCTGGAAGTCAAAACCCTGCATATCGGGGGATTATAATAGACAGGGCGGCATCTGCCGCTCGCCTGGACTGGGTGGCTGGCAATGAAAACCTATACCTTTGATTTTGACGAGATCGACAGTCAGGAAGACTTCTATCGTGAATTTATCCGGGCGTTTGATCTGGAACGGGAAAGCGTCACGAATCTGGATATGCTGTGGGATGTGGTGACCGGCAGTCAGCTGCCGTTACCGCTGGAAATAGAGTTTATTCATCTGCCCGATAAGCTGCGCAGACGATTTGGGGCGCTGATTTTATTGTTTGATGAAGCAGAAGAAGAGCTGGAAGGGCAGTTGCGTTTCAACGCGCGCCATTGATTACGCGAAAAAAAGCCCCTGACCAGCGAGGCCAGGGGCAAGTCGTATGATGAGATACGACGAGGGTTTATTTATACAGTTCTGCCGTAGCGTGCCAGTGGTCACCCTGATTCAGTTCGGTGACGCGGTAGCTGCTGGCGCCTGCTTTTTCAGCTTTTGCGGCCAGCTCCTGACGGATATCCATCGGAGAGCCGGTGACGGACGTTACGGAAACACTACCCATAGACTGCAGATTTTGCGCCTGCTCGGTATTCACCTGCTGGACGGCTGCGCTTGCGCCGAAAGAGAGAACCGATGCCAGACCGAGGGTTGCGATGATTAATTTGGTTTTCATAGTCTTTGCTCCTGAAGAGGTTTTTGCTCAACGGCGAGAAGGGTTGAACTGCTATTTTTATGCCTGGTGCCGTTGAGTGGAGATAGTCGTCTTCTGTTATTACTAAAACTTATTTATACAGCTCAGCGGTAGCGTGCCAGTGGTCACCGGAACGCGCTTCAATGATGCGATAGGATGATGCACCTTGTTCTTCCGCTTTTTTGTTCAGCATCTCATGCATGTCCATTGGAGACGTGCCGATTGCGCCGACAGAAACCGTACCGATAGCCTCACGGGATTGCGCCTGATCGGCATTAATGGAGTCTGCTGCGAAAGCACCGAATGACAGGACAGACAGGACGCTCAGCGCCGCTACAGTTGTTTTGATTTTCATGATTTTTACCTCGTCGAATTTTTTAGTGGGGTCTTTGTTTCGTGACCCTCATCACAAAATCAAGTATACACTAATAACGGTAAAAATTAATACCAGACTAATTGTTTCATGGGTAATTACGTGTTAAACAGCGTAATTTTTATAACCTAATGGCATAATGTTGGTTGTTTTCTGTTCACATTGGCGTGTTATATCTAAGTAAATCATATGGATAAATGATTTTGATATTTTGTGCGATTCTTTGATTTATCATTCACTGGCTGAATGTTAATGAGTGGTAAAAAGCACTATTTGTTAAATTGAGGACAGGAGAAAACAGGGGAAAACGCAGCGGGGGCAGAATGAACCCCGTAGCGACGCTACGGGGAGAGAGGATTACAGCTCCTGTTCGAACAGAACCAGGATCGCCTCGTGGAGATCTTTCACCGAAAAGCCGTTGGCTGGCGTGGTAAAGATGGTGTCATCACCGGCGATGGTACCGAGAATCCCTTCCGTTTTACCCAGAGAGTCCAGCATGCGGGCAATCAGCTGTGCGGCGCCAGGGCTTGTGTGGATCACCACAACGGCATCGTTGTGGTCGATATCCAGAACCAGGTTCTTCAGCGGGCTGGAGGTTGTCGGCACGCCAAGTTCAGCTGGCAGGCAATAGACCATCTCCATTTTGGCGTTACGGGTACGCACCGCGCCAAATTTGGTCAACATACGGGAGACTTTCGACTGGTTGATATTGTCGAAGCCTTGTTCCTGCAGCGCCTGAACAATTTCTCCCTGAGAACTGAATTTCTCTTCTTTGAGTAGCGCTTTAAACGCCTTTACTAATTCTTCTTGCTTAGACGAGCTTCGCATAAGTCACCCGGAATATGACGATAGAAACAACATTATTATGCATGTGGATGAATTTTTATGCAAATTATCTACCAGGCAGTAGCCTGAAATAATGTTATGAAAGGGAGTGATATTATCAGATTTCGTTATCGGAAAACATGCCTGGGTCACGCCACGCAAATAAGCTTAAAAGTAAATTAAATGTTATCAAAATGATGTTGTTTTGGTGGCGTGGCAGGGTGTATTGTAACCACCTCTTAATTCGTTGCCGTCTGTTGTCAGAGAGTCTTCTGGGAAGAGAGAAAGTCGCGTGACCTCAAATTCTTTAGCTACGAAAATTGTAATTAATTACCTGCTGAATTAAGGTCGCCGCAACGGATTTACAGATACTTAAGTTAACCATAATAAGGAGTTTAGGATGAAAGTCGCAGTCCTCGGCGCTGCTGGTGGTATCGGCCAGGCGCTTGCCCTACTACTGAAAACCCAACTGCCTTCAGGCTCAGAACTCTCCCTGTACGACATTGCTCCGGTAACCCCAGGTGTGGCGGTTGACCTGAGCCACATCCCGACCGCTGTTAACATCAAAGGCTTCTCCGGCGAAGACGCGCGTCCTGCGCTGCAGGGTGCTGACGTTGTGCTGATCTCCGCTGGTGTGGCGCGTAAGCCAGGTATGGATCGTTCCGACCTGTTCAACGTCAACGCAGGCATCGTGAAAAACCTGGTGCAGCAGATCGCTGAAGTGTGTCCGAAAGCGTGCATCGGTATCATCACTAACCCGGTGAACACCACGGTCGCTATTGCGGCAGAAGTGCTGAAGAAAGCAGGCGTTTACGACAAGAACAAACTGTTCGGCGTGACCACGCTGGATATCATCCGTTCTAACACCTTCGTGGCTGAGCTGAAAGGCAAGCAGCCCACGGAAGTTGAAGTGCCGGTCATCGGTGGTCACTCTGGTGTGACAATTCTGCCTCTGCTCTCGCAGATCCCTGGCGTGAGCTTCACCGAGCAGGAAGTGGCTGACCTGACCAAACGTATCCAGAACGCAGGCACCGAAGTGGTGGAAGCGAAGGCGGGTGGCGGTTCTGCAACGCTGTCTATGGGCCAGGCGGCTGCACGTTTCGGTCTGTCACTGGTTCGCGCGCTGCAGGGCGAGAAGGGCGTGGTTGAATGCGCTTATGTTGAAGGCGATGGCGAACACGCGCGCTTCTTCTCCCAGCCGCTGCTGCTCGGTAAAAATGGTATCGAAGAGCGTAAGCCAATTGGCACGCTGAGCGCGTTTGAACAAAACGCGATGGAAGGCATGCTGGACACGCTGAAGAAAGATATCACGCTGGGCGAAGAGTTCGTTAACAAGTGATCTTGTCCCGGTAAAAAAAACGGAGCGCTACGCTCCGTTTTTTTATGCCCGTCAGTTGGTGGCCGGGTATTCCTGAATGGTCACATGCAGCGTCAGTTTCTTATCGTTGCGCATGACTTCAACCGGGATGATGGAACCCGGGCGAATTTCTGCCACCTGGTCCATCGTCTCAAGCGCAGAGACCGCCGGTGTGCCGTTGACCGACAGAATGACATCATTAACCTGAATGCCCGCATTGGCAGCCGGTCCACCAGGCGCCACTTCGTTAACCACAATCCCCTGAATCTGATCGATCCCGCCACCCTGCGTATGCATAGGAGCAATTTCGCGACCACCAATCCCGATGTAACCGCGGATCACGCGACCGTCCCGGATCAGCTTGTCCATAATTTTGGTTGCCAGCTGGAACGGAATGGCAAAGCCGATCCCTTCCGGCGTCTCGCCATCGTTGCTTTTATCGAAGGAGAGGGTGTTGATACCCATAAGCTCGCCCAGCGAGTTGACCAGCGCGCCGCCGGAGTTCCCGTGGTTGATGGAGGCATCGGTTTGCAGGAAGTTCTGCCGTCCCGATGGGTTCAGACCGATGCGACCCGTGGCGCTGATGATCCCCTGAGTGATGGTCTGCCCCAGGTTATATGGGTTACCGATAGCCAGAACCACATCGCCAATGTGCGGAGTGCGTTTACGGTTGATCGGAATCACCGGCAGCCCGCCGGTGGCGTTGATTTTCAGCACGGCCAGATCGGTCAGGCTGTCAGAGCCGACAAGTAAGGCCTCAAACACGCGGCCATCCTGAAGTGCGACGATGATCTGGTCAGCATCGTTGATCACGTGCTTGTTGGTAATGATGTATCCGCGATCGTCCATAATCACGCCGGAGCCGAGGGTACGGATCTCCAGCTGGTTATGGGCTGAACTGTTAAGACCACGGTTGTAGACGTTCACCACTGCGGGTGCGGCACGGCGAACGGCCTGATTATAGGTGGCAGGCGTTTCATCCGCGCTGTCAAACTGGGGAGCCGACAGCTTGTTGAACTGGCGTAAAGACGGCATGGCCGCTAACAGCAGGCCCGCAACAATCAAACCGATGGCAATGGAACGAAAGAGCTTTAAAAGCATGATGCGCGTGTCGTTAAAAAAGGAACGGTTTGCAGCATAACATGAGTTATCCCGGACATCACACGCGGCGGTGATACCCGGGATAGCAAATGCTTAGCGCAACAGAATATAGATAGATTCGTTGCCGCGCATAATTTGCAGGGCAATGACCGTTGGTTTACTTTCCAGCACCTTGCGCAGCTCAGCGATAGACTGCACGCGGGTGCGATTCACGCCGATGATCACATCATCCTGATGCAATCCCGCCTGTGCGGCAGGGCTGCTCTTCTCTACGGTATCGATGCTTATGCCTTTGGTGCCGTCTTTAAGCTGCCCGTCGCTGAGGGTCGCTCCCTGCAGTGCCGGGGCGATAAGCTCCGCACTGGCGGAGGAAGAGGTGCTCTTGTCCAGCGTCACTTCCACATTCAGCGGTTTGCCGTCACGAATCAGGCCCAGCTTCACTTTGGCGCCCGGTTCGGTGGTGGCGATACGTGAGCGCAGTTCTGCAAAGCTGCTCAGCGGCTTATCATTCAGGCTGACGATCACATCACCTGATTTAATGCCCGCTTTTGCCGAGCCGGAATTGGGCAGCACTTCACTGACGAACGCACCGCGCTGCACGTTGATGTTGAACGCTTTTGCGATATCGGCGCTCATCTCCATCCCTTTGATTCCCAGCAGGCCGCGTTTGACTTCACCAAACTGGATAAGCTGCTGTGCCAGCGTTTTGGCCATATTGCTGGGAATGGCAAACCCGATCCCGATGCTGCCGCCACCTGGCGCGAGGATTGCTGTGTTAATACCAATCAGCTCGCCGTTAAGGTTCAGCAGCGCCCCGCCGGAGTTCCCGCGGTTAATGGAGGCATCGGTCTGGATAAAGTTTTCCAGGCCTTCAAGATTCAGGCCGCTGCGCCCCAGCGCGGAAATGATCCCGGAGGTCGCCGTTTGTCCTAAACCAAAGGGGTTGCCCACGGCAACAGCAAAGTCGCCGACGCGCAGTTTGTCGGAGTCCGCGATGGCAATCTGGGTCAGATTACTTGGGTTTTGCACCTGCAACAGCGCGATGTCGCTCTGGTCATCGCCGCCGATCAGTTTGGCATCAAATTCCCGACCATCATTCAGCTGCACGCTGATTTTATCGGCCTGGCTGATAACGTGGTTGTTGGTCAGAATATAGCCTTTGGCCGCATCAATGATGACGCCTGAGCCCAGCCCTTCAAAAGGCTGAGCCTGCTGGTCGGGTGACTCATCGCCAAAATATTTTTTCAGTTCTTCAGGTACGCGCTGGCTTTGCACGGCAGTGCCTTCTACCTGCACGCTGACTACCGCAGGCAACACTTTTTCCAGCATGGGTGCGAGGCTCGGAATCGCCGTCTGGCCCGGCACCTGCGAGGGAAGGGCGGCAAAGGCAGGGAAGGACGCCGAGAGAGATAACCCGACACTTAACGCTAACGCGCTCAACAGCTGGTTCTTTTTCTTCATCGATGCTGACTCTCGTAACCTGGAGTAAAGGAAAAAACGGGCCCAAAAACACGTTGATGTTATTGAATTTTAAACCGCTGAACAATGAGGTGTTTACCTAAATAATAGCTGGGGTCAGGAAGAAAGGACGGGCGCAATCGCTGCGCCCGTAAAATAATTTCAGGTTGTGTGATTAATCGCGCTTAACACCGCCGCGCAGCAGGCCGGACGCGCCATCAGAATAGTCGCGAGGCATCTGAACAGGGGCCTGATCGTTACCGGCCTCAGAGTCTGCCAGACGGTTGCGGAACGGGTTGGTTTCCGCGGTCATTTCCGGCAGCAGGCTGCTGGAGCTTTTTGCCATGTGCTGATACAGCTGGCGGTAGTCGGTCGCCATATTGTCCAGCAGCTCAGCGCTACGGGCAAAGTGGCTGACCAGCTCTTCGCGGTACTCTTCCAGCTCGGCTTTGTTCTTTTCCAGTTCGTATTGCAGTGACTGCTGCTGACGCAATTTGCGATTACCGAAACGCATGGCCACAGCACCAATCACGATGCCGACGACTAAACCGATTAGCGCATATTCCCAGGTCATGAACTTCTCCCGTTGTCTTGTTGTTCCGTAGGGTGTTGGCTCGGCTCCTGCCTGTGCCTGATATTGCCACTATAACCGCTATTTCTGCAGAAGTGGAATCCTGACGTATCATCGCGTAGTGTAGAACGGCCTTTTTTTCATCAGTCACGCCTGCTGATGAGGTTTAATTGAAGGAATAACAACAAGATTATGCAAAACCTGTCCCCCGCATCGCGATATCAACTGGCCCTGGACGAGGGCTCACATCAGCCGGATGACGTTCAACGTGAAGCGGTTAACCGTCTGGATACCCTTTTCCATGAGCTTACGGCAAAACCTGCGGAAGCAGGGCAGAGCGGTGGGCTGAAGGCGGCATTGAGCCGACTGCTCGGAAAAAAAGAGCCACAGGCTAACGCTCCGGCACGCGGTTTATATATGTGGGGCGGTGTCGGTCGCGGGAAAACCTGGTTGATGGATCTGTTTTATCAGAGCCTGCCGGGTGAGCGTAAACAACGCCTGCACTTCCACCGCTTTATGCTGCGGGTGCATGAAGAGTTAACGGCGCTGCAGGGCAAAAGCGATCCGCTGGAGATTGTGGCTGACAGGTTTAAGGCCGAAACGGACGTCCTCTGTTTCGATGAGTTTTTTGTTTCGGATATCACCGATGCCATGCTGTTGGGCGGCCTGATGAAAGCGCTGTTTGCCCGCGGCATCACGCTGGTCGCCACCTCGAATATTCCGCCGGATGAGCTGTATCGTAACGGCCTCCAGCGGGCGCGTTTTCTGCCTGCCATTGATGCCATCAAAGAGCATTGTGACATTATGAATGTTGATGCAGGCGTGGATTACCGTTTGCGCACGCTGACTCAGGCGCACCTGTGGCTCTCACCGCTGAATGCCGAGACCACCCGCCAGATGGATAAACTGTGGCTGGCGCTGGCGGGGGCAAAGCGCGAAAACGCCCCGACGCTGGAGATTAACCATCGTCCGTTGCCTACGCTCGGTGTTGAAAACCAAACGCTGGCGGTCTCTTTTGCGACGCTGTGCGTGGACGCCCGCAGTCAGCACGACTACATCGCCCTTTCGCGCCTGTTCCACACGGTGATGCTGCTGGATGTACCCGTCATGACACGGCTGATGGAAAGCGAGGCGCGACGCTTCATTGCGCTGGTGGACGAGTTTTACGAACGCCACGTCAAGCTGGTGGTGAGCGCCGAGGTGCCTTTATATGAGGTATATCAGGGGGAACGTTTGAAGTTTGAGTTCCAGCGCTGCCTGTCGCGCCTGCAGGAGATGCAGAGCGAGGAGTATCTGAAGCTGGAGCATATGCCTTAAATGCTACCCTCTCCCCGTGGGAGAGGGGCTGGGGGTGAGGGCACCGGACCGCAAAAACTCGCCCCCCGAAAAACCCATTCCAAATCACATTTAAGGGTCGATCTTTGACCTCAACTTCTCTATAATCTTGCGACCCCACGTTACGAGAAGGTTTTTTTCCCGAAACTTTCTATGTGTCGGCATGAGCTATTCGAAGGGGTAGGTTTGCCGGACTTTGTCGTGTGAACCTCAACTGACTAAACGTTTGGGTGTTCACCAACGTGTAACTTATTATTTGGGTAAGCTTTTAATGAAAACTTTTACAGCTAAACCAGAAACCGTACAACGCGACTGGTATGTTGTTGACGCGACCGGTAAAACTCTGGGCCGTCTGGCTACTGAACTGGCTCGTCGCCTGCGCGGTAAGCACAAAGCGGAATACACTCCGCACGTTGATACTGGTGACTACATCATCGTTCTGAACGCAGAAAAAGTTGCTGTAACCGGCAACAAGCGCGAAGACAAAATGTACTACCACCACACTGGCCACATCGGTGGTATCAAAGAAGCGACCTTTGAAGAGATGATTGCTCGCCGTCCTGAGCGTGTGATTGAAATCGCGGTTAAAGGCATGCTGCCAAAAGGCCCGCTGGGTCGTGCTATGTTCCGTAAACTGAAAGTTTACGCAGGTAACGAGCACAACCACGCGGCACAGCAACCGCAAGTTCTTGACATCTAATCGGGATTATAGGCAATGGCTGAAAATCAATACTACGGCACTGGTCGCCGCAAAAGTTCCGCAGCTCGCGTGTTCATCAAACCGGGCAACGGTAAAATCGTAATCAACCAGCGTTCTCTGGAACAGTACTTCGGTCGCGAAACTGCCCGCATGGTAGTTCGCCAGCCGCTGGAACTGGTTGATATGGTAGAAAAACTGGATCTGTACATCACCGTTAAAGGTGGTGGTATCTCCGGTCAGGCAGGTGCGATCCGTCACGGTATCACCCGCGCTCTGATGGAGTACGACGAATCCCTGCGTTCTGAACTGCGTAAAGCTGGCTTCGTTACTCGTGACGCTCGTCAGGTTGAACGTAAGAAAGTGGGTCTGCGTAAAGCACGTCGTCGTCCACAGTTCTCCAAACGTTAATCATTTTCTGCTCACGCAGAACGATTGGCGAAAAACCCGCTTCGGCGGGTTTTTTTATGGGTAATGCTCAGGTTATCCACATTATCAATGCATATATCTCCTCTTTTTCCGCATTTCCAGAATCCCCTCACCACAAAGCCATCAAAATCTGGTAAACTATCATCCAATTTTCTGCCCAAATATCGGTGAATACTCGATTTTTGTTCGATTCTTGAACAATGTGTCTTCTCTGGGATGGGCGCTACATCATCTGGCTGGCCCCACCGGGCCGGTAGCAGTAAAAATTCTGAATATACCTGGAGGTTTTCATGGCTGTCGCTGCCAACAAACGTTCGGTAATGACGCTGTTTTCTGGTCCTACTGACATTTATAGCCATCAGGTTCGTATCGTGCTGGCCGAGAAGGGTGTCAGTTTTGAGATCGAGCATGTGGAAAAGGATAACCCACCTCAGGATCTGATCGATCTCAACCCGAGCCAAAGTGTACCAACGCTGGTGGATCGCGAGCTGACCCTGTGGGAATCCCGTATCATTATGGAATACCTGGATGAGCGTTTCCCGCATCCACCGCTGATGCCTGTTTACCCTGTTGCGCGTGGCGAAAGCCGCCTGTACATGCAGCGTATCGAGAAAGACTGGTACACGCTGATGAACGTGATCGAAAACGGCTCTGCTTCAGAAGCAGACGCTGCACGTAAACAACTGCGTGAAGAGCTGCTGGCGATTGCCCCTGTGTTCGGCCAGAAACCGTTTTTCCTGAGCGATGAGTTCAGCCTGGTGGACTGCTACCTGGCGCCGCTGCTGTGGCGCCTGCCGACACTTGGCGTTGAATTCAGCGGCCCGGGCGCAAAAGAGCTGAAAGGCTATATGACCCGCGTCTTTGAACGCGACTCCTTCCTGGCATCCTTAACTGAACCGGAACGTGAAATGCGTCTCGGCCGAGGCTAATGACTGTGGAAATGTCACAACTTTCACCACGCCGTCCGTATCTGCTGCGCGCCTTCTATGAATGGCTGCTGGATAACCAGCTCACGCCGCACCTGGTTGTGGATGTGACGTTGCCGGGCGTGCTGGTTCCGATGGAATACGCGCGTGACGGACAGATCGTTTTGAACATTGCCCCCCGTGCGGTGGGTAATCTTGAACTGGCGAACGACGAAGTGCGTTTTAACGCGCGTTTCGGCGGCGTACCACGTCAGGTTTCCGTGCCGCTGGCCGCGGTGCTGGCTATCTACGCGCGGGAAAACGGCGCGGGTACGATGTTCGAGCCGGAAGCGGCTTACGATGAAGACGTTGCCAGCCTGAATGAAGACGATGCAACCGGGGAGCGAGACAGCGACACGGTGATGTCGGTTATTGACGGCGACAAACCTGACCGCCAGGATGAAAACGATCCTGATGACGATCCGCCACCACGCGGCGGGCGTCCGGCTCTCAGAGTGGTAAAATAAGCGTCATCCATTATAAAATCCAGCCCTCCTCAGTCGGCTGGATTTTTTTTGCCGATGTAAAGATTAAGCGCCTGTTGAACGAATATTTTTTCTATGTATAGATTTGTACAAAATTAAGACAGTGCAATGCTTTATTCTATATGACAGAAATTTTGGAATACAAAGCCGGAAAAAATAAATCATCGCAATCAATAATTATTCTGAATATAAATGGTCTAAAAAGAACTGGAAACCTCTGTTTTATAAATCCTGCCTATTGTTTGAGTAAATCTAAAAAGAAAAGTTAATAAACCTAAGTTGCATGTATTTATGATTTCTATATTATCGCACCATGCATTTTGCAAACGGAGGTAATAGCGACTATCAAGGATGAACTCAGTCGAATTTTATTTTCTTTAAATCATAAGTTATGGATTAACTCGTGAAAAAAATTCTATTGGCTACAGCATTATTCCTTTGCGTAAACTCTACGTTTGCCGCTGAAACCGCGATATTGAAAATTAAAGGGACGCTGACAGCCTCGGCCTGTACTCCTGAATTTAGCAATGGCGGCGTGGTGGACTATGGAAATATCCGCTTAGGTGAATTGTCCTCTACGGCGGTGAACCAGTTAGGGCAACGGAATATCGATCTCACCATCACCTGCACGGCAGCAACAAAAGTGGCCTGGAATATGATAGACGATCGCGCCGACTCTAACGCAGGATTAACCGTTTCTGCCGGTACATTTACGGGTGGGGCACAGAGTGCGACTAACCAGACCTATGGCGCTGGCAAAGCAGGCACGGTAAATATTGGCTCTTATGCCATGTTTATGAAGGTGAATAGCGTTACTGCAGACGGAAAATCTGTCGATCCAATATATCAGCAGAATGGCTCAACGACCTGGGCTAAGAGTACTGATGGTTCAAGTCAGGGTGAAAATAATCGTAATATTACCGTCGCATTAGCGGGAAGTATTGACCCGCTTGCTTTCCAGACTGCAACATTTCCGCTGGTAACGTCTCTGGCTATTCAGAATACCACAACGCTTGCCATTACCGATGATACCCGGCTGGATGGTCAGTTGACGATCAGCCTAAAGTATCTGTAATTCTTTCAAATTTAAAGTGAGTTAAATTTAATGCAGAGGGAATACGCTTTCTCTCAAAAATAAGCGCCATCAACACGGAATGTTAAGTAGTGCTTTCAAGGAATATACATATGACATGCTCTAAAAAGGTTTTATTTAAAACACTCGCTGCCGCAGCTTTATTCTCTGCACAGTTTGGCGTACATGCAGCCGGTATGGTGCCAGAAACCAGTCTGCTGGTGATTGATGAAGCGACCCACAGTGGCACCATCAACGTCAAAAATACCGATAGCCATCCGTCGCTACTGTACACCGACGTGGTGGATCTGCCGGATGATAAAGGCCTGAAACTTGTCACCACTCAGCCCGTGGTACGTCTCGAGCCCGGTCAGACTCAGCAATTGCGCTTCATCCTGCAAACCAGCAAACCGCTGGACGTTGAGCACTACAAGCGTGTGACCTTTGAAGGGATCCCGCCGAAGAGCGATGACAATAAAGTGAAAATTGGCATCAATATTCGTCAGGACCTGCCCGTACTGATTCGCCCTGCGAAGCTGGCCGTGGTAACCGATGCGTGGAGATTCCTCGAATGGACCGCGTCAGGCACGTCCGTCACGGTAAAAAACCCAAGCAAATATGTTGTGCGTCTGGCACAGAACGTGGTTCTGCAGCCTTCAGGCATCAGCGGATCGCTTGTCAAAACCTACATTTTACCCGGTGAAACCATGACGGTTTCTATGGGCAAATCCGTCAGTGGAAACACGAAAGTGAAGTTTTTCCCGGCCAGCCGCTATGGGGTCGAAGTGCCCAGCTTTATCTCGGATCTCAATAAAAAATAAAGGATTATGGCGGTGCGTAAAAAAAGCCAACTTGCACTTTTTGTGCGCGCTGTGATTTATAGCGCAATACCTCTGATGTTGCTTGATGCTCCCTCCCTCCACGCGAGGGAGGTGACGTTTGATACTGATATCCTGAAATCACGTGGTCTTGGGGCCGATCTAAACCGCTATTTTGCACAAGCGCCGCGCTTTTTACCGGGGACGCATTCCGTTTCTGTCAAAGTGAACGGTAACGATCGCGGAACAGCGGCCGTACGCTTCAGTGAAGACGGAACGATGTGCGTTGATAACGACTTCCTGGAATTTGCAGGTCTCATGCCGGTGCCCATAAAGGCGAATGAGACCTGCCATGATCTGCGTAGCGATTACGCTCAGGCGGTGATCAATCCCTTGCCAAACCAGGAAGCGGTCGAGCTTTATCTGCCAGCGGAAGCACTTAACAGCCTGAGCGCTGATGTCAAAAATTTCCAGCATGGCGGCACGGCAGGCATGCTTAACTACTCGCTCTTCAGCACCAAAAACGAATACAGCGGAAGTGACAGCAGCAGTAACCGTTACTCACAGGCAAGCCTGGAGGCGGGCTTCAACGCGATGGACTGGTCGCTACGCAGCCGCTATATCCTGACGGATGACAACGGCAACCGAAACGCAGAGAGTATTTATACCTACGCAGAGCATGTGTTTGTTCCTCAACGCCTGACCATGCAGGTGGGGGAAATTAACGCCATGTCAGATGTGTTAAGCGGCGTCCCGATTACCGGTGTGCAGTTAATGCCGACCAGCGGTCTGCAGAAAGACAGTTCGGGGGTGAGCGTATCCGGTATTGCCCGAACCTCGCAGGCGCGCGTTGAAGTGCGTCAAAACGGAAGACTCATTTTTAACACGTTAGTCCCGGCGGGCCCGTTCACGCTGGATGACGTCCCGATGGTCCGTAACAACGTCGATCTTGACGTCACCGTTGTGGAGTCCGACGGTTCGACCAACCGCTACATTGTTCCCGCCGCATCCGTAAAAGCCCGAAATCTTTCAAAACCAAACGGCCTGACCGTTTCGGCGGGCCAGGTGCGTGGTATAGACAGTGACTACAGCGATCCGCTGGTGTTCAACGTATCCGATGGCTGGCGAATTTTCCCCTGGATGAACCTGCTTGCCTCCGGCGTTGTGGCCGAAGATTATCAGGCCGCGGGGGCGCGCACAGAATTTATGGTTACCGATGGCTGGAACGTCTCCACCAGTATGGCCGCCAGCAACGCGCAATTTGGCGACAGTGATAACGGTATCAAAAACGAACTCCAGAGCGATTACTCGTTGACTGAGAATGTCGGCCTGTCTGCCAGCGTGGCGCATTACAGCGGTGATTATCGCGAACTCGCAGATGCCATGGATGATGATTATCAGGGCTATGACAACAGTTATTCGGCCAACGTACGTTGGTCCACAGAATTGGCCGGGGCATTTAGTGCGGGCCTGAGCTACAACCAGGCCGCAGGAGACGGCGAAGATTCCCGCTACTTGCTTCTGTCGTGGGGGAAAACCTTCAAATACGCTTCAATCAACGTGAACTGGCAAAGCGCAGTGGGCAGCACGGATGACGACCAGGACGACGATCTGCTCTATATCAACCTCAGCATTCCGTTAGGCGGTTCGCAGAGCCTGAGTTCGTATATGCGTAAGCAGGGCGACAGCACCAGCTATGGTCTGGCGAACAGCGGGTCGCTGGGGGAGAACACCAACTACTATATTTCTGCCGATCGTGATGACGAATCACAGGAAAACAGCTTCAACGGCAACATCAACACTAATCTTCACTACACCCAGCTTAGCGTCGGGGGCGGTACCAGCGGCGATCATCAGCGTAACTACAATGCGACCCTGTCTGGCGGCATTGCGATGCACAAAGACGGTGTGACCTTCTCGCCGTATTCCATCAAGGACACGTTTGCCATCGCCAGACTCAGCGAACCGAAAGCGGGCGTTGAGATCACCACGCCGCAGGGCACCGTCTGGACCGACCGCTGGGGCCAGGCTGTCATTCCCGGCCTGACTGAATGGCGTAACTCACGTATCGAAGTGGATGCGAACAAGCTACCGCAGAGCATGACCCTGGCGAACGGGACCAAATATATTGCTGCTGCACATGGCTCGGTAAGCGAAGTGAGCTTTAAAGTATTGAACAGCCGCCGCGTGATGTTACGTATTAAGCAGGCCGACGGGAAGCCGCTGACGAAAGGTCTGTCGGTGGTGGATGATAAAAATAACTACGTGGTGACGGTGGTTGATGACGGACATGTCTTCCTGAACGATGCCGATCAGATTAGCGCGCTTTATGCCGTTGATGATGACAATAACCGTCTGTGCAAACTTGATTTTACGCTTCCTGAAAAGCACGACGAAGACGCGTTTTACGAAGAAGTTAACGGAGTATGTCGATGAACATTCAACGTCTGGCTGCGCTATTGCTGCTTGCTTTGCCGTGCCTTTCTTATGCTGACGATTGTCAGCTAACGCTCTCTCAGCCGGTTGTGGATTATCACCAGATGCGGCGTGACAGCATTGTCACCAGCCAGCAGAGCTGGAACAAAATGCCGGAAAAAGACATAAATGTCAGCGTCTATTGCCCGGAAAAACAGCAGATGGCGACGCTGTTACAGGGGGCTTCTGGTCAGAAGGGGCGTTTTCAGTTTGGTCAGAACGGTGGTGTGGCGATAAAGGTCAGCAACCTGACGCTGGATGGTAAAAGCTACAACGTAGGGAAAACAACGGATCAGGTGAATTTTACGCCGGATACTGATAATGGGTCATCGCTCTATATCCGCAATAACGAGGCTGTCGTGGCGGTTGAAAACGGCAGGGTACCCAGCGGCCAGCAGATGAACTTTACCGTCACCATTTTCCCGGTGCTCAATGACAGCGCGTTTAACCATATTTCGGATCAAACCGCGCTGGAGACCGATTTAACCTGGCAACTGCTTAAAAAATAAAAGTTGGCCCGGCAATCGCCGGGCCATTTTTTACACTTCCAGATAGTTCAGTATACCGTCTGCCGCCTTACGGCCTTCGGCAATTGCCGTCACCACCAGGTCAGAACCACGAACGATATCACCACCGGCGAAGATTTTCGGGTTGCTGGTCTGGAACGCATTGTCGCTGCCTTCTGGCGCGATAATACGACCCTGCGAATCCAGCTCAACGCTGTGCTTCGCCAGCCACTCCATGCTGTGAGGACGGAAACCGAACGCCATGACGACCGCGTCAGCCGGGATCACGTGCTCAGAACCAGCCACGATCTCCGCGCGACGGCGGCCTTTGGCATCCGGGGCACCCATCTCGGTGCGCGCCATCTTCACGCCGCTCACTTTACCGTTGGCATTCACTTCAATACCCAGAGGCTGGATGTTGAACTGGAACTCCACGCCCTCTTCACGCGCGTTTTTCACTTCGCGTTTTGAGCCCGGCATGTTCTCTTCGTCACGACGGTAAGCACAGATTACGTGCGCCGCGTTCTGACGAATGGAGGTACGCACGCAGTCCATCGCGGTGTCACCACCGCCCAGCACCACCACGCGTTTGCCTTCCATGCTGACGTAAGGCTCGTCAGCCGTTTCGCCATACCCCATGATCTGTTTGGTGTTGGCAATCAGGAACGGCAGCGCGTCGTACACGCCTGGCGCGTCTTCGTTCTCGAGCCCGCCACGCATGGACTGATAGGTACCCACGCCCAGGAACACGGCGTCGTAATCCTTCAGCAGATCGTCGAGCTGCACGTCGCGGCCCACTTCTACATTCAGTTTGAACTCAATGCCCATGCCGGTGAAGATTTCACGGCGACGGGTCATAACCTCTTTCTCCAGCTTGAAGGCCGGGATACCGAAGGTCAGCAGGCCGCCGATCTCCGGATGACGGTCAAAGACCACCGCCTTCACGCCGTTACGGGTCAGGACATCCGCACAGGCCAGGCCCGCCGGACCCGCGCCGATGATCGCCACGCGCTTGTCGGTTTGCTTCACGCCAGTCATATCCGGACGCCAGCCCATCTCAAACGCTTTATCGTTGATGTAGCGCTCAATGTTACCGATGGTCACCGCGCCAAACTCGTCATTCAGCGTACAGGAGCCTTCACACAGACGGTCCTGCGGACACACGCGGCCGCACACTTCTGGCAGGGTGTTGGTCTGGTGAGAAAGCTCGGCGGCTTCAAAAATACGCCCTTCGTTGGCCAGCTTCAGCCAGTTAGGGATGTAGTTATGGACCGGACATTTCCACTCACAGTAAGGGTTACCGCAGGACAGGCAGCGGTCTGCCTGTGCTTTGGCCTGGCCTTCTGAAAACGGCTCATAGATTTCTACAAATTCAATTTTACGGATCTTCAGCGGTTTCTTTGGCGGATCAACACGCTGCAGGTCGATAAACTGGTATACGTTCTGGCTCATCTGAATTCCTTACTGCGCCTGCACACGCAGCTCTGCTGCGCTACGACTACGGTGACCCAACAGGGCTTTAACATCGCTGGACTTCGGTTTAACCAGCGCGAATTTCGCAGAGAACGCTGGCCAGTTCGCCAGGATCTCTTCGCCGCGCGAAGAACCGGTATGCTGCACGTGTTCGGTAATCAAACCGCGCAGGTGTTCTTCGTGGATCGCCAGCGTATCAACGTCCAGCACTTCCACCAGCTCTGGGTTCACGCGTTTGCGGAACTCACCATCTTCATCCAGGACGTATGCAAAACCGCCCGTCATGCCTGCGCCAAAGTTCACGCCGGTTTTCCCCAGCACGCAAACAATCCCGCCCGTCATGTATTCACAGCCGTTATCGCCAATGCCTTCCACCACGGTGATAGCACCGGAGTTACGCACCGCAAAACGCTCACCCGCACGGCCCGCGGCAAACAGACGGCCACCGGTCGCGCCGTAAAGACAGGTGTTACCGATGATGCTGGCTTCGTGACTGCGGAAGGCAGAGCCCACCGGAGGACGCACCGCCAGCAGACCACCCGCCATGCCTTTACCGACGTAGTCGTTAGCATCGCCAGTCAGGTACAACTCAACGCCGCCGGCATTCCACACGCCGAAGCTCTGACCCGCCGTACCGCTGAAGTGCGCGGTGATCGGATCCGCTGCCAGCCCCTGATCGCCGTGCGTTTGCGCGATGTAACCAGAGAGCGACGCACCCACAGAGCGGTCGGTGTTGCGGATATCAAACCAGAACGTTTTACTCTGCTTCTCATCCACATATGGCTTCGCCTGCTGCAGCAGCTGCGCGTTCAGCACGCCATTGTCGAACGGCGGGTTGTTCTCGGTGCAGTAGACCGCCTTACCTGGATGCGGCTCGGCCGTTTCCAGCAGCTTGCCCAGATCCAGTTTCTGCTGTTTGGCAGTGAAACCGTCCAGCTCTTTCAGCAGGTCGGTACGGCCAATCAGATCCACCAGACGTTTTACACCCAGTTGCGCCATCAGCTCGCGGGTTTCACGGGCGATGAAGTCAAAGTAGTTTGTCACTTTGAACGGCAGGCCGTGATAGTGGTTCTTACGCAGCTTCTCGTCCTGGGTTGCAACGCCGGTCGCACAGTTGTTCAGGTGGCAAATACGCAGGTATTTACAGCCCAGCGCAACCATCGGGCCGGTACCAAAGCCGAAGCTTTCCGCACCCAGAATCGCCGCTTTGATGATGTCGAGGCCGG
Organism: Enterobacter sp. 03-F-07-AD-ECC; assembly: GCF_047530935.1. Classification (NCBI taxonomy): domain Bacteria; kingdom Pseudomonadati; phylum Pseudomonadota; class Gammaproteobacteria; order Enterobacterales; family Enterobacteriaceae; genus Enterobacter; species Enterobacter sp. 03-F-07-AD-ECC. The sequence goes on along the minus strand of NZ_JBLKBZ010000003.1, from coordinate 387,613 downwards.
TTTTCAGGCCGCCGTCCACCTGCAGACGGATCTTATGACGCAGACCGTTTGCCACCAGCGCCTGTTGGGTTTCCACCAGGCCCAGCTCCCACGGACAACCCGCGTATTTCACGGAAGAGAGCGGGCTTGCACCGGTGCCACCGTCGTAGCCGGCGATGGTGATGAGATCCGCATAGGCTTTCGCCACACCGGTCGCGATGGTGCCGACGCCCGGTTCGGAAACCAGCTTCACGGAGATCATCGCTTTCGGGTTGACCTGTTTCAGGTCGAAAATCAGCTGCGCCAGATCCTCGATAGAGTAGATATCGTGGTGCGGCGGCGGGGAGATCAGCGTCACGCCCGGTACCGAGTAACGCAGTTTGGCGATGTACGGGGTGACTTTATCACCCGGTAACTGACCGCCTTCGCCCGGTTTTGCCCCCTGAGCGACTTTAATCTGAATGACGTCGGCGTTGACCAGGTACGCTGGCGTTACGCCAAAGCGACCGGATGCCACCTGCTTGATACGGGACACTTTATTGGTGCCGTAGCGGGCAGGATCTTCACCGCCTTCACCGGAGTTAGAGTTACCGCCGATGCTGTTCATCGCTTCGGCCAGCGCCTCGTGGGCTTCCGGGCTTAATGCGCCGATGGACATCGCAGCGGTGTCGAAGCGTTTGAACAGCTCAGACGCAGGCTCTACGTCGTCGATGCTGACCGCTTCATCACCTGGGTTCAGCGCCAGCAGATCGCGCAGCGTGGCCGCCGGGCGGTTGTTCACCAACTCAGCATACTGCTGATAATCGCTGTACTCGCCGCTCTGGACGGCCTGCTGCAGCGTGCGCACCACGTCCGGGTTGTAGGCGTGATATTCGCCACCGTGAACGTACTTCAGCAGACCACCTTGCTCCAGCGGCTTACGTGCCAGCCAGGCGCGCTTAGACAGGTTCACCAGATCCTGCTGGAAGTCGGCAAAACCGGCTCCACCGATGCGGCTGACCACGCCCTGGAAGCAGAGGTTTGCCACGTCGTTATGCAGGCCAACCGCTTCAAACAGCTTCGAGCAGCGGTAAGAGGCGATGGTCGAGATGCCCATTTTGGACATGATCTTGTAAAGGCCTTTGTTGATGCCGTTACGGTAGTTCAGCATCACGGTACGGTAATCTTTGTCGATCGCGCGGGTGTCCACCAGACGAGCCAGCGTTTCGTAGGCCAGGTATGGATAGATCGCCGTCGCACCAAAGCCTAACAGCACGGCAAAGTGGTGTGGATCGCGTGCGCTTGCGGTTTCAACAATGATGTTGGCGTCGCAGCGCAGGCTCTTATCGACCAGGCGCGTCTGGATAGCCCCCACCGCCATTGGCGCCGGCACCGGCAGGCGGTTCTTCGCAATGTTACGGTCAGACAGCACCAGTAGAACGGTGCCGTTACGCACCATCTGTTCCGCTTTGTCACACAGCGCGTTCACCGTCTCTTCGAGGGTCGCTTCGGTCACGTCGAAGGTGATATCGAGCGTGTCAGCGCGGTAGTGATCCTCTTTCAGCGTGGTGAGCTGTTTGAAATCGGAGTAAAGCAGGATCGGCGATTTAAAGGTCAGGCGGTGAGCCTGGCCTTCTGCCTCGCAGAAGACGTTCATCTCGCGACCAATGCTTGTTGCCAATGACATGACGTGGGCTTCACGCAGCGGGTCGATTGGCGGGTTGGTCACCTGTGCAAACTGTTGACGGAAGTAGTCATAAATTACACGTGGCTGACTGGAGAGCACGGCAAACGGGGTATCGTCACCCATGGAGCCGACAGCCTCCTGGCCGTTTTCACCAAGCACGCGGATGACGGAATCCAGCTCTTCCGCACTGTAGTTAAACTGCTTCTGGAAGCTTGCCAGCGTATCGTCGTCCAGCTCGCGGCTGCCCACTTCTTCGTCCGGCAGATCTTCGAACGGCACCAGACGGCGCACGTTTTTCTCCATCCACTCTTTATAGGGATGGCGGCTCTTCAGATCGTTGTCTGTTTCAGCGGAGTGCAGAATACGCCCACCGCGGGTATCGATAACCATCAGCTCGCCCGGCCCAACACGGCCTTTCTCAACCACTTCGTCAGGCTGGTAATCCCAGATACCGACTTCTGAGGCGCAGGTGATGAGCTTGTCTTTGGTGATGACGTAGCGCGCCGGACGCAGACCGTTACGGTCCAGGTTACAGGCGGCAAAACGACCGTCGGACATGACGATGCCCGCCGGGCCATCCCATGGCTCCATGTGCATGGAGTTAAAGTCAAAGAATGCACGCAGCTCCGGATCCATATCCGGATTGTTCTGCCAGGCCGGTGGCACGAGCAGACGCATGGCACGCACGATATCCATGCCGCCTGCCAGCAGCAGCTCCAGCATGTTATCCATGGAACTGGAGTCAGAACCGGTTTCGTTAACGAACGGCGCAGCATCATGCAGGTCCGGGATCAGCGGGGTCTGGAACTTATAGGTACGGGCGCGCGCCCACTGGCGGTTACCGGTGATGGTGTTGATCTCGCCGTTGTGCGCCAGATAGCGGAACGGCTGTGCCAGCGGCCAGCGTGGAACGGTGTTGGTGGAGAAGCGCTGGTGGAACAGGCAAATGGCCGATTCCAGACGCAGGTCCGCCAGGTCCAGGTAGAAGCGCGGCAGGTCAGCCGGCATACACAGACCTTTATAGATGTTCACCAGGTTCGAGAGGCTACAGACGTAGAACTCTTTGTCGTCCTGGAGACGCTTTTCAATGCGGCGGCGGGCGATAAACAGACGGCGTTCCATATCACGTGGACGCCAGCCAGCAGGCGCATTAACAAAAATCTGTTCAATACGAGGCAGCGAGGAGAGGGCGATTTCACCGAGCACCCCTTCGTTGGTTGGCACATCGCGCCAGCCGACAATAGACAGGGTTTCACGCTGAAGTTCTTCTTCAACGATGCGGCGTGAGGCGGCAGCTTTTTCAGGATCCTGATTCAGGAACAGCATACCGACAGCGTAGTTTTTGGCTAAACGCCAGCCGCGCTCTTCCGCCACGATACGGAAGAAACGATCCGGTTTTTGCAGCAGCAGGCCGCAACCGTCGCCGGTTTTACCATCGGCAAGGATGGCACCACGGTGCTGCATACGGGCCAGTGCGTGAATAGCAGTACGCACTACCTTGTGGCTAGGTTCGCCTTCTATGTGGGCGATCAGGCCGAAACCACAGTTATCCTTCTCAAGGGATTTATCGTACAACATATCAGTGAACCTCCCCAGGCTCGTCGGGCTTCCCACTGAACCGTGGCGCACAGGCACAGAAAGAGCATGGCGACGGGGTTTGCGTTTCATACGCGGACCTCGCATTCGCCCTCTTTTCATCCTTTCGCGCAGGTAAACAAGTTTGAGGACTTGCTTCAGAGGGAATCTCAATTACTGCATAAATATGATGAGCAGGCCGCTCATCCAGAAAGCTTCCAGCGGATTTCCAACTTATCGGGAATTGGTACACAGGTCAAATGGCAATCTTATTTATACAAAAATGTGCTATAGAGAAGATAATGCATTGTATTTAAAAGATATTTAACTATTTTTACAACCACTAAGCGCCCTGCGAAGTCGCAGCGGAGTGTGATCTGACTCACTATATGAAAGCGGTATTATTGATGCAGCGTGCTGAATGCCGGTTTTTTTACAGGATAATAAACTGCTGTGCGGTTTAAACCCGCATAAAGTCACTGTTTTTCAGTGCTGGCGTTATAAATAAAAAAAACAATCAGAACATAAGGAAAAGTAATCACATTTGGCGTGAATGAAATTGCAGTAATCTTGAGTAGTTATTCAAATAGATAAAGGCCAGCCAGGGCGATTGATCCAGGTCATCGCCGATGGTGGCTAAAAATGGCAGGCTTGTCCCCTTTCTTCGGGACGGTCTATCAGATTATGCAGTTACAGAAATTAGTCAATATGTTTGGTGGGGATCTTTTGCAGCGCTACGGGCAAAAGGTTCACAAGCTGACGCTGCATGGCGGTTTTAGCTGCCCGAATCGCGATGGTACGCTCGGGCGCGGCGGCTGCACCTTCTGTAACGTGGCCTCCTTTGCGGACGAGGCGCAGCAGCATAAATCTATCGCGGAACAGCTCGCGCATCAGGCCCGTCTTGTGAACCGGGCAAAGCAGTATCTGGCCTATTTCCAGGCCTACACCAGCACATGGGCGGAAGTGCAGGTGCTGCGTTCGATGTATCAACAGGCGGTCGCTCAGGCGAACATTGTCGGGCTGTGTGTCGGTACGCGTCCGGACTGCGTGCCCGACGCGGTGCTGGATTTACTCAGCGAGTATAAAGAGCAGGGCTATGAGATCTGGCTGGAACTAGGCCTGCAAAGCGCGCATGACAAAACCCTGCACCGTATTAATCGCGGCCATGATTTTGCCTGCTATCAGCGCACCACCCGCCTGGCCCGCGAACGTGGCCTGAAAGTCTGCACGCATCTGATTGTCGGCCTGCCGGGAGAAGGGCAGCAGCATGGCCTGGAGACGCTGGAAAAAGTCGTTGAGACAGGCGTGGACGGGATCAAGCTGCACCCGCTGCATATTGTGCAGGGCAGCATTATGGCCAAAGCCTGGCAAGCCGGGCGGTTAAACGGCATCGCACTCGACGAGTATACGGTAACGGCAGGGGAGATGATCCGTCATACGCCGCCCGAGATTGTCTATCACCGTATCTCCGCCAGCGCCCGCCGTCCAACGCTTCTGGCACCGCTATGGTGTGAGAACCGCTGGACGGGGATGGTGGAGATTGACCGCTATCTGCATGAGCACGGTGTGCAGGGCTCGGCGCTGGGACGGCCGTGGGTCGCTCCGCTACCGGCGGCGACCGCCTAACAGACTCCCCAGCATGCCGCGCACTATCTGATTCGTGACCTGCCGCGCGGCGCTTTTCGCCATCGTCTGTACAACGCCATCGCGCTTGCCGCCGCGCGGCCCGGTACTGCCAAACAAAATGTCTTTCAGCCCACCCAGAATGCCGTCATCCACCGCGACTGACTGCCCCTTGGCGGGTGGGGCGTCCTGCGAGTCGGTGGTGGCCTGTACCCCTTTTTGCAGCATCTCGAAGGCAGATTCGCGATCCACTTCATCTTCGTATTTCCCGTAAACCGGGGAGTGGTTAATCAGTCCGTTGCGCTCATCGTCCGTTACCGGCCCCATTCGCGAGCAAGGGGCAATCACCATGGCGCGTTCCACAATGGACGGGCTGCCTTTGGCATCCAGGAAGGAGATCAGCGCCTCACCGGTACCCAGCGCCTGAATCGCCGCTTCGGTATCAAAGGCCGGGTTCGCGCGCATGGTTTGTGCGGCAGCTTTGACGGCTTTCTGATCTTTTGGCGTAAAGGCGCGCAGGGCGTGCTGGACGCGATTACCGAGCTGCCCCAGCACGTTATCGGGGATATCCGACGGGTTTTGCGAAACAAACCACACGCCGACGCCTTTGGAGCGGATCAGCCGGATAACCTGCTCGATCTTGTCGAGCAGCACCTGCGGCGCATCGTTGAACAGCAGGTGCGCTTCGTCGAAGAAGAACACCAGCTTCGGCTTCTCAAGGTCGCCCGCCTCCGGCAGCTGTTCGTAAAGTTCAGAGAGCATCCACAGCAGGCTGGCGGCGTAGAGTTTCGGCATCTGATAGAGCTTCTCTGAGCTCAGAATGTTGATGATGCCTTTGCCGTTGCTGTCAGTGCGCATCCAGTCTTTGATATCGAGCATCGGCTCGCCGAAGAAATGCTCTGCACCCTGTTGCTCCAGCGTCAGTAACCCGCGCTGAATGGCCCCCACGGAGGCACTGCTGATGTTGCCGTACTGGTTCTGGAAGGATTTAGCGTTATCGCCGATGTATTGGGTAATGGCGCGCAGATCTTTGAAATCGAGCAGCAGCAGCCCCTGATCGTCGGCAATACGGAAGATGATGTTCAACACCCCGGACTGGACATCGTTGAGATTCAGAAGACGGGCCAGCAGCAGCGGGCCAAGATCGGAGACGGTGGCACGTACCGGATGACCTTTCTCACCAAAGATATCCCAGACAACTACCGGGTTGTTGTGCGGCGTCCAGTCATTGACGCCGATATTTTTCAGACGCTCAAGGAGTTTTTCTGAGGGTGCCCCCTCCTGAGCCACACCGGTTAAATCGCCTTTTACATCGGCCATAAAGACCGGCACGCCAATCTCAGAGAGCGATTCGGCCAGCTTCTGCAGGGTAACGGTTTTCCCCGTCCCGGTGGCGCCGGTGATCAGGCCGTGACGGTTCGCCATCGCAGGCAGTAAAAACAGCTCTTTCTCCAGCGTCCTGGCAATTAACAATGGTGTACTCATGATACTCATCCTCTCTTAGTCCTGGGTGGAGTATAGGCAACCTGACGGCAAAATGGCGTTAAAAATTCCTTACTTTGCGGCGTATTACCCAGCGCGGACTATGCTTTTGCATACGGTTCACAACAAGTTGAGAATGTATGTCCAGATTCTTTTTTAATAATCGCAAACAACTGGTCAACGATGCTATTGAAGGCATTCTGATTTCTGCTCCGCACGGTAACCTCGTCAAGCTTGATGTTGATCCTGCCATTCGCATTGTGGCCCGCAGCGACTGGGACAAGAGCCGCGTGGCGGTGATCTCCGGTGGCGGTTCCGGCCACGAGCCTGCACACGCCGGGTTTGTCGGCAAAGGTATGTTGACGGCAGCAGTGTGCGGCGATCTGTTCGCCTCGCCGAGCGTGGATGCGGTGCTGAATGCCATTGTGGCGGTGACGGGTGACCGTGGTTGCCTGCTGATCGTTAAAAACTACACCGGTGACCGCCTGAATTTTGGTCTGGCGGCAGAAAAGGCGAAACGCTACGGCCTGAAGGTGGAGATGGTCATTGTGGCAGACGATATTGCGCTGCCGGACAACAAACAGCCGCGCGGCATTGCCGGTACGGCGCTGGTTCATAAGATCGCGGGTTATGCCGCAGAGCACGGAAAATCGCTGAGTGAAGTGCGTGATATTGCGCAACAGGCCTGCGATAACCTCTGGAGCCTGGGCGTTGCGATGCAAACGTGTAACCTGCCGGGAAGCGACGAGGAAGAAGGACGCATTAAGCAAGGTCATGTCGAGCTGGGTCTGGGCATTCATGGTGAGCCGGGGGCTTCCGTCGTGGATACGCAGAACAGTAAAGCGATTATCGACACGCTGGTGACGCCGCTCAAGGCGAAGGCGGGTGACGGGCGCTTCGCAGTGTTGATCAATAACCTGGGGGGCGTATCAGCGCTCGAGATGGCTCTGCTCACCAAAGAGCTGGCCCACTCGGCACTGAAAGATAACCTGGCGTACCTGATTGGCCCGGCACCGCTGGTGAGCGCCCTGGATATGAAAGGCTTTTCGCTGACGCTGCTGAAGCTAAACGATCTGTTCGAAAAAGCCCTTCATGAAGAGGTTGAGACGCTGGGCTGGCAGAAGCCGGTGGCATTTGCCCCGCTGCGTACCCAGGAGCATAGCGCGATCCATGACCGCGTGGAGTTTACCCCGTCCGCAAATCCGCAGGTGGGCGAATATGTCTCTGTGGTGACAAAGACGTTGATTCAGCTGGAAAACCGTCTGAACGCGCTGGATGCGAAAGTGGGGGATGGCGATACCGGATCCACCTTTGCGCAAGGGGCGCGGGAGATTGCGCAGCGTCTGGAGGAGAATAACCTTCCTCTTAACGACGTGTCGACATTACTTCTGCTGGTGGGCGAGCGTCTGGCAACGGTGATGGGCGGATCGAGCGGCGTATTAATGTCGATCTTTTTCACGGCAGCCGGACAAAAGCTGCATGACGGACAATCGCTTGCGGATGCATTGCTGAGCGGGCTGGCACAGATGAAGCAGTATGGCGGGGCCGATCTCGGTGATCGCACGCTGATCGATGCGCTACAGCCGGCGCTGGAGACGTTACAGAAAAACGATCTTCAGGCGGCGGCGCAGGCGGCACAGCAGGGCGCAGAGGCAACGGCCAGAATGGGCAAAGCGGGCGCGGGACGTTCGTCGTATGTGAATAAAGAGAATCTGGATGGGGTAATGGATCCGGGAGCGGTTGCGGTGGCAGAGGTGTTTAAGGCCATGGTAGAAGCAAAACGGTAACAACCGTTACCGTTTTTAGTGTTTGCGACCTCTCCCGGTGGGAGAGGGGTGTGTCACATTAAAAATCTGCTTTCAACACCACACGGTAACGGGCTTTGCCGTCACGCACGTGCTGGATCGCTTCGTTGATTTTCGACATCGGATAGAGTTCGGTGGTTGGCGATACTTTCGTGCGCCCGGCGAACTTCATCAGTTTGCGCAACTCGAACGGCGTGCCGGTTGCAGAGCCGGACACGCTGCGATCCCCGCCGATCAGGGTAAACGCCGGAACCGGCAGCGGCTTCAGCACGGCACCTACCGTATGGAAGTTACCGCCGTAGGCCAGTGCTTCAAAGTACGGCTGCCAGTCGAGATCGACATTAACGGTGTTGATGATCAGATCGAATTGACCCGCCAGTGCTTTCAGCGCGTCTGGATCGCGGCTGTTCACCACTTTATCCGCTCCCATCGCCAGCACTTCTTGTTCTTTCGCCGGGTTAGAACTGAATGCCGTCACTTCGCAGCCCATCGCGTGCAGCAGTTTGATGGCAATATGACCGAGCCCCCCGATACCAATCACACCCACACGGCTGGTGGCGGTGATATGGTGCATCAGCAGCGGTTTAAAGACGGTAATGCCGCCGCACAGCAGCGGGCCTGCGGATTCGATATCAATGCTGTCCGGCAGCGGAATGACCCACTGCCAGTCGGCGCGCAGTTTATCGGCAAAACCGCCCTTGTTGAGGATGGTTGGAACGGCGCCTTCAAGGCAGTTGATCTGGTTGCCGCTGATACAGGCGTCGCAATGACCGCAGCTGCGTGCCGTCCAGCCAATACCCACGCGCTGGCCCACTTTCAGGCCTTTGTCCTGCGCAGCGCTGCCGAGCGCCACGACGCGGCCAATCACTTCGTGTCCGGCGACCAGTGGATAGCTTGAAAAGCCCCATTCGTTGTCGATCATGGAGAGATCCGAGTGGCAGATCCCACAGTAATCAACCTGTACTTCGACGTCTTCCGCTTTTAGTTCGCCCGCATCGTACTCGTACAGTTCAAGTTCTGCACCCGCCTGCGGTGCGGCGTAGCTTTTTATCTTCGACATCGTGTTTCCCCCGTTATGGTGTGAACTGAGAGTGTAGAGCATTCAGTTAACCACCGCTTAACAGAAGAGGGCAGCAAAAGTATTTACAACGTTTTCAGCATCCTGACTTCGCAATCGACGTGGCCGGTGCAGCCCAGCGGTGCATCAATATGCTCAAAGCCCAGATGTTCATACAGGCCGATGGCCTCTTTGAGGAAGGCGGTTGTTTCGAGGTAACAGCGTGTAAATCCCTGATTGCGGGCATAGTCGAGTGCGACCAGCGCCAGTCTCTTCGCCAGGCCTTGTCCGCGAACAGATGGCAGGAAATACATTTTCTGCAGCTCGCAGATATCCGGCTCGCTGCAGCTGAGCGGAGCAACGCCGCCGCCGCCCACCACCTGGCCATTCTGCTCAATAACCCAGTAGGCGTGGCCCGGCTGGCTGTAAAGCTGGAACAGCTCGTCCAGATTTGGATCAGCAACCGTGTAGCCTTTATCAGCCGTCAGGCCATATTCGGCAGAAACCGTACGGATAACGGCGGCGATAGCCGGGTTGTCCTGCACAGCGATCCGACGCATCGTCGTCGCGACGGGGGTAATCACGCTCATAGCATTACTCATTACAAAAATTGACACACAATTGCTGTTAATAGCACCGCAGAAAGGGGAGTGCAAGCGAGGAGTTTTCAGGAAGAATACCCCTTACGCCCTGAAGCGTAAGGGGTAAAAGCATTACAGGGCCGCAATCACCGCCTGCTGCTCAATCAGCTTGGTCTTCGCATCGGCGAAAGCAACCAGGCGTTCACGCTCTTTGGCGATGACCGCTTCCGGCGCGCGGGCGACAAAGCCTTCGTTCGCCAGTTTGCTTTCGATTTTGCCAATTTCCACGTCGACTTTCGCCACTTCTTTCGCCAGACGTGCCAGCTCAGCGTCTTTGTCGACGAGACCCGCCATTGGGATCAGCAGCTCAGCGCCGTCGATGATTTTCGTCACGGAGACCGGACCTTTGTCATCGGCTGGCAGCACGGTGATGCTTTCCAGACGCGCCATGGTTTTCAGGAAGGTATTGTTCTCGGTGACACGACGAACAGCCGCGTCGCTGCAACCGCGCAGGAGCAGTTCCAGCGGTTTGCCCGGGGCGATGTTCATTTCTGCACGGATGTTACGTACAGCGACGATCGCCTGCTTCAGCCACTCGGTATCCGCTGAGGCAGCTTCATCCACTTTAGCGGCATCGAATTCCGGGAACGGCTGCAGCATGATGGTGTCGGCGTTGATGCCCGCGATCGCTTTCACACGCTGCCAGATGGTTTCGGTGATAAATGGAATGATCGGGTGCGCCAGACGCAGCAGGCCTTCCAGCACAGTGATCAGCGTGTTACGCGTGCCGCGCAGCTCTGCCTCCGTTCCGCCGTTCATGACCGGCTTCGCCAGCTCCAGGTACCAGTCACAGAACTGGTTCCAGGTGAATTCGTACAGAATGCCCGCCGCGATGTCGAAGCGGTAGCTGTCCAGCGCCTCGCGGAATGCTTTCACCGTCTGGTTGAATTCCGCCAGGATCCAGCGGTCGGCCAGAGAGAGGATCATCTCGCCGCCGTTGAAGCCGCAATCCTGATCTTCGGTGTTCATCAGCACGAAGCGGCTGGCGTTCCACAGTTTGTTACAGAAGTTACGGTAACCTTCCAGACGCTTCATGTCCCAGTTGATGTCGCGACCGGTAGAGGCCAGCGCCGCCAGAGTGAAACGCAGGGCGTCAGTACCGTGAGATTCAATCCCGTTCGGGAACTGCTTCTCGGTGCGCTTGCGGATCTTCTCTGCCAGCTGTGGCTGCATCATGTTACCGGTGCGTTTTTCCAGCAGCTCTTCCAGGGAGATCCCGTCCACCATATCCAGCGGGTCAATGACGTTGCCCTTGGATTTGGACATCTTCTGGCCTTCATCGTCACGGATAAGACCGGTCATATAGACGGTATGGAACGGAACCTGCGGCTTGCCGTTTTCATCTTTAATGAAGTGCATGGTCATCATGATCATGCGGGCAATCCAGAAGAAGATGATATCGAAGCCAGACACCATCACGCTGGTTGGGTGGAACTGACGCAGCGCGTCGGTGTTCTCTGGCCAGCCGAGGGTGGAGAAGGTCCACAGCGCGGAGGAGAACCAGGTATCCAGCACGTCTTCGTCCTGACGCAGGGCAACGTCTGCGCTCAGGTTGTTTTCCTGACGCACTTCATCTTCACTGCGCCCAACGTATACGTTGCCTTCGTTGTCGTACCATGCCGGGATACGGTGACCCCACCACAGCTGACGGGAGATACACCAGTCCTGAATATCGCGCATCCAGGAGAAGTACATGTTTTCGTACTGCTTCGGCACGAACTGAATGCTGCCGTTTTCAACCGCTTCAACAGCCGGTTTTGCCAGCACGTCGGCACGCACATACCACTGGTCGGTCAGCATTGGCTCGATAACCACGCCACCACGGTCGCCGTACGGCACGGTCAGATCGTGAGGTTTAATCTCTTCCAGCAGGCCGAGTGCGTCAACGGCAGCCACAATCGCTTTACGCGCGGCAAAGCGTTCCAGCTTCTGGAACTCTGCCGGAATGTCGCTTGAGTAAACGTCGGATTCGTTGCCTTTGGTGTCATACACTTCTGCGCTTTCACGGATGTCACCGTCGAAGGTCAGAATGTTGATCATCGGCAGGGCGTGACGACGACCCACTTCGTAGTCGTTGAAGTCGTGCGCCGGGGTGATTTTCACGCAGCCGGTGCCTTTTTCCATGTCGGCGTGTTCGTCGCCCACTATTGGAATGCGGCGGTTCACCAGCGGCAGCACCACGAATTTGCCAATCAGATCTTTATAACGCGGATCTTCCGGGTTAACGGCCACGCCGGTATCGCCCAGCAGGGTTTCCGGACGGGTGGTCGCCACCACTAAGTAATCTTTACCGTCTGCGGTTTTCGCGCCGTCTGCCAGCGGATAGCGGATGTGCCACATGGAGCCTTTAGACTCGCGGTTTTCCACTTCCAGGTCAGAGATCGCGGTGCGCAGTTTCGGGTCCCAGTTAACCAGGCGTTTGCCACGGTAAATCAGGTCTTCTTTGTACAGACGGACGAACACTTCTTTTACGGCGTTGGAAAGGCCTTCGTCCATGGTGAAACGCTCGCGCTCCCAGTCTACGGAGTTACCGAGACGGCGCATCTGACGGGTAATGGTGCCGCCAGATTCTGCTTTCCACTGCCAGATTTTATCGATAAAGGCGTCGCGACCGTAATCGTGACGGGTTTTACCCTCTTCAGCGGCAATCTTACGCTCAACCACCATCTGGGTCGCGATACCCGCGTGGTCAGTCCCCGCCTGCCACAGGGTGTTTTTGCCCTGCATGCGCTGGTAGCGGATCATGGTATCCATGATGGTCTGCTGGAAGGCATGACCCATATGCAAACTGCCGGTGACGTTCGGCGGCGGGATCATGATGCAGAAGGACTCTTTGCTTTCATCGCCGTTAGGCTTGAAATAGCCCTGCTGTTCCCAGTGCTCGTAAAGCGGCTGTTCGATATCGCGTGGGTTATATGTCTTTTCCATTATTTCCAGGTTGCCGTATTCAGGTTAAAACCAGCCAGGCGGTACGCTTTGTAGCGTTCGCGCGCCAGTTGTTTCAAGGATTCTTCGTAAGGGACAAAGTCTACCACTTCTGTGAAAGCGGTGGCAAAATCTGCAAAATCTATCCGCAGGCTAATCAGAATATCGCGCGCGCTGCTGTTGCGCTTTTGCGGCCAGGCTATCTCGACCGGTGCGCCGCCGCGCGGCCCTTCGCCAGACAGGTTATGCGGTACAAAACTCTCCGGCGGGCGCGCCCACAGCGCTTCGTCAAGACGAATCGCCTGCTGTTCATCTTCACAGGCAATCAGAACCCGCTTACCTGCGCGCCAACGTTCTGCGGCAATTTCACACACCAGCTGTTCTACGGCGCTGAGGCCATCCTGATGGGTGTCATTGTCCAGAAGGTAGAACGTTGCATTCTTCATATATGGGGCTTCTTGTGCTCACTTTAAATACTTAAGCCGGGTGGCGGCTTCGCCTTACCCGGCCTACGGTTTACTGCCGTTTTGACTTACTCGTCGCCATTAAATCCGGCGCGGTTTAGCAGAAACTGCGACAGCAACGCAACCGGACGACCGGTCGCGCCTTTGGCTTTTCCGGAGCGCCATGCGGTGCCGGCAATATCCAGGTGCGCCCAGTTGTACTTGCGGGTGAAGCGTGCCAGGAAGCAGCCCGCGGTGATGGCACCACCAGGACGGCCGCCGATGTTCGCCATGTCCGCAAAGTTAGATTCCAGCTGTTCCTGGTATTCGTCACCCAGTGGCAGACGCCATGCGCGGTCACCGGCTTGTTCGGACGCGCCGATAAGCTCGTGCGCCAGCGGATTGTGGTTCGACATCAGGCCGGTGATGTGGTGGCCCAGCGCGATCACGCAGGCACCGGTCAGGGTGGCCACGTCGATCACCACGTCAGGTTCGAAGCGTTCAACGTAGGTTAATACGTCGCACAGCACCAGACGGCCCTCGGCATCGGTGTTCAGCACCTCAACGGTCTGGCCGGACATGGTGGTCAGGACATCACCCGGACGATAAGCGCGTCCACCCGGCATGTTTTCGCAGCCCGCCAGCACGCCGATAACATTAATCGGTAACTGAAGTTCAGCCACCATACGCATCACGCCATACACCGCCGCTGCACCACACATGTCGTACTTCATCTCATCCATGCCTTCAGAAGGCTTGATGGAGATACCACCGGAGTCGAAGGTCAGGCCTTTACCGACCAGCACAACAGGACGCGCGTCTTCTGACGGATTGCCCTTGTATTCGATAACCGACATCAGGGATTCGTTCTGCGAGCCGTTGCCCACCGCCAGGTAAGAGTGCATACCCAGCTCTTTCATCTGCTGTTCGCCGATAACGCGGGTGATGACATTTTTGCTGTAGGAGTCAGCCAGCTGGCGCGCCTGAGAAGCCAGATAGGCGGCGTTACAGATATTAGGCGGCATGTTGCCCAGATCTTTTGCGGCTTTAATCCCGGCGGCAATCGCCAGACCGTGCTGGATGGCGCGCTCGCCGCTGGTGAGTTCGCGACGGGTTGGCACGTTAAAGACCATTTTACGCAGCGGACGGCGCGGCTCGCTTTTGTTGGTCTTGAGCTGATCGAAGCTGTACAGGCTCTCTTTTGCGGTTTCGACAGCCTGGCGCACTTTCCAGTAGGTGTTACGACCTTTGACGTGCAGTTCGGTCAGGAAGCAAACGGCTTCCATTGAGCCGGTGTCATTCAGGGTATTAATTGTTTTCTGAATCACCTGCTTATACTGACGTTCATCCAGCTCGCGCTCTTTACCGCAGCCAATCAGCAGAATACGTTCGGACAGCACGTTCGGAACATGGTGCAGTAACAGCGTCTGCCCAGGTTTGCCTTCCAGTTCGCCACGGCGCAGCAGGGCGCTAATGTAGCCGTCACTGATTTTATCGAGTTGCTCGGCGATCGGGGAGAGTCGGCGTGGTTCAAAGACGCCCACAACGATGCAGGCACTCCGCTGTTTCTCCGGGCTACCGCTTTTTACACTGAACTCCATGCACTACGCTCCTGAATCTTAAAGACAACAGCGGCTGCTACGGATAGAATTGAAACCTTTCGTAACTCAAGTCCGCTGTTGTGGTGACTTCGTGTTAATCTTACGTTATTACGGTTTCGACACGTCAGAAAAAGTCCTGAAGCGTGAATCCGCCGGGTGTTTTAATCTTAGCGATGATTTCGACGACTCAAGAGAATAAATGACGTTTAAGCCATGAAACAAGCGATTTTCCAGCAAAGAGACGGGTTTTTACGGGCGTATTTAAAGTGATAATCATAAGATATCTGGTGCGGGAGACGCTCAAAAGCCAACTGGCGATCCTCTTCATCCTGCTGCTGATTTTTTTCTGTCAGAAGCTGGTCAAGATCCTCGGTGCGGCCGTTGACGGCGAAATTCCAACGAATCTGGTGCTTTCCCTGCTTGGTTTAGGGATCCCGGAAATGGCGCAGCTTATTCTGCCGCTAAGTCTTTTCCTCGGTCTGCTCATGACGCTCGGTAAGCTTTATACCGAGAGTGAAATCACGGTGATGCATGCCTGTGGCTTGAGCAAAGCTGTTCTGGTGAAAGCCGCCATGATACTGGCGCTGTTCACGGGTATCGTCGCCGCGGTGAATGTGATGTGGGCGGGCCCACTGTCCTCTCGTCATCAGGATGAAGTGCTGGCTGAAGCAAAAGCGAACCCCGGTATGGCGGCATTAGCGCAGGGGCAGTTCCAGCAGGCGACCGACGGAAACTCAGTGCTGTTTATTGAGAGCGTCGACGGCAGTAAATTCAACGACGTCTTCCTGGCACAGCTGCGGACCAAAGGAAACGCCCGTCCATCGGTGGTGGTAGCAGACTCCGGTCAGCTTGCGCAGCGCAAAGATGGTTCCCAGGTCGTGACGCTGAATAAAGGCACCCGCTTTGAAGGCACCGCGATGCTTCGTGACTTCCGTATTACGGATTTCCAGAACTATCAGGCCATTATTGGTCATCAGGCGGTGGCGCTCGATCCAACGGATACCGAGCAAATGGATATGCGTACGCTGTGGAACACTGATACTGACAGAGCGCGTGCGGAGTTCCACTGGCGTATTACGCTCGTCTTCACCGTGTTTATGATGGCATTGATTGTCGTGCCGCTGAGCGTGGTGAACCCGCGTCAGGGGCGCGTGCTCTCAATGCTGCCGGCGATGCTGCTGTACCTGATCTACTTCCTGCTGCAAACCTCGATTCGTTCTAACGGCGCGAAGGGTAAGCTGGACCCGATGCTCTGGACGTGGTTCGTCAACAGCCTGTACATCTTACTGGCGCTGGGATTAAACCTGTGGGATACGGTGCCAGTGCGCCGCATACGTGCCCGATTTTCGCGTAAAGGAGCCATCTAATGCAGGCGTTTGGCGTTCTTGATCGCTATATCGGTAAAACCATTTTCACCACCATCATGATGACGTTGTTCATGCTGGTGTCGCTCTCCGGCATTATTAAATTTGTCGATCAGCTGAAAAAAGCCGGGCAAGGGAGCTACGACGCGCTGGGTGCAGGGATGTATACCCTGCTCAGCGTGCCAAAAGATGTGCAGATCTTCTTCCCGATGGCGGCCCTGCTGGGCGCGCTGCTGGGGCTGGGGATGCTTGCACAGCGCAGCGAACTGGTTGTGATGCAGGCATCGGGCTTTACCCGTTTGCAGGTGGCGCTGTCGGTCATGAAAACCGCGATCCCACTGGTGCTGTTGACCATGGCGATTGGCGAGTGGGTGGCACCGCAGGGCGAACAGATGGCGCGTAACTATCGTGCCCAGGCGATGTACGGCGGTTCACTGCTCTCTACACAGCAAGGGTTATGGGCGAAAGATGGCCAGAACTTCGTCTATATCGAACGCGTGAAAGGGGATGATGAGCTGGGCGGCGTGAGTATTTACGCCTTCAATGATGAGCGTCGTTTACAGTCTGTACGTCACGCATCGTCAGCGAAGTTTGACCCCGAACACAAGCAGTGGCGGTTATCCCAGGTTGACGAGTCTGACCTGACGAACCCAAAACAGATCACCGGCTCTCAGACGGTGTCCGGGACGTGGAAAACCAACCTCACGCCGGACAAACTCGGGGTGGTGGCGCTGGATCCGGACGCGCTCTCCATCAGCGGGTTGCACAACTACGTCAAATACCTGAAGTCGAGCGGGCAGGATGCCGGGCGCTATCAACTCAATATGTGGAGCAAAATCTTCCAGCCGATGTCCGTGGCGGTGATGATGCTGATGGCCCTGTCGTTTATCTTTGGCCCGCTGCGTAGCGTACCGATGGGTGTTCGTGTGGTCACCGGGATCAGCTTCGGCTTTGTATTCTACGTCCTCGATCAGATCTTTGGCCCGCTGACGCTGGTTTACGGCATTCCGCCAATTATTGGTGCGCTGCTGCCGAGCGCCAGCTTCCTGCTGATCAGCCTCTGGCTGCTGCTGAAACGCTCCTGATTCTCCTCTCCTCGCTTCCGGTTAGCAGGAAGCGAGGCTAATCTCCTGTTTCACCCCGCACTTTTTCTCACAACCTTCAACGTCCCGCCGCGAATTTGAGTATTATTGAGCGATAAAGTCGTGAAGGGATCCTCTATGAAGCAAATTCGAATGCTTGCCCAGTACTACGTCGACCTGATGATGAAGCTCGGGCTGGTGCGTTTCTCCATGCTGCTGGCGCTGGCGCTGGTTGTTCTGGCCATTGTCGTGCAAATGGCCGTGACCATGGTGTTGCATGGTCAGGTCGAGAGTATCGACGTCATCCGCTCTATCTTCTTCGGTTTGCTGATCACCCCCTGGGCGGTCTATTTTCTTTCCGTCGTCGTTGAACAGCTGGAGGAGTCCCGTCAGCGCCTGTCAAAACTGGTTGATAAGCTGGAAGAGATGCGCGAGCGCGATTTAAAGCTCAACGTCCAGTTGAAAGACAACATTGCCCAGCTTAACCAGGAGATTTCAGATCGTGAGAAGGCGGAAGCCGAGCGTCAGGCGACGCTTGAGCAGCTGAAAATCGAAATGAAAGAGCGTGAGGTGACGCAGATCCAGCTTGAGCAGCAATCCTCTTTCCTGCGTTCATTCCTTGATGCTTCTCCGGATCTGGTTTTCTACCGCAACGAAGACAAAGAGTTCTCCGGCTGTAACCGGGCGATGGAGCTGCTGACCGGCAAAAGCGAAAAGCAGCTGATCCACCTGAAACCCCAGGATGTGTACTCAGAAGAGGCGGCTGCCAAGGTCATGGAGACGGACGAAAAAGTCTTCCGCCACAATGTCTCGCTGACCTATGAACAGTGGCTGGATTACCCGGACGGGCGTAAAGCCTGCTTTGAGATCCGTAAAGTGCCGTACTACGACCGCGTCGGGAAACGCCACGGCCTGATGGGCTTTGGCCGCGATATCACCGAGCGTAAGCGTTATCAGGATGCCCTTGAGCGCGCCAGCCGCGATAAGACGACTTTCATCTCCACCATTAGCCATGAACTGCGTACCCCGTTGAACGGCATCGTCGGCTTAAGCCGTATTCTGCTGGACACCGACCTGACGGCGGAGCAGGAAAAATACCTCAAAACGATCCATGTCTCGGCGGTCACGCTGGGGAATATCTTCAACGATATTATCGACATGGATAAGATGGAGCGCCGTAAAGTCCAGCTTGATAACCAGCCGGTTGATTTCACCAGCTTCCTTGCCGATCTGGAAAACCTGTCCGGCCTGCAGGCGCAGCAAAAGGGGCTGAGCTTTGTCATGGAGCCAACCCTGCCGCTGCCGCACAAAGTGGTCACGGACGGCACGCGTCTGCGCCAAATCCTCTGGAACCTGATCAGCAACGCGGTGAAATTTACCCAGCAGGGGCAGGTGGCGGTGCGTATCCGCTATGACGAAGGCGACATGCTGCACTTTGAGGTGGAAGACTCAGGCATTGGCATTCCGCAGGAAGAGCAGGACAAAATCTTTGCCATGTATTATCAGGTGAAGGACAGCAACGGTGGTAAGCCTGCTACCGGCACGGGCATTGGCCTTGCGGTATCGAAACGGCTCGCGAAGAGCATGGGCGGTGATATCACCGTGGCCAGCCAGGCGGGCAAAGGCTCTACCTTTACGCTGACGGTGCATGCCCCGGCGGTGGCAGAAGAGGTTGAGGATACCTTTGAACAAGACGATATGCCGCTCCCTGCGCTGCATGTTCTGCTGGTCGAAGACATCGAGCTGAACGTGATTGTGGCGCGCTCGGTGCTGGAAAAACTGGGTAACAGCGTGGACGTGGCGATGACCGGAAAAGCCGCGCTGGAGATGTTTAAACCGGGCGAATATGACCTCGTCCTGCTGGATATTCAACTGCCGGACATGACCGGGCTGGATATCTCCCGTGCGCTGACAACGCAGTATGCCGCCGATGAACTGCCGCCGCTGGTCGCGCTGACGGCCAACGTCCTGAAAGATAAAAAAGAGTACCTCGATGCCGGTATGGATGATGTGCTCAGCAAGCCGCTGGCGGTGCCTGCTCTGACCGCCATGATCAAGAAGTTCTGGGATACCCATGATGAAGAGGAGAGCACCATGACGTCTGTTGATAGCGCGAAGGCCCAAACGATTCTGGATACTGCGATGCTGGAGCAGTACATCGACCTGGTTGGCCCAAAACTGATTACCGATGGTCTGGCCGTGTTCGAAAAAATGATGCCTGGCTACCTGAGCGTGCTGGAGTCCAACCTGACCGCACGCGATCAGAAAGGCATTGTGGAAGAAGGACATAAGATCAAAGGTGCTGCAGGCTCTGTCGGGTTACGCCACTTACAGCAGTTGGGACAACAGATTCAGTCACCTGATTTACCGGCATGGGAAGATAACGTGGGTGATTGGGTCGAGGAGATGAAACAAGAGTGGCAGAACGATGTGGCGGTGCTCAAAGCCTGGGTGGATGCCAGAAAAAAATGACCCCGGCTTAACCGGGGTGCGCGAATACTGCGCCAACACCAGGGAAATCGTGGCTGCGCCTGATTTTTCGTGTTGTTTTCGCATGGGCGCCGCCTGAAAATTTAGGCCGCACGCAGATAAGATAGCAAATCTTAAATGGTTTGTTACATGAATCAGTGAAATGTGTGAAGCATAGCGTTTTAATCAAAATTAATTATGTGCTTCAGCAAGTTGCAAAGAAGGAACGTCAGGATGAAAAAGGTTGGTGTCGTACTGAGCGGATGCGGTGTTTACGATGGTTCAGAAATTCATGAAGCCGTCATCACGCTGCTGGCCCTGGCAAGACAGGGGGCGGAAGCGATCTGTTTCGCGCCAGACAAAAAGCAGGCAGATGTGATTAATCATCTGACCGGAGAGGCCATGGCGGAAACCCGTAACGTACTGATTGAAGCGGCGCGTATTGCGCGTGGCGATGTCCACCCCCTTATTCAGGCGGACGCCGCTGAGCTCGATGCGTTAATCGTGCCGGGCGGGTTTGGGGCGGCCAAAAATCTCAGTACCTTTGCTTCAGAAGGGGCGGCGTGTCAGATCGATCCCCATTTAAAAGCGCTGTCGCAGGCGATGCACGCGGCAGGTAAACCGCAGGGCTTTATCTGTATCGCGCCGGCAATGCTGCCTAAAATTTTTGATTTCCCGCTGCGGCTGACAATTGGCACCGATATTGATACCGCAGAAATCATTGAGGAGATGGGCGGCGAGCACGTACCTTGTCCGGTGGATGACATTGTGGTGGATGAAGACAACAAGGTCGTTACCACGCCTGCCTGGATGCTGGCGCAGAATATTGCCGAGGCCGCTGCAGGCATCGAAAAACTGGTGGCCAGAGTACTGGTGTTGACTGAATGAGTCGTAAATTCGGCGCAGGCGCGTGGGTGAAACGCGCCCTGTTGCGCATCGTTCTCGTGCTCGCGGTATTCTGGGGCGGCGGACTCGCCTTATTCAGCATTATGCCGGTCCCGTTTTCGGCCGTGATGGTCGAGCGTCAGCTTGGGGCATGGCTCAGCGGTGATTTCAGCTATGTGGCCCACTCGGACTGGGTGAGTATGGATGAGATCTCACCGTTTATGGGGCTGGCGGTCATTGCGGCAGAGGATCAGAAATTCCCGGAACACTGGGGGTTTGACGTGGCGGCAATCGAGAAAGCGCTGGCGCACAATGAACGCCACGAAAACCGCGTCCGTGGTGCATCGACATTATCGCAGCAAACCGCAAAGAATCTGTTCCTGTGGGACGGTCGCAGCTGGGTACGAAAAGGGCTGGAAGCGGGGTTGACGCTGGGGATGGAAACGGTCTGGAGCAAAAAACGCATTCTGACCGTCTATCTCAATATTGCTGAGTTTGGCGATGGCGTGTTTGGTGTTGAGGCCGCCGCGCAGCGCTATTTCAATAAACCGGCCAGCCGACTGAGTATGTCCGAAGCGGCGCTCCTGGCTGCCGTCTTGCCTAATCCCATCCGCTTTAAGGCTAATGCCCCGTCCGGGTACGTGCGAAGCCGTCAGGCGTGGATCATGCGCCAGATGCGTCAGTTAGGCGGGGAAGGGTTTATGCAGCGTAATAAGCTGATGTAGGGCGGGTAAGCGCAGCGCCACCCGCCAGCGGGGCTGAAATTAATCCTCGTCAAACCCGGCGTTAAACAGCGCAATCACCGCCGCCAGCGCTTCCTCTTCCTGTGGGCCGGTGGCTTCGACTTCAATCTGGCGACCTTTGGCGGAGTCCAGCATCAGCAGCGCAATGACGCTGTTTGCTTCCGCTTCGGTCCCTTCATCATTTCGCAGCAGAACTTCCGCATCGAAACCCTGCATCAGTTCAAACAGCTTCATTGCCGGGCGGGCGTGCATGCCCAGCTTATTGGTGATCTCAACGGTTTGTTTTACGGTCATGTTTTACGTTTTTCCAGCGTGCGATGACGGGACTGAACGTTCTTTCCGCGTGAACGGAAATAGTCGGCCAGCTGTTCGGCGATATAGACCGAACGATGTTTACCGCCGGTACAGCCAATCGCCACCGTCAGATAGCTACGATTGTTTGTCTCCAGCATAGGTAACCATAGCTCAAGGTAGCTTCGCGTCTGGTAGATAAAATTGTGAACTTCTGTGTGCCTGTCGAGGAACGCCGCGACGGGTTTATCCAGACCGGTCATTGGACGCAGTTTCGGATCCCAGTGCGGGTTTGGCAGGAAGCGCACGTCGAAAACATAATCCGCATCGATAGGAATGCCGTGCTTAAAGCCGAATGACTCAAACACCATTGTCAGTTCACGCTCGCGTTTGCCCAGTAAACGGGTACGCAGCATTTCTGCCAGCTCGTGAACGGACATTTCGGAGGTGTCGACAATCAAATCGGCACGTGAGCGCAGGGGCTCCAGCAGGTCGCTCTCTTCGTCGATTGCGCTCTCCAGAGAGAGGTTCTTGCTGGAAAGCGGGTGCAAACGACGGGTATCGCTGTAGCGACGGATCAGCGTGTTGCGGTCCGCATCAAGGAACAACAGCTGAGGTGAAAAGGTGTCCGGCAGGTTGCTCATCGCCTGTTCAAAGATTTCTGGCGATTCAGGCATGTTACGGACGTCGATGCTGACGGCGGCAGAGATTTGTCTGTCTGCAAGGGTGCGCGCCAGCTCGGGCAGCAGTACCACCGGCAGGTTATCTACGCAGTAAAAACCCATGTCTTCCAGCGCGCGCAGGGCGACGGATTTCCCCGACCCTGAACGGCCACTGACAATCATCAGCACCATGTTCCGTTTCTCCTCAGGAC
Source organism: Enterobacter sp. 03-F-07-AD-ECC (assembly GCF_047530935.1). Taxonomy (NCBI): domain Bacteria; kingdom Pseudomonadati; phylum Pseudomonadota; class Gammaproteobacteria; order Enterobacterales; family Enterobacteriaceae; genus Enterobacter; species Enterobacter sp. 03-F-07-AD-ECC. The sequence goes on along the minus strand of NZ_JBLKBZ010000003.1, from coordinate 365,108 downwards.
AACAGATGTGAAGGCCATCTCCTGGTTATGCCTCATCCTGACTGCCTTCTGCTTCAGTGATAATTTCATAAAGCTCTTCATCACTTTGCGCTGAGCGCAGTCGACGGCAGATGGTTTTATCGGCCAGGCGTTTAGCGACCAGTGAAAGCGTATGCAGATGGGTTTTCGTCTGATCGGCAGGAACCAGCAGCGCGAAGAGGAGATCAACGGGCTGGTTATCGATGGCATCAAAGGCAATAGGCGTTTCCAGTTGCACAAACACACCGACGGCACGCAGGGTGTCCTCTTCCAGTTTGCCATGCGGGATCGCAATGCCGTTGCCGATACCGGTACTGCCCATTTTTTCACGGGTCAGGATGGCTTCGAATACGACCTGCGGTGGCAGGCCCAGCTGTTTTGCGGCCAGTTCACTGATAATCTCCAGCGCACGTTTTTTGCTCTGGCAGTGAACGCCACTGCGGGTACATTCCTGGTTAAGGACATTGCTCAATTGAAGAGCGGAATCGTTGTTCATCATAATTTCACCTAAGCGCTAACTGTACAAATGGCCTGTTGTGCTCCACAACAGGCCTTCCTGCACCCGTTAACTGCCCGGACAATTAGTGTTGTTTCAGTTTATCTTTATGTTTATTGAGCTGTCTTGCAAGCTTATCAATCAAGCCGTCGATAGCAGCGTACATGTCTTGCCCTTCCGCACTGGCGTGGAGTTCGCCCCCATTGACATGCAGGGTTGCATCCGAGATATGAGTCACTTTCTCCACTTTCAACACAATATAGACCTGATTGATCCTTTCGAAATACTGCTCGAGTTTTGCGAATTTCGTGTTCACAAAGTCGCGTAAGGCTTCAGTAATTTCGACGTTTTGTCCAGTGATGTTGAGCTGCATAGTGTCTTCCTTATCGGTTGTGTCAGACCAGCTGTTTACGCTGGTTAGACGGCGGAATGGATAAAGACTCTCGATACTTCGCAACAGTACGACGTGCCACCATAATACCCTGGTCGGACAGCATGGTGGTTAACTTACTGTCGCTCAGTGGCTTCGCGGGGTTCTCCGCGGCGATCAACTTCTTCACCAGTGCACGAATCGCCGTTGACGAGGCTTCGCCACCGCCTTCGGTATTCACATGGCTGGAGAAGAAATACTTAAGCTCAAATATACCGCGAGGACTGTGCAGATACTTCTGCGTGGTCACGCGGGAAATCGTTGATTCATGCATCTCGACGGCCTGGGCGATATCCGCCAGCACCATCGGTTTCATATACTCTTCGCCCTGCTCAAAGAAAGCCTGCTGTTGTTCGACGATACAGCGGCTCACCCGCAACAGCGTATCATTGCGGCTCTCCAGGCTTTTGATTAACCAACGCGCTTCCTGCAGATTGCTACGAATATATTGGTTGTCGGCGTCGTTACGCGCGCTGGTGCACATGGAGGCATATTGCTGATTGATTTGCAGGCGAGGAATGCTGTCTGAATTGAGTTCAACGACCCAGCGGCCGTTGTGTTTTCTGACCAGCACGTCAGGTATGACGTATTCAGGCTCACTGGTCTGGATCGACTGGCCGGGGCGAGGATCGAGCGACTGGATCAGGTTAACCGCCTCTTTCAACACCTCTTCTTTCAGACGCGTAACGCGCATCAGGGTACGGAAATCATGGTTAGCCAGCAGATCCAGATGATCGCTGATGATTAAGCGGGCTTCATCGATCCAGGGCGTCTCTTTGCTGAACTGCGAAAGCTGGATCAGCAGACAGTCGCGCAGGTCTTTCGCTGCTACGCCCACCGGGTCGAAACGCTGAATGCGCTTCAGAACGGCTTCTATCTCTTCAAGTTCAATCTCGTCATCGCCCATGCTTTCCAGAATATCGTCCAGCGTGACGGTCAGATAGCCGGTGTCGTCAACGGCATCGACAATCGATGTAGCAATCGCGCGATCGGTATCGGAGAAAGGGGTCAGCTCCACCTGCCACATCAGGTAATCCTGTAGTGACTGGGTGGTTTCACCCTGATAGACCGGTAGCTCATCGTCCTGGTAGTCTGCACGCGTGCCGGAAGGGGTTCCGGCGGTGTAGATTTCATCCCAGCTGGCATCCAGCGGAAGCTCGTCCGGCATCTCTTTTTGTTCGAGTGCATCGGCGGTATCGAGGGCTTCCGTGTCCTGTGATTGCTGAGTGTCTACCTCGTCATGAAGATCGGCTTGCTCCAGCAGCGGATTGCTGTCCAGCGCTTGCTGGAGCTCCTGCTGGAGTTCTAATGTGGACAGTTGCAACAGGCGAATCGCCTGTTGTAACTGCGGCGTCATCGCCAGTTGTTGGCTGAGCCTTAATTGCAAACCTTGCTTCATGTTCAGAGCATTTTTCTCCGGTTCGGCGTTACTTTACCTCTACCCTATCAGAGTCTGAAGTCTTCCCCAAGATAGACGCGCTTAACATGATCATCTTCGAGGATCTGCTGTGGCGTGCCGTGGGCGATCAGGTTGCCCTGGCTCACGATATACGCACGTTCACATACGGCCAGTGTTTCACGGACGTTGTGGTCAGTAATCAACACGCCAAGACCGCTGTCGCGCAGATGCTCAATAATACGTTTAATGTCGATAACGGAGATGGGGTCAACGCCTGCAAATGGTTCATCCAGCAGGATGAACTTCGGGTTTGCTGCCAACGCGCGTGCAATTTCAACACGGCGGCGTTCCCCCCCGGACAGCGCCTGACCGAGGCTATCGCGCAGGTGCTCAATGTGAAACTCTTCCATCAGCTCGTTGGCGCGATCCTGACGCTGTTCGCTGGTCAGGTCGTCACGAATTTGCAGAACGGCCATCAGGTTATCGAAGACGCTCAGGCGACGGAAAATGGAGGCTTCCTGCGGCAGGTAGCCAATACCACGGCGCGCGCGCGCATGCAGCGGCAGAAGGCTGATGTCTTCATCATCAATGATGATATTACCGGCATCGCGCGGGACAATACCCACAACCATGTAGAAGGTCGTGGTTTTACCTGCACCGTTTGGACCAAGCAGGCCAACAATTTCGCCGGAGTTGACGGTCAGACTGACATCTTCCACGACACGGCGGCCCTTATAGGCCTTCGCGAGATTTTTTGCAGTTAATGTTGCCATAACGAATTAGTTACTCTTCTTCTGTGCCGGGGCCTGGCCCTTGCCTTTGTCCTGCAGCTGAGACGGCACTAACACGGTGGTGACGCGTTTGCCTTTCTCGCTGGAGGCCTGCATTTTTTGCTCTTTCACCAGATAGGTGATCTTATCGCCGGTGATATTGCTATCGAGCTGTTCCAGATAGGCGTTACCGGTAAGGATGACCAGATCTTTCGCCAGTTCATAATGCATGTGGCTGGCATGGCCCTTTACTGGCTTGCCGTTGTCCTGCATCTGGTAGAACGTGGCCGGGTTGCCGTAGCCATCAATGATCTCTTTGCCCTGTTCGCCACCTGGACGGGTAACGACCACCTTATCGGCGTTAATCTTGATGGTGCCCTGGGTCATAACCACGTTGCCGGTAAAGGTAACGACATTACCCTGCATATCAAGAGACTGCGTATCGGACTCGATATGGATCGGCTGTTCGGTATCGCCAGTAACAGCAAGCGCGGGAAGACTGGCCGCCAGCATCGCGCTGGCGATAATTACTTTAAGGCTGAGTTTGTTTGTTTTGAATTTCATAGGAGGTTCTAACCTTTTCAATCAGCTCGGCGTTTTTGCTGCGTAAGTTCCCGCGCATTCTTAAACCGCTGGAATTAAATGTTGTGCCGTACAGAGTGACCAGATCCTGCGACGTCACATCCTGAGTAACCAGGTTGATCTGGGCATTATCTGTCGTAATTTTGCGCAGTTGTGAGTCAGCGGTCAGGGCGTTGACTTCAACATGGCCATAAAGATAAAGCATACGGTCATTCGTCAGTTTTGCCCGGTCAGACTTAATCGACCACGTCGGCACTTTGTCCTTATCAAACGTCGTCATGACCGGCTGGGTAAACCACGAAATACCGTCATCTGAAAAATATTCAACGTGCTGGGCAATCAGGCGATAGTTCAGCGCACCTTCCGGGCTATAGACTACGGTATCACTGTGATCGCTTTTATAGGTTGGATCGTTATTGTTGATCACTTCCGTTTGCGTATCGTCACGATCGGCAAGGTTCACGCCAATCAGTATCAGTGCGACAAGCGAAAGCAGAATGATAACCCAACGTCTGGTTTTACTCATATCGATTGCCCTTTGGCCTCATCAAGCTTGCCCTGCGCCAGCAGAAGCAGATCGCAGACTTCACGTACGGCACCACGGCCACCGTTGATGTGGGTAACATAATCAGCCCGCGGGATCAGCAGCGGATGCGCATCCGCAACCGCGACACTCAGGCCAATCTCAGCCATTACCGGCCAGTCGATAAGGTCGTCCCCGACATAGGCCACATGTTCTGGCGCGATAGACAGTTTACCCAGTAAATCATTGAAAGCAGCCATCTTATCGGACTGTCCCTGATACAGATGGCTAATGCCCAACGTTTCACAGCGATCTTCTACCAGTTTAGCTTTTCGCCCGGTGATGATGGCAACCTCGATACCCGATGTGAGCGCACAACGTATACCGTAGCCATCGCGAACGTTGAACGCTTTCAGCTCTTCACCATTATTGCCCATGTAAATCAGGCCATCGGACAGTACGCCGTCCACATCCAGAATCAGCAGGCGAATGTTTTCTGCCTTTGCCATCACGTGGGCACTGACCGGACCATAACAGGTTGCAAGGGATGCACCCGCATTACTCATTGTCTTATCCTTCATTACACTACGCCTGCGCGCAGCAGATCATGCATATGTACCACACCCAGCAATTGGTCGCCATCGGCAACCATCACTGAGGTGATATGTCGGGACTGCATCAGGTTCAGTACATCCACCGCCAGCGTGCCCGGGCGAACGCGAATCCCGCCGGGCGTCATCACATCGGCAATACCCAGCGTGCGAACATCCACGCCCATGTCGAACACGCGACGCAGGTCACCGTCGGTGAAAATCCCTTCGATCTTCATCAGATCGTCACACACCACCGTCATGCCCAGGTTTTTACGGGTGATTTCCAGCAGCGCATCACGCAGAGAGGCCTCTTTACTGACGTGAGGGATCTCATCGCCAGTATGCATAATATCGTTAACCCGCAGCAGCAGTTTCCGACCCAGCGCACCGCCAGGATGGGAAAGCGCGAAATCTTCAGGGGTAAAACCGCGGGCTTCAAGGAGCGCAACGGCAAGCGCGTCTCCCATCACCAGCGCCGCGGTGGTGCTGGATGTCGGCGCAAGACCCAGTGGGCAGGCCTCTTTCGGCACTTTCACGCACAGGTGAATATCCGCCGCACGTGCCATGCTGCTTTCCGGGCGGCTTGTCATGCAAATGAGCGGGACCTGCAGCCGCTTCAGAACCGGTATCAGCGCCAGGATCTCGTTGGACTCCCCGGAGTTTGACAGCGCAATGACGACATCCTGCGGCGTCACCATACCCAGATCGCCGTGTGCCGCTTCTCCTGGATGTACAAAGAAGGAGGAGGTGCCGGTGCTGGCGAAAGTGGCGGCCATTTTGCGGCCAATGTGGCCGGACTTGCCCATCCCCATTACCACGACTTTACCGGCACAGTAGAACATCTTCTCACAGGCCAGACTGAAATCCTGATTAATGTACTGATCTAACTGCGCCAGACCTTCACGTTCAATCTCCAGAACGTCTTTGCCTGCTTTCTGAAAGTCAAAACCCGGCTGCAATTCTATTTGCGACATAATGCGTTTCCGTTTACCCAGAGAGAAGAGGCGAAAGCCAGTACAGCATCGCCATCCATACGATAAATCCACCCGTCAGCAGCGCGCCTGCGCCTTTGCCGATCTGTCGTTGCCGCCGCCAGCAGAGCAGGGCAAAGATAACGCTCACCAGCAACATCACCCCGTAATCACGTGTGAAGGCCAGCGGGTTAAACGGCCCGGGCGTTATCAGGGCTGGCAGGCCCATGACGATGGCAATATTGAAGATGTTCGAGCCGATAATATTGCCGATGGCGATGTCATCTTCACCTTTACGTGCCCCGGCAATGGCCGTGGCCAGCTCCGGCAGGCTGGTGCCGATGGCGATCACGGTCAGGCCAATGGTCAGTTCGCTCATGGCGAAATAATTCGCCAGTACCGTCGCGTTATCCACGACCATCCGTGTTGCCATGGGCATAATGATCAACGCGACACCCAGCCAGAGCAGTGCCACAGGCAGCGTACCTTCACGCGGGAGCTCGGCGACCTGCTCACGCGTCAGGCTGTCCTGACCCTGTTTTTCCGCCAGGCGGGCAATGTTAACACTATAGAGCAGCCAGATGACCGCCAGCGCCAGCAAGAAAATGCCGTCACTGTAGCTCAGAACGCCATCGTAAAATACGCATCCTGCCAACAGGCTTACGATCAACATTAGCGGCAATTCCCGGCGCAGAACATCAGAATGCACGCGAAATGGATGGAGCAGCGCGGCCAGGCCCAGAATAAGCAGAATATTGACGATGTTAGAGCCAATCGCGGTGCCAACAGCAAGGTCTATCTGACCATGCAGCGATGCCGTCACAGAGACGATGATTTCAGGCAGGGAGGTTCCAACACTGACCACGGTCATCCCGATGACAACAGGGGGGACGCCAGTGAGGCGGCACAGGATCGATGCAGCAAACACCAAACGGTCAGCACTGTAGACCACCAAAAGTAAACCAATTATTAACAGTGCTGTTGCTAAAAGCATCAAAAGTCCTTTCTTCAGGTATACTCGCCGGTCCACCGCGCGGGAATTGTTAGCGCTGCATACAGCCTAAGACGTAACGAATTCCTAATTTTGACTTTATGCGCCGGAAAAGTAAAACAAATGCCAGCTTTCGCTAACCTCTACGGCTAATATTCTGTAAAAATGTGGGGTTTAGGGCTGATTTAAGCTTCACGCTTCGCATGAAGCAGGGTAAGAAAGGAACCGTAAATGAGCCAAACGATGGCGAATTTAGTCGATGTCCGTGGGGTGAGCTTTTCTCGCGGCAACAGATTGATATTTGATGATATTTCGTTGACCGTGCCGCATGGCAAAATCACAGCCATCATGGGACCGTCCGGGATCGGTAAAACGACCCTGCTGCGACTTATCGGTGGGCAGATCCCACCCGATAGCGGTGAAATCCTCTTCGACGGCGAAAACGTACCGGAGATGTCGCGGTCGCGCCTGTATACTGTGCGCAAGCGGATGAGCATGCTCTTTCAGTCGGGGGCCTTGTTCACCGACATGAACGTCTTTGATAATGTCGCCTATCCGCTGCGCGAGCATACGCAGCTTCCGCCAGAGCTGCTGAAAAGCACGGTAATGATGAAGCTGGAGGCGGTAGGGCTGCGTGGCGCCGCAAAGCTGATGCCGTCAGAGCTGTCTGGTGGCATGGCGCGCCGTGCCGCGCTGGCGAGAGCCATTGCGCTGGAACCCGATTTAATCATGTTCGACGAACCGTTTGTCGGACAGGATCCAATTACGATGGGCGTGCTGGTGAAGCTCATCTCTGAATTGAACAGCGCGCTCGGCGTCACCTGCATTGTGGTGTCTCACGATGTGCCGGAAGTGTTGAGTATTGCCGACTATGCCTACATTGTGGCAGACAAAAGGATCGTCGCGCACGGCAGCGCCCAGGCGTTGCAGGAAAACTGCGATCCGCGAGTACGGCAGTTCCTCGACGGTATTGCGGATGGGCCTGTGCCGTTCCGCTACCCTGCGGGCGACTATCGTGACGATTTATTGGGAATAGGGAGTTAAGCCACTCATGCTGTTAAATGCGTTGGCCGCTCTTGGACACCGTGGCATAAAAACCATCAGGACGTTCGGGCGCGCCGGATTGATGTTGTTCAACGCGCTGGTCGGCAAGCCGGAGTTCCGCAAGCACGCGCCTTTACTGGTACGGCAACTCTATAACGTCGGCGTGCTGTCGATGCTGATCATCATTGTGTCCGGTCTGTTTATCGGCATGGTGCTGGGGCTGCAGGGCTACCTTGTGCTGACGACCTACAGCGCGGAAACCAGCCTCGGCATGCTGGTGGCGCTTTCGCTGCTGCGTGAACTGGGGCCGGTGGTGGCGGCACTGCTGTTTGCCGGACGCGCAGGGTCGGCGCTCACCGCAGAGATTGGTCTGATGCGTGCCACCGAGCAGCTTTCCAGTATGGAAATGATGGCGGTCGATCCGTTGCGGCGTGTTATCTCACCCCGTTTCTGGGCAGGGGTTATCTCCTTACCGTTGCTGACTATCCTGTTTGTGGCCGTCGGTATCTGGGGCGGTTCGTTGGTGGGCGTTCACTGGAAAGGGATTGATGCCGGTTTCTTCTGGTCTGCCATGCAGGACGCCATCGATTTGCGAATGGATCTGGTTAACTGTTTGATTAAAAGCGTGGTATTTGCCATTACGGTCACCTGGATTGCGTTATTTAATGGTTACGATGCCATCCCGACGTCGGCGGGCATTAGCCGTGCAACTACACGTACTGTCGTACATTCGTCGCTGGCCGTACTGGGTCTGGATTTTGTGCTCACCGCACTGATGTTTGGGAATTGAGTTCATGCAAACGAGAAAAAATGAAATTTGGGTCGGCGTGTTCCTGTTGCTGGCACTGCTTGCCGCACTGTTTATCTGCCTGAGAGCGGCGGATATCACCTCAGTGCGTACCGAACCGACTTATCGCATCTATGCCACTTTCGACAATATCGGAGGGCTGAAGGCGCGCTCTCCTGTGCGTATTGGCGGTGTGGTTATTGGCCGTGTGGCTGACATTACGCTTGATGAAAAAACCTATCTGCCGCGCGTGGCGATGGATATTGAAGAGCGTTACAACCATATCCCGGATACCAGCTCGCTTTCTATCCGCACCTCCGGCCTGCTGGGCGAACAATATCTGGCATTGAACGTTGGCTTTGAAGATCCTGAGCTTGGAACGACTATCCTTAAAGACGGTAGCGTCATCCAGGATACCAAGTCCGCGATGGTGCTGGAGGACATGATTGGTCAGTTCCTTTACAACAGTAAGGGAGATGATAAAAAGTCCGATGCTGCCCCTGCGCAGACTGAAGATCATACCAACGTCGCACCGACACCTGGCACGACGAATTAATATCAGGAGAAGTCATTCATGTTTAAACGACTGTTAATGGTTGCCATGCTGGTTATTGCCCCTCTCACGGCTGCACACGCCGCGGATCAGAGCAACCCGTACAAACTGATGGACGAAGCCGCGAAGAAAACCTTCGATCGTCTTAAAAACGAACAGCCTAAAATTCGTTCTAATCCTGATTATCTGCGTGACGTGGTCGATCAGGAGCTGCTGCCGTATGTGCAGATCAAATATGCCGGTGCGCTGGTGCTGGGGCGTTATTACAAAGACGCTACCCCTGCGCAGCGTGAAGCCTACTTTGCTGCTTTCCGTGAATACCTGAAACAGGCTTACGGCCAGGCGCTGGCGATGTACCACGGCCAGACCTACCAGATTGCACCGGAACAGCCGCTGGGTGATGCCACCATAGTGCCTATTCGCGTCACGATCATCGATCCTAACGGTCGTCCACCGGTTCGCCTGGATTTCCAGTGGCGTAAAAACAGCCAGACCGGCAACTGGCAGGCGTATGACATGATCGCCGAAGGGGTGAGCATGATCACGACTAAACAGAATGAGTGGAGCGACCTGCTGCGTACTAAAGGCATTGATGGCCTGACCGCCCAGCTGCAGTCTATCTCTCGCCAGAAAATCACCCTGGATGAGAAGAAGTAATGTCGCAGCAACTGAGCTGGTCGCGTGAGGGCGAAACATTAAAGCTGTCCGGTGAACTCGATCAGGATCTGCTCAACCCGTTATGGGATAAACGCCATGACGCCATGCAGGGCGTTACGCTGATCGATTTGAGCGGCGTCACGCGGGTAGATACGGCTGGGGTGGCGCTGCTTGCCCACCTCATTGCCGTGGGGAAAAAGCAGGGGGCAACCGTAATGCTTCACGGGGCCAGCGATAATGTCGTCACCCTGGCGCAGCTCTACAATCTTCCTCAGGACGTACTGCCGCATTAATATTTTCAGTGCGTTACTTCTGAAAGCCCTGACAGTTTCATCGTCGGGGCTTTTTGCTTGTTTAAGACGACGCCACTTTGCTCTAAGATGTTGGGCTTGTTTTCACTATCAGATGATTAAGAACCCATGGAAAATCATGAAATCCAGACAGTGCTGATGAATGCACTCTCCCTTCAGGAAGCCCACGTCACAGGCGATGGCAGTCACTTCCAGGTTATTGCTGTGGGTGAGATGTTCGACGGTATGAGCCGTGTGAAGAAACAGCAGGCTGTGTACGCGCCGCTGATGGAATATATTGCGGATAACCGCATCCACGCCCTGTCGATTAAAGCGTTCACCCCGCAAGAGTGGGCACGCGATCGCAAACTAAACGGTTTTTGAGCTGAGGGCGATGCGCCCGCAGCACGGTTGAATTTATAAGAGAGCACACCATGGATAAATTTCGTGTACAGGGGCCGACGCGCCTCCAGGGCGAAGTCACAATTTCTGGCGCGAAAAACGCCGCGCTGCCGATCCTCTTTGCTGCGCTGCTCGCGGAAGAGCCGGTAGAAATTCAGAACGTACCGAAGCTGAAAGATATCGACACCACCATGAAGCTGCTCACCCAGTTGGGGACGAAAGTCGAGCGTAATGGCTCCGTCTGGATCGATGCCAGCAACGTGAACAACTTCTCAGCACCGTACGACCTGGTGAAAACCATGCGTGCATCCATCTGGGCGCTTGGCCCGCTGGTAGCGCGTTTTGGTCAGGGACAGGTGTCACTGCCTGGTGGTTGCGCCATTGGCGCGCGTCCTGTTGACCTGCATATCTTCGGTCTGGAGAAGCTGGGCGCGGAGATCAAACTGGAAGAAGGTTACGTTAAAGCGTCCGTTAATGGCCGCCTGAAAGGCGCACACATTGTCATGGATAAAGTGAGCGTTGGCGCAACCGTCACCATTATGTCCGCGGCAACGCTGGCAGAAGGTACCACCATTATCGAAAACGCCGCGCGCGAGCCGGAAATTGTGGATACCGCCAACTTCCTCGTGGCGCTGGGTGCAAAAATCTCTGGCCAGGGTACCGATCGCATCACCATTGAAGGCGTTGAGCGTCTGGGTGGCGGTGTGTATCGCGTTCTGCCAGACCGTATTGAAACCGGGACTTTCCTGGTGGCTGCGGCCATTTCTGGCGGCAAGATTGTTTGCCGTAATGCGCAGCCTGACACCCTGGATGCTGTGCTGGCGAAGCTGCGTGAAGCGGGTGCGGATATCGAAACCGGTGAAGACTGGATCAGCCTTGATATGCACGGTAAACGTCCAAAAGCGGTAACCGTTCGCACGGCGCCGCATCCGGCATTCCCGACCGATATGCAGGCTCAGTTCACGCTGCTGAACCTAGTGGCAGAAGGTACGGGTGTGATCACCGAGACTATCTTCGAGAACCGCTTCATGCACGTACCGGAGCTGATCCGTATGGGCGCACATGCAGAGATCGAAAGTAACACGGTGATTTGCCACGGTGTTGAGAAGCTCTCCGGTGCGCAGGTTATGGCAACCGATCTGCGTGCGTCTGCGAGCCTGGTATTAGCGGGTTGTATCGCGGAAGGAACGACGGTTGTGGATCGTATCTACCACATCGATCGTGGTTACGAGCGTATTGAAGACAAACTGCGCGCGCTGGGTGCCAATATCGAGCGTGTGAAGGGCGAGTAATCGTTCCGGCAGCCCCCTGCCAGAGATGGCCGGGGGGGTGCTGTTCCTGTCAAAAAAAGCGCGTCAGGCCGGTTGCTCTTTCCTGGTTTTTTTCTGGCGAATCATGCGTGTTCTGTCAATAAACTCATGGGTAATGGGATCGTGGTAACGCGAGGGCCAAATGACCCACGGGTGCGTCTCCAGCGCCGATGCAATAATCAATTCACCCTTTGGCCAGGGGCGAGTCAGGGCATTTGCCAGCGTTGATGAGCTCAATCCATTGCGACGTGATTCAGCGGCGAGCGATGTTCCTTTTTTGCGCAGCGCAGCAATAATATCTGCTGAGTGCCAGTCGATAAATTTCATATCCATAAAGCTGTCCTTGTGTTCGTAATCACCCACGTCATTTCTACCGAAACGACGGGGTTACTATACTCATTTTGAACACAGGCTCTAAAAAGTTCGCGTTACTTGAAGGAATATTCAGAATAAGACATGGCTTTATTCATGCGGTCTGTAAGCCGATGATTTTACGTGAATATGGAATTTATAAGAACTTATTGAAATCTCCCCGCGAAGGCCGCGGGGAGAAGCGAGAGGTTAACGATCGCGCTGTACGGCGATGTGGGCAAGGCCGATTAATGCATCGCGCCATGGGCTGTCTGGAATGACCTGCAGTGCCGCGATGGCTTTATCCGCCTCTTCTTCAGCGCGCTGACGCGTCCATTCCAGCGAGCCGCAGATGGCCATTGTTTCCAGTACCGGTTCCAGTAGATGGCGACCATTTCCCTGCTCAATCGCTTCACGGATCATTTTCGCCTGGTCAGCGGATCCGTTGTGCATGGCATGGAGCAGCGGCAGGGTCGGTTTACCTTCGTTGAGGTCATCGCCGACGTTTTTGCCGAGCGTTTCGCCATCAGCACTGTAGTCCAGCAAATCGTCAATGAGCTGGAATGCGGTCCCCAGATAACGGCCATAGTCCTGCAGCCCTTTTTCCTGCGCAGCGGTACAGCCAGCCAGAATGCCGGAACATTGCGCCGCAGCTTCAAACAGGCGCGCGGTTTTGCTGTAGATTACGCGCATGTAATTTTCTTCGGTGATGTCAGGATCGTTGACGTTCATCAGCTGCAGCACTTCGCCTTCCGCGATCACGTTAACGGCTTCAGACATCACTTCCAGCACTTTCAGAGAGCCGAGGCTGGTCATCATCTGGAAGGCACGGGTATAGATAAAATCACCGACCAGAACGCTGGCTGCGTTGCCGAAGGCGGCGTTTGCCGTGGCTTTGCCACGACGCATGTCTGATTCATCCACAACATCATCATGCAGAAGCGTCGCAGTGTGAATAAATTCGATCAGTGCTGCGATAGTGACATGAGCCTTTCCCTGATAACCCACGGCTCTGGCGGCCAGTATGGCAATCATCGGGCGAATACGTTTACCGCCGCCGCTGACGATGTAATAGCCCAACTGATTGATTAGCTGAACATCAGAGTTGAGTTGTTCCAGGATTGCTGCATTCACACCCGCCATATCTTGCGCGGTTAACTCGTTGATTTTTTCTAAATTCATCGCAAAAGCCGGGCTTTTTATCCTGTTTATCCCATCTTTGATGGGGTAACGAAGGGTTTCGGTTTATCAATAGTATTGCTGATTGTACTGAAAAAACGGCTCAGATAAACGCTACCGTACGTGTTGTGTTTTTTTTCTTCATGTATTGATGGTAGCACTTGTCAAAGGCTCGCGTTTTGCGTAATATTCGCGCCCTATTGTGAATATTTATAGCGCACTCTGATTCATACGAGGATGTGCGCGGAAGCGGAGTTTATATGTACGCGGTTTTCCAAAGTGGTGGTAAACAACACCGAGTAAGCGAAGGTCAGACCGTTCGCCTGGAAAAGCTGGACATCGCAACTGGCGAATCTGTTGAGTTCGCAGAAGTTCTGATGATCGCAAACGGTGAAGAAGTCAAAATCGGCGTTCCTTTCGTTGATGGCGGCGTTATCAAAGCTGAAGTTGTTGCTCACGGTCGTGGCGAGAAAGTTAAAATCGTTAAGTTTCGTCGTCGTAAACACTACCGTAAGCAGCAGGGCCACCGTCAGTGGTTCACTGATGTGAAAATTACTGGCATCAGCGCCTAAGACCTGAGGAGAGATTTAAATGGCACATAAAAAGGCTGGCGGCTCCACACGTAACGGTCGCGATTCAGAAGCTAAACGCCTGGGCGTTAAGCGTTTCGGTGGCGAATCCGTTCTGGCGGGTAGCATCATCGTTCGTCAACGTGGTACCAAATTCCACGCTGGCAACAACGTAGGTTGCGGTCGTGACCACACTCTGTTTGCTAAAGCAGACGGTAAAGTGAAATTTGAAGTTAAAGGCCCGAACAACCGTAAATACATCAGCATCGTTGCTGAGTAAGGTTTTCTCGGTCCGGTAACGGATTAAAGCCCCGCAACCTGTTGCGGGGCTTTTTACATTGGAAACCCGGTAATTTTTTCTGTAGGGAAAACGGGCATGAAGCAGCAGGCCGGCATTGGAATTCTTTTGGCGCTCACAACCGCAATGTGCTGGGGTGCGCTGCCAATTGCAATGAAGCAGGTACTGGAAGTGATGGAACCGCCTACGGTGGTGTTTTATCGCTTTCTGATGGCAAGTATCGGCCTGGGTGCCATCCTTGCTGTTAAAGGCAAGCTTCCGCCCCTGCGTCTCTTCCGTAAACCGCGCTGGCTGGTATTACTGGCTATCGCGACGGGGGGACTGTTTGGTAACTTCATTCTGTTCAGTTCTTCCCTGCAATATCTCAGCCCGACGGCGTCGCAAGTGATTGGCCAACTTTCACCGGTCGGCATGATGGTTGCCAGCGTCGTTATCCTCAAGGAGAAGATGCGCGGTACGCAGATCGTCGGGGCGAGCATGCTGCTATGTGGCCTGGTAATGTTCTTCAATACCAGCCTGATAGAGATTTTTACCCGCCTGACCGATTACACCTGGGGTGTAATCTTCGGTGTGGGGGCAGCAACGGTTTGGGTGAGCTATGGCGTCGCGCAAAAGGTGTTATTGCGTCGTCTTGCCTCACAGCAGATCCTCTTTTTGCTGTACACTTTGTGTACAATAGCATTATTGCCGTTAGCGAAGCCGGGGGTGATCACTCAGCTTAGCGACTGGCAACTGGCGTGCCTGATATTTTGTGGGCTGAATACGCTGGTCGGTTATGGCGCGCTGGCCGAAGCAATGGCGCGCTGGCAGGCAGCACAGGTGAGCGCATTGATTACGCTCACTCCGCTGTTTACGCTGTTATTTTCAGATTTGTTATCAATGGCCTGGCCCGATGTCTTCGTCAGACCGATGCTCAACCTGTTGGGCTATCTCGGTGCGTTTGTCGTGGTTGCGGGCGCGATGTATTCCGCCATTGGTCATCGTCTCTGGGGGCGTTGGCGCAAAAATGAAGCGGTCCCCGCTCAGGCGAATGATTTACGGAGAGTAAAATGAAGTTTGTTGATGAAGCGACGATCCTGGTCGTGGCAGGTGATGGCGGCAACGGTTGCGTAAGCTTCCGCCGTGAAAAATATATTCCTCGTGGTGGCCCTGACGGTGGCGACGGCGGCGACGGCGGTGACGTATGGCTGGAGGCGGATGAGAACCTCAACACGCTGATCGACTACCGTTTCGAAAAATCTTTCCGCGCTGAGCGTGGCCAGAACGGCCAGAGCCGTGACTGTACCGGTAAACGTGGTAAAGACGTCACCATCAAAGTACCGGTGGGTACGCGTGTGATCGATCAGGGTACAGGTGAGACCATGGGCGACATGACCAAACACGGTCAGCGTCTGATGGTTGCAAAAGGGGGTTGGCACGGTCTGGGCAACAGCCGTTTCAAATCTTCCGTCAACCGTACGCCGCGTCAGAAAACAATGGGTACGCCGGGCGATAAGCGTGACCTGCAGTTGGAGCTGATGCTGCTGGCCGATGTAGGGATGCTGGGAATGCCAAACGCTGGTAAATCCACGTTTATTCGCGCCGTCTCTGCCGCTAAGCCAAAAGTGGCGGACTATCCGTTTACCACGCTGGTGCCAAGCCTGGGCGTTGTCCGTATGGATAACGAGAAGAGCTTTGTGGTTGCCGATATCCCGGGTCTGATTGAAGGTGCAGCGGAAGGTGCCGGTCTGGGTATCCGCTTCCTGAAACACCTTGAGCGCTGCCGTGTACTGCTGCACATCATCGATATCGATCCGATCGACGGGTCCGATCCGGTAGAAAATGCCCGTATCATCGTCGGCGAGCTGGAGAAATACAGCGAGAAACTGGCGAACAAACCGCGCTGGCTGGTCTTTAACAAGATTGACCTGATGGATAAAGCCGAAGCGGAAGCAAAAGCGAAAGCCATTGCTGAAGCGATGGGGTGGGAAGAGAAATACTACCTGATCTCTGCGGCAAGCCAGGTTGGCGTGAAAGATCTCTGCTGGGATGTGATGACCTTTATCATCGAGAACCCGGTTGTTCAGGCGGAAGAAGCGAAGCAGCCTGAAAAAGTCGAATTCATGTGGGATGACTACCACCGTCAACAGCTTGAAGAGCTGGAAGCGGAAGAGGAAGACGACTGGGACGACGACTGGGATGAAGACGACGAAGAAGGCGTCGAGTTCATCTACAAGCACTAATGACCCGATAAGGCCCCTGTTGATACAGGGGCTTTTTTTATTCTAACGTTGAAGGCAGCCAGCAACTGGCAATGAGACCGCCTTCTGCGGCATTCTCCAGTGTCAGCTTTCCGTGGTGAAGCTGCACAATGCGTTGCACAATGCTCAGACCCAGGCCACTGCCACCGTAGCGCTGATCGAGACGACGGAACGGCTCGGTAATTGACTGCCGGTGTGCTTCATCAATACCGGGACCCTGATCGATAACACTGACCCGCGTACCACCGTCCTGTACGGTCAATGTCACTGTGATAGTGGTCCCTGCGGGGCTATAGCGCCCGGCATTCTCCAGCAGGTTACGCAGCATGAGTCGCAGAAGCACCGCGTCCCCCTGCACCGTTAGCGGACTTTTGGCCGGCCATATCACCGTATGTTCTTTGGCTTCATGCTCAAGGCCAAGCGGGGTGATGATATTGTCTGTCCAGTTTACCGTCTCGTAGTGGCCGCTCGCCATTGCCTGCCCGGCCCGCGCCAGCATCAGCAGCTGTTCAATGGTATGCATAAGTTGATCGATACGGCTGATTAATGCTGAAGCCTGTGGCGAACCTGACTGTGCCATCAGTTCCAGATGCAACCTGATCCCGGCGAGTGGGGTTCGCAGTTCATGCGCGGCATCGGCGGTAAAGAGCCTTTCCTGTTGTATGGTGTGATCAAGCCTGGCGAGCAATTGGTTCAGAGAGGTTGTGACGGCGCCAATCTCTTCCATGTCTGAATACATGGGCAGCGGAGTGAGGTTGTCCGCCGAACGATTCGCCAGACTGGCCCGCAGCTGATTCAGCGGACGAGTTATCCAGGTGACTGCCCAGAAGGAGAAGAGCAGGGTAAAACCGACCATCACCAGGGAAGGGACCAGCAGCGAGGCAATCGCTTCGCGTATCTCTTTTTCGACATGGTTGTTACGTGCCTTTGCAGACAGCGTTTCATTGACCAGAAAGCCAATCTGTTCGCGGCTTTCATGCCACAGCCAAATCACGCTTATCAACTGGAAAAATAACAGGATCACCGCCAGCAAAACCATTAATCGCCGACGCATACTGTTCATTTCTGTCTCTCCAGACGATAACCCACGCCACGAACGGTTTTTATCCGGTCTTTGCCAAGTTTGCGTCGCAAATTGTGAATGTGGACTTCAAGGGTATTTGATCCCGGATCGTCCTGCCAGGAGTAGATATCCTGCTGGAGGGTTTCACGGTGTACCGTCTGCCCGCTACGCATGATCAGACGCGTAAGCAGGGCGAACTCTTTCGGTGTGACCTCAACAGGCAGAGACTGGCACAGCACCTGCTGAGTTTGCAGATTCAGGGTAATATCACCATCGGTCAGTAAGTTATCACTGTGCCCCTGGTAGCGGCGAATTAACGCCCGCACGCGCGCCTGTAGCTCTGCAAGGGCAAACGGCTTCACCAGATAATCATCCGCGCCGGAATCCAGGCCGTTGATACGATCTTCGATGGCATCGCGCGCCGTCAGGATCAACACCGGGTTGTCAACACCGCGACGCCGCCACTGGCTTAACAACGTGGCCCCGTCTTTATCCGGGAGGCCCAGATCGAGGATCACCAGACTGTATTCACCGCTCTGGATCAGGGCATCCGCCTCTGCCGCCGTGGCGGCGCAGTCAAGGGCATAGCCTTCATTGGACAGCGCCAGCGCCAGCCCTTCCTGTAATAACAGATCGTCTTCAACTATAAGTAGTTTCATCGCTAGTTATTCTGGTAGATGTCCTTATAAAGCCTGCTTTCGAAGCGCACCAGCGGGATACGGCGATTGCGCTGGTCGGCCGGTTCGACGGCATAGCCGGAAAGATACTGCACGAATGCCAGACGCTGCCCGCTGGCGGTGGTGATGAAGCCTGCAAGGTTATAAACACCCTGCAGTGAACCTGTTTTGGCTGATACCTTACCGTCCACACCGGCGGCGTGAAGACCGGCCCGGTACTGAAGTGAACCGTCATGCCCGGCAAGTGGCAGCATCGAAATAAAGTTTAGCTCAGTGTCATGTTGTGCAATGTACTGAAGCACTTGCATCATGGTTGCCGGGGAGATCAAATTGTGACGTGATAACCCGGAACCATCGACAGCGATGGTGTTGCCCAGATCGATCCCCGCCTGCTGACGAAGGATCTGACGCACAGCGTCGGAACCCGCACGCCAGGTTCCCGGAACGCCAAAACGCGCGTGACCAATCATGCGGAACACGGTGTCGGCAATCATATTGTCAGACTTCTTCAGCATGATCCTTAGCAAATCGTGCAACGGTGCAGACTGTTTGCTGGCGATAACCGTGCCGGGTTGATTAACCTGCGTCTGGCGGAGCAGGGTACCGGTATAGGTGATCCCAGCCTGTTTCAGTTCGTCCTTGAGAATTGCGCCCGCGTAGCTTGCGCCATCCTGGATGGCGAAGGCCAGCGGGAGGGGATCGGCGCGTTGCGTCAGGCAACCGGTAAGCGTGAAGCGGTTAAGGTCGCCGGGCACCACATCGAGTTCGCAATATTGCGCATCCGGGGAGCCTTTTGCCAGCGTTCGGACCTGGCTAAACATGGTGACCGGGTAGTAAGACGCCACGCGAATAAACGCTAAATCGTCCGGTTTTGGCGCGCTGTAAAGCGAAATCGAGAAGCAGTTACGATCAACAATCGCTGCCGATGGCGGTGCGCTAAAGCACTGCGTCATGTCGTTCCACGGCCAGCCCGGCGCTTTATCGTGGCTGGCAAAGATGGAGGTGTCGATCAACACGTTACCATCGATCTTCTGCACGCCAGATTTTTTCAGCACCGCCACCATGTTGCGGATATCCTGACGTTTGAAGGTGGGATCACCGCCAAAACGGGCAATAAGATCGCCTTTCAGCTCACCGTCTTTAACCTCTCCTTTGGTCTCAAGAGTCGTGGTAAAACGGAAGTCAGGACCAAGCTGAAGCAGGGCAGCGAGCGCAGTGATCACCTTCTGAGTACTGGCAGGCAGCGCCATTTGTTGACTGTGGTAGTCAATCTCAGGTGCCTGCGCGCCGACCTTCTGCACCATCAGAGCAAGGTTGGCCCCGGCAGGGAGCTGATTAATGTATTCATCAACATTCGCGGCCTGAACGCTGAACGTTATACTGGTAGTCAATCCGATGATAAATCTGGAAAATCGCATAATCTCGCGCTAACAACCCGAAAACAAACCGTCATACTACGGTGCATGGCACTGCAAAGTAAACGATGACCCATAGTGAACTTCGCGGTAAAATACGTATCAAATTGAAAATTGCTGCTGACCTGGGGCGTTGCTCCCGGGTCGGTTTTCTTTTTGCTTCTGGCCCGCTCATGAGGGCCGGGGCAGGGAACACTGCTCCCAACAGGAATGTTTAAGAGGTATAACAAATGCAAGCTATTCCGATGACCTTACGTGGTGCCGAAAAACTGCGCGAAGAGCTGGATTTCCTGAAATCTGTTCGTCGCCCTGAAATCATCGCCGCTATCGCGGAAGCGCGTGAGCATGGCGACCTGAAAGAGAACGCTGAATACCACGCGGCGCGTGAGCAGCAGGGTTTCTGTGAAGGGCGTATTAAAGATATCGAAGCTAAGCTGTCCAATGCGCAGGTTATCGATATCACCAAAATGCCAAACAATGGGCGTGTGATCTTTGGTTCAACCGTTAGCGTGCTGAACCTGGACACTGACGAAGAGCAGACTTACCGCATCGTGGGTGACGATGAAGCAGACTTCAAACAGAACCTGATTTCAGTGAACTCACCGATTGCTCGCGGCCTGATTGGCAAAGAGCAGGACGATGTCGTGACCATCCGTACCCCGGGTGGCGAAGTGGAATACGAAATTATTAAGGTTGAGTACCTGTAATTCGCCTCTCTACGAAGATGTTGATACATTGTAAAGAAAGGAAAAAGGCCGCATAGCGGCCTTTTATCAACTCAAGGAGCATGGCATTTTGCTCACCTGCTGACAGAAATCCCTCGTTTTACACAGAAAATGTGTTTAATTCAGGATATCCTTAGCGTGGCAGCGAGATTTTACGCTCTTTAGTTGGGCGATAGAGCACCAGCGTTTTACCGATGACCTGCACGTTACAGGCACCGGTTTCGCGCACGATGGCTTCCACGATCAAGTTCTTCGTGTCTCTGTCTTCAGAGGCAATTTTCACCTTGATCAGCTCGTGGTGTTCCAGCGCTTGTTCAATCTCGGCAAGCACCCCTTCGGTCAAACCATTGTTGCCAAGCATGACTACAGGCTTGAGCGGATGTGCCAGACCTTTAAGGTGCTGTTTTTGTTTAGTACTCAGATTCATCGTATATTTTTGCTTACGTTGGGATTGAAAACGGTTCATTCTACCGCCATCTCCCTTATATCGCCAAATAGCTGCGTAGAAATTTACGTCACAGGCAAGCAACGATGAACCAGGACGGAAATGTTAAATGACAGGTAAAAAGCGTTCTGCCAGCTCCAGCCGCTGGCTTCAGGAACACTTTAGCGATAAATATGTTCAACAGGCACAGAAAAAGGGGTTGCGTTCCCGTGCCTGGTTTAAACTTGATGAAATACAGCAAAGTGACAAACTTTTTAAGCCGGGGATGACGGTGGTTGACCTCGGTGCGGCACCTGGCGGATGGTCGCAGTATGCGGTAACGCAGATTGGCGGCACGGGCCGCATCATCGCATGCGATCTTTTACCAATGGATCCCATCGTTGGTGTCGACTTCCTTCAGGGCGACTTTCGTGATGAATTAGTGCTGAAAGCGTTACTTGATCGTGTTGGTGACAGTAAGGTCCAGGTTGTCATGTCGGATATGGCACCAAATATGTGTGGAACACCGGCGGTGGATATCCCCCGCGCCATGTATCTGGTGGAGCTAGCGTTAGAAATGTGTCGTGATGTACTAGCGCCTGGTGGTAGTTTTGTTGTGAAGGTGTTTCAGGGCGAAGGTTTCGAGGAGTATCTTAAGGAAATTCGCTCCCTGTTTGCGAAGGTTAAAGTTCGTAAGCCGGACTCTTCCCGGGCCCGTTCCCGTGAAGTGTATATTGTAGCGACCGGGCGAAAATGATAACCGGTAGATTTCAGACGAAAGTTTGAATGACACTGGATATAGAGTATCCTGACGCTGTTTTTAACACAGTTGTAATATGAGGTTAATCCCTTGAGTGACATGGCGAAAAACCTAATACTCTGGCTGGTCATTGCCGTTGTGCTGATGTCAGTATTCCAGAGCTTTGGGCCCAGCGAGTCGAATGGCCGCAAGGTGGATTATTCTACCTTCCTGCAGGAGGTCAATCAGGACCAGGTTCGCGAAGCGCGTATCAACGGACGTGAGATCAACGTTACCAAGAAAGATAGTAACCGTTACACGACTTACATCCCGGTGAACGATCCTAAGCTGCTTGATAACCTTCTGACTAAAAACGTCAAGGTGGTAGGTGAGCCGCCAGAAGAACCGAGCCTGCTGGCTTCTATCTTCATCTCCTGGTTCCCGATGCTGCTTCTTATCGGCGTCTGGATCTTCTTTATGCGCCAGATGCAGGGCGGCGGTGGCAAAGGTGCCATGTCGTTCGGTAAGAGCAAGGCGCGTATGTTGACGGAAGATCAGATCAAAACCACGTTTGCAGACGTCGCCGGTTGTGACGAAGCAAAAGAAGAGGTGGGTGAACTGGTTGAATACCTGCGCGAGCCGAGCCGTTTCCAGAAGCTGGGCGGTAAGATCCCGAAAGGCGTCCTGATGGTCGGCCCTCCGGGTACCGGTAAGACCCTGCTGGCGAAAGCCATCGCGGGTGAAGCGAAGGTACCGTTCTTTACTATTTCAGGTTCTGACTTCGTAGAAATGTTCGTGGGTGTCGGTGCATCTCGTGTGCGTGACATGTTCGAGCAGGCTAAAAAGGCAGCACCGTGCATTATCTTCATCGATGAAATCGACGCCGTAGGCCGCCAGCGTGGCGCTGGTCTGGGCGGTGGTCACGATGAACGTGAGCAGACCCTGAACCAGATGCTGGTTGAGATGGACGGCTTCGAAGGTAACGAGGGTATTATCGTTATCGCGGCAACTAACCGTCCGGACGTTCTTGACCCTGCGCTGCTGCGTCCAGGCCGTTTCGACCGTCAGGTTGTGGTCGGTCTGCCGGATGTTCGTGGTCGTGAACAGATTCTGAAAGTGCACATGCGTCGCGTACCGCTGGCGCCAGATATCGACGCGGCAATCATTGCGCGCGGTACTCCGGGCTTCTCCGGTGCGGACCTGGCTAACCTGGTCAACGAAGCTGCACTGTTTGCCGCTCGCGGTAACAAACGTGTAGTGTCGATGGTGGAATTCGAAAAAGCGAAAGACAAAATCATGATGGGTGCGGAACGTCGCTCCATGGTGATGACGGAAGCGCAAAAAGAGTCCACAGCATACCACGAAGCGGGCCACGCGATTATCGGTCGCCTGGTGCCGGAACACGATCCGGTGCATAAAGTGACGATCATTCCGCGCGGTCGTGCGCTGGGTGTGACCTTCTTCCTGCCTGAAGGCGACGCGATCAGCGCCAGCCGTCAGAAGCTGGAAAGCCAGATTTCAACCCTGTACGGCGGTCGTCTGGCGGAAGAGATTATCTACGGTCCGGAACATGTTTCTACTGGTGCGTCCAACGATATTAAAGTGGCGACAAACCTGGCGCGTAACATGGTGACTCAGTGGGGCTTCTCCGACAAACTCGGTCCACTGCTCTATGCAGAGGAAGAGGGCGAAGTATTCCTGGGCCGTTCTGTGGCGAAAGCGAAACATATGTCTGATGAAACGGCTCGTATCATCGACCAGGAAGTGAAAGCGCTGATTGAACGTAACTACGGTCGCGCACGTCAGATCCTGAACGACAATATGGACATCCTGCATTCGATGAAAGATGCGCTCATGAAATACGAGACCATCGATGCTCCGCAGATTGACGACCTGATGGCTCGCCGCGAAGTGCGTCCGCCAGCAGGCTGGGAAGACCCAGGCGCTTCCAACAATTCTGACAACAATGGCACCCCGCGTGCGCCGCGTCCGGTTGATGAACCGCGTACGCCGAACCCGGGTAACACCATGTCAGAACAGTTGGGCGACAAGTAAGTCACTGCTGTTGGCGAGTGTGTCTGTACCTCAAACCCTGGAGCTTGCTCCGGGGTTTTTCTTTTCTGTTTAACCACATTAATACCAGGGATTTAGCCATGAAACTTTTCGCCCAGGACTCGCATCTCGATCTCTCACATCCGCATGTGATGGGGATCCTGAATGTTACCCCTGACTCCTTCTCAGATGGCGGTACGCATAACACGCTTATTGAGGCGGTTAAGCACGCCAATCTGATGATCAACGCGGGCGCTACCATCATTGACGTTGGCGGTGAGTCGACGCGTCCGGGGGCGGCAGAGGTTTCAGTGGAGGAAGAACTGGCGCGTGTGGTGCCGGTGGTTGAAGCCATCGCACAACGTTTTGAGGTGTGGATATCCGTGGACACGTCTAAGCCAGAGGTGATTCGTGAAGTGGCGCGAGTGGGTGCTCACATCATCAATGATATCCGCTCTCTGACCGAGCCGGGGGCGATTGAAGCGGCTGCGGAAACCGGGCTGCCGGTTTGTCTGATGCATATGCAGGGAAAACCGAAAACGATGCAGGATGCGCCTAAGTATGAGGATGTCTTTGCGGATGTGAATCGCTTCTTTATTGAGCATATTGCACGCTGTGAGCGTGCAGGTATCGCAAAAGAGAAATTGCTGCTCGACCCGGGGTTCGGTTTCGGTAAAAATCTCTCCCACAATTATGCGTTGCTTGCGCGCCTGTCAGAGTTTCATCATTTCGGCCTGCCGTTGCTGGTTGGCATGTCGAGAAAGTCGATGATTGGGCAGTTGCTGAATGTCGGGCCGAGTGAACGCCTGAGCGGCAGTCTGGCCTGCGCGGTGATTGCAGCAATGCAAGGCGCGCATATTATCCGTGTCCATGATGTTAAAGAAACAGTAGAAGCCATGCGTGTGGTGGAAGCCACACTGGCAGCGAAGGAAAAGAAACGCTATGAGTAATCGTAAATATTTTGGTACCGATGGTATCCGTGGGCGCGTAGGCGATGCTCCAATCACCCCTGATTTTGTGCTTAAGCTTGGCTGGGCTGCTGGCAAGGTTCTGGCACGTCATGGCTCGCGTAAGATCATCATTGGCAAAGACACCCGCATTTCCGGCTATATGCTGGAGTCTGCGCTGGAAGCCGGTCTCGCCGCTGCCGGGCTTTCAGCATCCTTTACTGGCCCAATGCCAACACCTGCTGTCGCCTATCTGACGCGTACCTTCCGCGCGGAAGCCGGCATCGTGATTTCAGCCTCACATAACCCGTTCTATGATAACGGTATCAAGTTCTTCTCCATCGATGGCACCAAGCTGCCGGATGATGTGGAAGAGGCGATCGAAGCCGAAATGGAAAAAGAGATCACCTGTGTCGATTCCGCTGAGCTGGGCAAAGCAAACCGTATTGTCGATGCGGCTGGCCGTTACATTGAATTCTGCAAAGGGACCTTCCCGAACGAGCTAAGCCTGGCTCACCTCAAAATTGTGGTGGACTGTGCAAACGGCGCGACGTATCACATTGCGCCGAATGTTTTCCGCGAGCTGGGGGCGAAGGTGATCACTATTGGCTGTGAGCCCGATGGTCTGAACATTAACGAACAGGTTGGTGCGACGGACGTTCGTGCCCTGCAGGCACGCGTGCTGGCAGAAAAAGCGGACCTGGGTATTGCCCTGGACGGCGACGGCGACCGTGTGATCATGGTTGACCACGAAGGGAACAAGGTCGATGGCGACCAGATCCTCTACATTATTGCGCGTGAAGGTCTGCGTCAGGGACAGCTGCGCGGCGGTGCGGTTGGCACGCTGATGAGCAACATGGGTCTGGAGCTGGCATTGAAACAGCTGGGGATCCCGTTTGTTCGCGCGAAGGTGGGTGACCGCTACGTGCTGGAAAAACTGCAGGAGAAAGGGTGGCGTATTGGCGCTGAAAACTCCGGTCATGTGATCCTGCTCGACAAAACCACCACCGGTGACGGCATTGTGGCAGCGCTTCAGGTTGTTGCCGCGATGGCACGTAACCATATGAGTCTGCACGATCTGTGCAGCGGCATGAAAATGTTCCCGCAGATCCTTGTGAACGTGCGCTTCACCGCAGGCAAAGGCGATCCGCTGGAAAATGATAACGTCAAAGCGGTGATGGCAGACGTTGAAGCTGCGCTTGGCAACCGTGGTCGTGTTCTGCTGCGCAAGTCAGGTACTGAACCGCTGATCCGCGTAATGGTGGAAGGCGAAGACGAAGCGCAGGTGACTGAATTTGCGCACCGTATTGCAGATGCTGTAAAAGCTGCATAACTTTTCACAGTAAGTGTTTAAAAAGGCGGCGCTTGCCGCCTTAGTTTTAAGCATTTAATGGCTTTTTGCTGTTTTTTTCTGCAGTTGATACAATGCGTCAAAATTGCCCTTGCGAAGGTCATTCGCTTTGGTTAGTATTCACACCCGCTTCAGTGGGAAACAAAAATCCTGCTAATTGGTCGAAGCATTGGTATGCGGCAAATCCGCAAGGAACAGGTTGATTATGTACGAAGCTCTTTTAGTTATTTTCCTTATTGTAGCCATCGCTCTCGTAGCGCTGATTATGCTGCAGCAAGGTAAAGGCGCTGATATGGGAGCCTCCTTCGGAGCAGGCGCTTCCGGTACGCTGTTCGGTTCAAGTGGTTCTGCGAACTTCATGACCCGTACCACAGCGATTCTGGCTACGCTGTTCTTCATCATCAGCCTGGTGCTTGGCAATATCAACAGCAACAAGACCAGCAAAGGAAGCGAGTGGGAAAACCTGAGCGCGCCAGCGAAAACTGAGCAGACTCAGCCAGCTGCACCGGCTAAGCCAACCAGCGATATCCCGCAGTAAGTATTCCGTACCGAGGTGGTGGAATTGGTAGACACGCTACCTTGAGGTGGTAGTGCCCTAACGGGCTTGTGGGTTCGAGTCCCATCCTCGGTACCAATATTCCAGAAAAAAGACGTCGAAAGACGTCTTTTTTTTCGTCTGTATTCTGTGGATCTGATCTTTTGTAGGGCGGGTAAGCGCAGCGCCACCCGCCATTGCCCGGTGGCGCTGCGCTTACCGGGCCTACGAAGGCTATAAAAAAGGCGCCTGTTGGGCGCCTTTTGGATGTCTTCTCTCGATTACTTCTTATCGCTGTGCTCCAGGTTTTCAACCTGCGGCAGGCCGTTACCGGAACTGGCTGACAGCAGGCCATTCTCAACGTAGTTGAACAGCTTCTCACGGGTATCGGTGATATCCAGATTACGCATGGTCAGCTGGCCGATACGGTCATCAGGTGAGAACACGGATTCACCTTTTTCCATGGTCAGACGTTCTGCTTTGTAGGTCAGGTTGTCAGACACAGTGTTTAGAATGGAGTAGTCATTCCCGCGACGCAGTTCCAGAGTGACTTCGCCAGTGATAGCGCTTGCCACCCAACGCTGCAGGGCATCACGCAGCATCAGTGCCTGTGGATCGAACCAGCGGCCCTGATACAGCAGTTTACCCAACTGACGGCCATGAGAGTGATACTGCTCGATGGTATCTTCGTTGTGAATGCCGGTCAGCAGACGCTCATAGGCAATATGCAGCAGCGCCATCCCCGGGGCTTCATAGATGCCACGGCTTTTCGCTTCGATGATACGGTTTTCGATCTGATCGCTCATACCCAGGCCGTGACGACCGCCGATGCGGTTCGCTTCCAGCATCAGTTCCACATCATCAGAGAAGGTCTTGCCGTTCAGGGCTACCGGGTGGCCACGCTCGAAACGCACGGTCACTTCTTCTGCCGGGATTTTGACGCTTTCATCCCAGAATTTCACGCCCATGATTGGGTTAACGATTTTCACGCTGGAGTTCAGGAACTCCAGATCTTTTGCTTCGTGCGTTGCGCCCAGCATGTTGGAGTCAGTGGAGTAGGCTTTTTCGACGGACATTTTATAGTCGAAGCCGCAGGCGATCATAAATTCAGACATTTCATGACGGCCGCCCAGCTCATCGATAAAATCGGTGTCCAGCCACGGTTTGTAAATCTGCAGCTCGGCGTTGGTCAGCAGGCCATAACGATAGAAACGTTCAATGTCGTTGCCTTTATAGGTACTGCCGTCACCCCAGATGTTCACGCCATCTTCTTTCATGGCGGCAACCAGCATGGTGCCGGTCACGGCACGGCCCAGTGGGGTGGTGTTGAAATAGGTCAGACCGCCGGTGGTATTATGGAACGCGCCACACTGGATAGCGGCAATACCTTCGGCGACCAGCTGCTTACGACAATCAATCAGACGTGCGTTCTCTGCGCCATACTCTTTAGCACGACGAGGAATGGCATCATAGTCGTCCTCATCCGGCTGACCCAGGTTCGCAGTATATGCATACGGAACCGCTCCCTTTTGGCGCATCCACAGCAGTGCAGCGCTGGTATCCAGGCCGCCTGAAAAAGCGATGCCAATACGTTGTCCTACCGGAAGATGCTTGAGAATCGTCGTCATAAAATAAAACCCTGCGTGATTGACTGATTAAAGACCGCTTTCGCTCTCGATGCATGTTTATGCAAAATAAGTGAGTATTCATTTAATCATCTTTTGTCGATGACCGGAAGAGACTCGTGCGTTTTTTGTAAAAATTTCCCTCCGTATGCCCTGGCGGAAACTGAGTTGACAGATGGGGCTCACTATCAATATACTAAACGCCGGTTTTACGTCCCGTCTTCGGTACCAAATCCCAGCATTATTTGCAAATTCTGTCCAAAACGCGTAGAATTTGCCACGTTTCAGGCGCGGGGTGGAGCAGCCTGGTAGCTCGTCGGGCTCATAACCCGAAGGTCGTCGGTTCAAATCCGGCCCCCGCAACCACTTTCCCATAAAGTCATTTTTCAAATATACTGTGAAGACTTAGAGCCTTCGTAGCTGGATTTGAAAAAATTCTTTCGGAGAGTGCTCCAGGCCACAGTTGTGGCTATAGGGTTCAGTTATCTAAAGCCCCGATTTATCGGGGTTTTTTGTTATCTGACTACAGAATAACTGGGCTTTACGCCCTTTTTTTATGTCTTGGGGGTGGGCTTGTCCACATTAGAGCAAAAATTAACAGAGATGATTACTGCACCGGTCGAAGCACTGGGCTACGAACTGGTCGGCATCGAATTCGTTCGCGGCCGCACATCGACGCTGCGCATCTATATTGATAGTGAAGATGGCATCAATGTTGATGATTGTGCTGATGTTAGCCACCAGGTGAGTGCGGTTCTTGATGTTGAAGACCCAATTACCGTTGCGTACAACCTGGAAGTTTCCTCACCTGGCCTCGATCGCCCGATGTTCACGGCCGAGCACTATGTGCGCTTTACCGGTGAAGAAGTGGCTCTCGTTCTGCGTATGGCCGTACAGAACCGCCGTAAATGGCAGGGAATTATCAAAGCCGTTGATGGTGAAATGATCACGGTAACAGTCGAAGGCAAAGATGAAGTGTTCGCGCTGAGTAATATCCAGAAGGCGAACCTGGTTCCCCACTTTTAACAGTCTGGATTGAGGTGAAAAGCCCGCGATGAACAAAGAAATTTTGGCTGTTGTTGAAGCCGTCTCCAACGAGAAATCACTGCCGCGTGAAAAGATTTTCGAAGCGCTGGAAAGTGCACTGGCTACAGCAACCAAGAAAAAATACGAACAAGAGATCGATGTTCGCGTAGAAATCGATCGTAAAAGCGGTGACTTCGATACATTCCGTCGTTGGGTAATCGTTGAAGAAGTGACCCAGCCAACCAAAGAGATCACCCTGGAAGCGGCGCGTTTTGAAGACGAAAGCCTGAATGTTGGTGACTATGTTGAAGATCAGATTGAATCTGTGACCTTCGACCGTATCACCACCCAGACCGCAAAACAGGTTATCGTGCAGAAAGTTCGCGAAGCCGAGCGTGCGCTGGTTGTCGATCAGTTCCGCGATCAGGAAGGCGAAATCATCACTGGTGTGGTGAAGAAAGTGAACCGCGACAACATCTCTCTGGAGATCAAATCCGAAGGGATGCCGGGCAACGCTGAAGCTGTGATTCTCCGTGAAGACATGCTGCCGCGTGAAAACTTCCGCCCTGGCGACCGTATCCGTGGTGTGCTGTATGCCGTTCGCCCTGAAGCGCGTGGTGCACAGCTGTTCGTGACCCGTTCTAAACCAGAAATGCTGGTTGAACTGTTCCGTATCGAAGTGCCGGAAATCGGTGAAGAAGTTATCGAAATTAAAGCGGCGGCTCGCGATCCGGGCTCCCGTGCGAAAATTGCGGTGAAAACCAACGACAAGCGTATCGACCCGGTCGGTGCTTGCGTCGGTATGCGTGGTGCGCGTGTTCAGGCGGTCTCTACCGAGCTGGGCGGCGAACGTATCGATATCGTTCTGTGGGATGACAACCCGGCGCAGTTCGTGATCAACGCAATGGCTCCGGCGGATGTGGCGTCTATCGTTGTTGACGAAGACAAACACACCATGGATATCGCTGTTGAAGCGGGTAACCTGGCGCAGGCAATCGGCCGTAACGGTCAGAACGTACGCCTGGCGTCACAGCTGAGCGGCTGGGAACTCAACGTGATGACCGTTGATGACCTGCAGGCCAAGCATCAGGCTGAAGCCCATGCGGCGATCGATACCTTCACGAAATACCTGGACATTGACGAAGAGTTCGCCACGGTTCTGGTAGAAGAAGGTTTCTCTACGCTGGAAGAACTGGCCTATGTGCCAATGAAAGAGCTGCTGGAAATTGACGGTCTGGATGAACCAACCGTTGAAGCCCTGCGTGAACGCGCTAAAAACGCACTGACCACCCTGGCACTGGCTCAGGAAGAAAGCCTTGGCGATAAAAAGCCGGCTGATGACCTGCTGAATCTGGAAGGTCTTGATCGTGCGATTGCGTTCAAGCTGGCTGCCCGTGGTGTTTGTACGCTGGAAGATCTCGCTGAGCAAGGCGTTGATGACCTGGCTGATATCGAAGGTTTAACCGACGAGAAAGCCGGCGAACTCATCATGGCCGCACGTAATATTTGCTGGTTCGGCGACGAAGCGTAATAAACTGTAGCAGGAAGGAACAGCATGACTGATGTAACTGTAAAATCGCTGGCTGCTGAGATTCAGACCTCCGTGGACCGCCTGGTACAGCAATTTGCTGATGCAGGGATCCCGAAGACCGCTGATGACTCAGTGACGGCAAACGAAAAACAAACCTTGTTAGCGCACCTCAACCGTGAACACGGCTCTGCGCCTGACAAGCTGACGCTGCAGCGCAAAACGCGCAGCACGTTGAATATTCCAGGTACCGGTGGCAAAAGTAAATCGGTACAAATTGAAGTCCGCAAGACGCGCACCTTTGTAAAACGTGATCCGCAAGAGGCAGAGCGCCTTGCCGCGGAAGAGCAGGCACAGCGTGAAGCGGAAGAACAAGCTCAGCGTGAGGCAGAAGCAACTGCCAAACGTGAGGCAGAATTAAAAGCTGAACGTGAGGCCGCAGAAAAAGCGAAACGCGACGCAAGTGAAAAAGTGAAGCGTGAAGCTGCGGAAAAAGACAAAGTGAGCAATCAACAGACAGACGAAATGACCAAAACCGCCCAGGCTGAAAAAGCCCGTCGTGAAAATGAAGCTGCCGAACTGAAGCGTAAAGCCGAAGAAGAAGCACGCCGCAAGCTTGAAGAAGAAGCGCGTCGTGTGGCTGAAGAAGCGCGCCGTATGGCAGAAGAAAACGAGAAGAACGGTATTGATACCGCTGAGCAGTCTGAAGATACCAGCGACTATCACGTGACCACTTCTCAGCACGCGCGTCAGGCTGAAGATGATAACGACCGTGAAGTAGAAGGCGGCCGTGGCCGTGGTCGCAATGCGAAAGCAGCGCGTCCGGCGAAAAAAGGCAACAAACACGCCGAGTCTAAAGCTGACCGTGAAGAAGCGCGTGCAGCCGTGCGTGGCGGTAAAGGCGGCAAACAGCGTAAAGGTTCTTCCCTGCAGCAGGGCTTCCAGAAGCCAGCTCAGGCCGTTAACCGTGACGTTGTGATCGGCGAAACCATCACCGTTGGCGATCTGGCGAACAAAATGGCGGTTAAAGGCTCTCAGGTCATCAAAGCGATGATGAAACTGGGCGCAATGGCGACCATCAACCAGGTGATCGACCAGGAAACCGCACAGCTGGTTGCCGAAGAGATGGGCCACAAAGTTATCCTGCGTCGTGAAAACGAGCTGGAAGAAGCAGTAATGAGCGACCGTGATACCGGTGCTGCGGCAGAACCGCGTGCGCCAGTTGTGACCATCATGGGTCACGTTGACCACGGTAAAACCTCTCTGCTCGACTACATTCGTTCTACAAAAGTGGCTTCCGGTGAAGCGGGTGGTATTACCCAGCACATCGGTGCATATCACGTAGAAACCGACAACGGTATGATCACCTTCCTGGATACCCCAGGCCACGCCGCGTTTACCTCAATGCGTGCTCGTGGTGCTCAGGCGACAGATATCGTTGTTCTGGTTGTTGCTGCAGACGATGGCGTCATGCCACAGACCATCGAAGCTATCCAGCACGCGAAAGCGGCGGGTGTGCCGGTTGTGGTTGCAGTGAACAAGATCGATAAGCCAGAAGCGGATCCAGATCGTGTTAAAAACGAACTGTCCCAGTACGGCATCCTGCCAGAAGAGTGGGGCGGTGAAAGCCAGTTCGTACACGTGTCTGCGAAAGCAGGTACTGGTATCGACGAGCTGCTGGACGCGATCCTGCTGCAGGCTGAAGTTCTGGAACTGAAAGCGATCCGTAACGGTATGGCGAGCGGCGCGGTTATCGAATCCTTCCTGGATAAAGGCCGTGGCCCGGTGGCTACCGTTCTGGTTCGCGAAGGTACACTGCATAAAGGCGATATCGTCCTGTGTGGTTTCGAATACGGTCGTGTTCGTGCGATGCGTAACGAACTGGGTCAGGAAGTGCTGGAAGCAGGTCCGTCCATTCCAGTGGAAATCCTCGGTCTGTCCGGTGTGCCGGCTGCTGGTGACGAAGTGACCGTTGTGCGTGACGAGAAGAAAGCGCGTGAAGTTGCACTGTACCGTCAGGGCAAATTCCGTGAAGTTAAACTGGCTCGTCAGCAGAAATCTAAACTCGAGAACATGTTCGCGAACATGGCTGAAGGCGAAGTTCACGAAGTGAACGTCGTACTGAAAGCTGACGTTCAGGGTTCTGTGGAAGCGATCTCCGACTCCTTGCTGAAACTGTCTACTGACGAAGTTAAAGTGAAGATCATCGGTTCTGGCGTAGGTGGTATCACCGAAACCGACGCAACCCTGGCGGCTGCCTCTAACGCCATTCTGGTTGGCTTCAACGTGCGTGCTGATGCGTCTGCTCGCCGCGTGATCGAAGCAGAAAGCCTGGATCTGCGTTACTACTCCGTCATCTATAACCTGATCGACGAAGTGAAAGCAGCGATGAGCGGTATGCTGTCTCCAGAGCTGAAACAGCAGATCATCGGTCTGGCCGAAGTGCGCGATGTGTTCAAATCGCCGAAATTCGGTGCGATCGCGGGCTGTATGGTTACCGAAGGTACCATCAAGCGTCACAACCCAATCCGCGTACTGCGTGACAACGTGGTTATCTACGAAGGCGAGCTGGAATCTCTGCGCCGCTTCAAAGATGACGTTAACGAAGTCCGTAACGGCATGGAATGTGGTATCGGCGTGAAGAACTACAACGACGTTCGCGTTGGCGATATGATCGAAGTGTTCGAAATCATCGAGATCCAACGCAGCATCGACTAATCCTGTTGGGATAGGTCCATATGTCGGCCGGGATCGCCTCGTGCCACCCGGCAATAATTTTAAAAAGGGGCTTTAGCCCCTTTTTTGTCTGGAGAATTTATTATGGCGAAAGAATTTGGTCGCCCGCAGCGCGTAGCGCAGGAAATGCAGAAAGAGATCGCACTCATTCTGCAACGCGAAATTAAAGATCCGCGTGTGGGCATGATGACCACCGTGTCCGGCGTGGAGATGTCCCGTGACCTCGCGTATGCCAAAGTGTTCGTGACGTTCCTGAACGATCAGGACGAAGCGGCAGTGAAAAATGGCATTAAAGCGTTGCAGGAAGCCTCTGGTTTCATCCGCTCTCTGCTCGGCAAAGCGATGCGTCTGCGTATCGTGCCTGAGCTGACCTTCTTCTACGACAACTCCCTGGTCGAAGGTATGCGTATGTCCAACCTGGTGACCAGCGTGGTGAAACATGACGACGAACGTCGTGTTAACCCGGCGGACGACAGCAAGGAGGACTGATGAGTCGTCCTCGTCGTCGTGGCCGCGACGTGCATGGTGTGCTGCTGCTGGATAAACCCCAGGGCGCATCCAGCAACGACGTGCTGCAAAAAGTGAAGCGTATTTATAATGCCAACCGTGCGGGCCATACAGGCGCGCTGGACCCCCTGGCGACGGGCATGCTGCCCATCTGCCTGGGGGAGGCAACAAAGTTTTCTCAGTACCTGCTGGATTCCGATAAGCGTTATCGCGTTATCGCCAGGCTGGGCCAGCGCACGGACACCTCCGATGCCGATGGTCAGGTGGTGGAAGAGCGTCCTGTGACGTTTAGCGCAGAGCAACTGGATGCGGCGCTGGAGAGCTTCCGTGGCGATACGCTGCAGGTGCCGTCGATGTATTCTGCACTGAAATATCAGGGTAAAAAGCTCTACGAATATGCGCGCCAGGGTATTGAAGTGCCGCGTGAAGGCCGCCCGATTACCGTGTATGAACTGCTCTTTATTCGCCACGAGGGTGACGAACTGGAGCTGGAAGTGCACTGTTCGAAAGGCACCTATATTCGCACTATTATCGATGACCTGGGCGAGAAGCTGGGCTGCGGTGCGCATGTTATCTACCTGCGTCGCCTGGCCGTCAGTAAATATCCGGTTGAGCGGATGGTGACCCTTGAGCATCTGCACGCGCTGGTTGAACAGGCGCAAGCGCAGGGTGTTGCCGCGGCAGATTTGCTTGACCCGCTGCTGATGCCTATGGACAGCCCGGCGGCCGACTTCCCGGTTGTTAATCTTCCTTTAACATCGTCCGTTTACTTTAAGAACGGAAACCCGGTTCGGACCACGAATGCACCGCTGGAAGGCCTGGTACGCGTGACCGAAGGGGATGACGGTAAGTTTATCGGCATGGGTGAAATGGACGGTGAAGGACGCGTTGCGCCCCGCCGTCTGGTGGTGGAATACCCGGTCGAAGGCTGACGGCGATATCAGCTCACCTTGCGGTAAACCGGTGAGGCGAGTAGAATATCGCGGCTTAACGTCCGGCAAATTGTTTAACAATTTTGCGGGGCGTATACGGGGATTGCTGAATTAGAGATCGGCATCCTTACATTCTTTATACTTTGGAGTTTGAAAATGTCTCTAAGCGTTGAAGCTAAAGCTAAAATCGTTTCTGAGTTTGGTCGTGGTACTAACGACAGCGGTTCTACCGAAGTTCAGGTTGCACTGCTGACTGCACAGATTAACCACCTGCAGGGTCACTTTGCAGAGCACAAAAAAGATCACCACAGCCGTCGTGGTCTGCTGCGTATGGTTTCTCAGCGTCGTAAACTGCTCGACTACCTGAAACGTAAAGATGTTGCACGTTACTCCGCGCTGATCGAGCGTCTGGGTCTGCGTCGCTAAGTCTTGCGAGTTTCAGAAAAGGGGGCCTGATGGCCCCTTTTTTCAACCGGACCGCAGCAATTCACTGGAAACTATTGTATTGTTGCTATAAATGATCTTCCTTGCAGAGGTTCGCGCGGCTAATGAGAGGCTTCACCCATGGGGGTGTTGGTTGTCATTAGTCGCGAGGATGCGAAGAAGGTCGGGTTAAATCGTCAGCACACCTGTGGTGTGCTGTCAAACATTTAAGAAAGGACAGAATTTTGCTGAATCCGATCGTTCGTAAATTCCAGTATGGTCAGCATACCGTCACGCTGGAAACCGGCATGATGGCACGTCAGGCTACTGCTGCCGTTATGGTAAGCATGGATGACACCGCGGTATTCGTGACCGTTGTTGGCCAGAAAAAAGCTAAACCAGGTCAGGACTTCTTCCCACTGACCGTTAACTACCAGGAGCGTACTTACGCTGCCGGTAAAATCCCGGGTGGCTTCTTCCGTCGTGAAGGCCGTCCAAGCGAAGGCGAAACCCTGATCGCGCGTCTGATTGACCGCCCGGTTCGTCCGCTGTTCCCGGAAGGCTTCGTAAACGAAGTGCAGGTTATCGCGACCGTGGTTTCCGTTAACCCACAGGTTAACCCGGATATCGTTGCGATGATCGGTGCCTCCGCTGCGCTGTCTCTGTCCGGTATTCCATTCAATGGTCCTATCGGTGCCGCGCGCGTTGGTTACATCAACGACCAGTACGTGCTGAACCCGACTCAGGAAGAGCTGAAAGAAAGTAAGCTGGACCTGGTTGTTGCCGGTACGGAAGCCGCCGTTCTGATGGTTGAGTCTGAAGCAGAGCTGCTGAGCGAAGACCAGATGCTGGGCGCTGTGGTCTTCGGCCACGACCAACAGCAGGTTGTTATCCAGAACATCAACGAGCTGGTGAAAGAAGCCGGTAAACCACGTTGGGACTGGCAGCCTGAAGCCGCTAACGACGCGCTGAACGCACGCGTTGCTGCACTGGCTGAAGCGCGTCTGAGCGATGCGTACCGTATCACCGACAAGCAGGAGCGTTATGCTCAGGTTGACGTGATCAAAGACGAAACCATCGCCACGCTGGTTGCTGAAGACGAAACGCTGGACGCTAACGAGCTGAGCGAAATTCTGCACGCAATCGAGAAAAACGTTGTTCGTAGCCGCGTACTGGCTGGCGAGCCGCGTATCGATGGCCGTGAAAAAGACATGATCCGTGGTCTGGACGTGCGTACTGGCGTACTGCCACGTACTCACGGTTCTGCGCTGTTCACCCGTGGCGAAACGCAGGCGCTGGTTACCGCGACCCTGGGTACTGCACGTGACGCACAGATCATCGACGAGCTGATGGGCGAGCGCACTGACAGCTTCCTGTTCCACTATAACTTCCCTCCGTACTCCGTAGGGGAAACCGGTATGGTGGGTTCGCCTAAGCGTCGTGAAATTGGTCACGGTCGTCTGGCGAAGCGCGGCGTGCTGGCAGTGATGCCAGACGCAGACAAATTCCCGTACACCGTTCGTGTGGTTTCTGAAATCACCGAATCCAACGGTTCTTCTTCCATGGCTTCCGTGTGTGGTGCCTCTCTGGCGCTGATGGATGCAGGCGTGCCAATCAAAGCCGCCGTTGCGGGTATCGCAATGGGGCTGGTGAAAGAGGGCGACAACTTTGTTGTTCTGTCTGACATTCTGGGCGACGAAGACCACCTGGGCGATATGGACTTCAAAGTGGCGGGTTCCCGCGACGGTATCTCTGCACTGCAGATGGATATCAAAATTGAAGGTATCACCAAAGAGATCATGCAGGTTGCTCTGAACCAGGCAAAAGGTGCGCGTCTGCACATCCTGGGCGTGATGGAACAGGCTATCAACGCGCCACGCGGTGATATCTCCGAATTCGCTCCGCGTATTCACACCATCAAGATCAATCCAGACAAAATCAAAGATGTTATCGGTAAGGGCGGTTCCGTGATCCGTGCGCTGACCGAAGAGACCGGCACCACCATTGAAATCGAAGATGACGGTACGGTGAAGATCGCAGCGACCGACGGCGAAAAAGCGAAATTCGCGATTCGTCGCATCGAAGAAATCACTGCAGAAATCGAAGTGGGCCGTATCTACAATGGTAAAGTGACCCGTATCGTTGACTTTGGCGCGTTCGTTGCCATCGGTGGCGGTAAAGAAGGTCTGGTACACATCTCTCAAATCGCTGACAAGCGCGTTGAGAAAGTGACCGATTACCTGCAGATGGGTCAGGAAGTACCGGTTAAAGTTCTGGAAGTTGACCGCCAGGGCCGTATCCGTCTGAGCATTAAAGAAGCAACCGAGCAGTCTCAGCCAGCTGCTGCGCCAGAAGCACCGGCAGCAGAACAGCAAGGCGAGTAAGGTTGCCATTTGCCCTCTGCATCGCGGAGGGCCATTATCAGGCAGGACGCCTTGTTAAGCCGCCGGGGGACAGGACGTTCATCCAATAGTTGTCTTCGGGAGTGGGAAATGAAGCCTTTTTTGCGCTGGTGTTTCGTTGCGACAGCTTTAACGCTGGCAGGATGCAGCAACTCTGCCTGGCGTAAGAGCGAAGTCCTCGCAGTGCCATTGCAACCGACTTTGCAGCAGGAAGTGATTCTGGCACGCATGGAACAAATTCTTGCCAGTCGGGCTTTAACCGATGACGAACGCGCACAGCTTTTATATGAGCGCGGAGTGTTGTATGATAGTCTCGGTCTGAGGGCATTAGCGCGAAATGATTTCTCACAAGCGCTGGCTATCCGACCTGATATGCCTGAAGTATTCAATTACTTAGGCATTTATTTAACGCAGGCAGGCAATTTTGATGCTGCCTATGAAGCGTTTGATTCTGTACTTGAGCTTGATCCAACTTACAACTACGCGCACTTGAATCGCGGTATCGCATTGTATTACGGCGGTCGTGATAAGTTAGCGCAAGATGATCTGCTGGCGTTTTATCAAGACGATCCTAATGATCCTTTCCGTAGCCTGTGGCTTTACATCGTTGAGCAGAAGCTCGATGAGAAGCAGGCAAAAGAGGCACTGAAACAGCGCTTCGACAAATCGGACAAGGAACAGTGGGGATGGAACATTGTCGAGTTCTACCTGGGCAACATTAGCGAAGCAACGCTGATGGAACGCCTCAAGGCGGACGCAACGGATAACACCTCGCTCGCTGAGCATCTCAGTGAAACCAACTTCTATTTAGGTAAGTACTACCTAAGTCTGGGGGATAAGGACAGCGCTACGGCACTGTTCAAATTAGCGGTTGCTAACAACGTACACAACTTCGTTGAGCACCGTTATGCATTGTTGGAATTATCGCTCTTGGGCCAGGAGCAAGATGACCTGGCAGAATCGGACCAGCAATAGCTGACGACATAAACATCAGCCCGTAATCTTTTTGATTGCCATCACCTTCACTGGTGAGGGCGTTGTTGTTCGTCAATACACCTAATTTGAGCCGGTTCACACTTTTCAATGAAAATTGCAGATCATTTTCACGATGAGCTAAGTAGACTGGCCGCCATTGACATTGAGGCACTCGTACTACATGGCTGAATTCGAAACCACTTTTGCAGATCTGGGCCTGAAGGCTCCTATCCTTGAAGCTCTTAACGATCTCGGTTACGAAAAACCATCTCCGATCCAGGCAGAATGTATCCCACATCTGCTCTCTGGTCGTGACGTGCTGGGCATGGCCCAGACTGGTAGCGGCAAAACCGCAGCATTCTCGCTGCCGCTGCTGAACAACATTGATCCGGACCTGCGTGCACCGCAGATCCTCGTCCTGGCTCCAACCCGTGAACTGGCGGTTCAGGTTGCGGAAGCGATGACGGAATTCTCTAAACACATGCGCGGCGTAAACGTGGTAGCCCTGTACGGCGGCCAGCGTTATGACGTGCAGTTACGCGCCCTGCGCCAGGGCCCACAGATTGTGGTCGGTACGCCGGGCCGTCTGCTGGATCACCTGAAGCGCGGTACACTGGATCTCTCTAAACTGAGCGGTCTGGTACTGGATGAAGCCGACGAAATGCTGCGTATGGGCTTCATCGAAGACGTAGAAACCATCATGGCGCAGATCCCGGAAGGTCACCAGACCGCTCTGTTCTCTGCCACCATGCCAGAAGCAATCCGTCGCATTACCCGCCGCTTCATGAAAGAGCCGCAGGAAGTGCGCATTCAGTCCAGCGTTACCACTCGCCCGGACATCAGCCAGAGCTACTGGTCTGTGTACGGCATGCGCAAAAACGAAGCGCTGGTGCGTTTCCTGGAAGCGGAAGATTTTGATGCGGCGATTATCTTCGTTCGTACCAAAAACGCGACCCTGGAAGTGGCTGAAGCCCTGGAGCGTAACGGCTACAACAGCGCAGCGCTGAATGGCGACATGAACCAGGCTCTGCGTGAGCAGACGCTGGAGCGTCTGAAAGACGGTCGTCTGGATATCCTGATTGCAACCGACGTGGCAGCACGTGGTCTGGACGTTGAGCGTATCAGCCTGGTTGTAAACTACGACATCCCAATGGACTCTGAGTCTTACGTTCACCGTATCGGCCGTACCGGTCGTGCAGGTCGTGCGGGTCGTGCCCTGCTGTTCGTTGAGAACCGCGAGCGTCGTCTGCTGCGTAACATTGAACGCACCATGAAGCTGACCATTCCGGAAGCGGAGCTGCCAAACGCGGAACTGCTGGGCAAACGCCGTCTGGAAAAATTCGCCGCGAAAGTCCAGCAGCAGCTGGAAAGCAGCGATCTGGATCAGTACCGTGCGCTGCTGGCGCAGATTCAGCCAACCGCTGAAGGCGAAGAGCTGGATATCGAAACGCTGGCTGCAGCACTGCTGAAGATGGCACAGGGCGAACGTACCCTGATCGTGCCACCAGATGCACCGATGCGTCCTCGTCGTGAGTTCCGCGATCGTGACGATCGCTTCGAACGCCGTGGTGACCGTAACGATCGTGGCCCACGTGGTGACCGTTCAGAGCGTGGTGGTGAAGACCGTCCACGTCGTGAGCGTCGTGACGCTGGCGAAATGGAACTGTACCGCATTGAAGTGGGCCGTGATGATGGTGTTGAAGTTCGTCATATCGTTGGCGCGATCGCGAACGAAGGCGACATCAGCAGCCGTTACATCGGTAACATCAAGCTGTTCGCATCTCACTCCACCATCGAGCTGCCAAAAGGCATGCCGGGCGAAGTACTGCAGCACTTTACTCGCACCCGCATCCTGAACAAGCCGATGAACATGCAGCTGCTGGGCGATGCACAGCCACGTCCTGACCGTGGCGGCGAACGTCGTGGCGGTGGTCGCGGTTTCGGTGGCGAGCGTCGTGAAGGCGGTCGCAGCGAAGGTCGCGGTGGTGAAGGTCGTCGTTTCTCCGGTGAACGCCGTGATAGCCGTGGCCCACGTCGTGAAGAAGGCACCAGCCGTCGTCGTTTTGGTGACGCGTAAGCCTTTCGTTTCTGACGTAAAGTAATATATACAGCCCCGATAAAGACTATCGGGGCTTTTTTTATTCCCTTTGTACTCTTGTACTGGTACAGTGCAGCACATTAAAATGCAAACCACATTTTTGACTGGAGATATGGCTGTATGGCGACACTAACCACCACCCAAACGTCACCTTCGCTGCTTGGCGGCGTGGTGATCATCGGCGGAACCATTATTGGTGCCGGGATGTTCTCCCTGCCAGTGGTCATGTCCGGTGCGTGGTTCTTCTGGTCGCTGGCTGCGCTGGTCTTCACCTGGTTCTGTATGCTCCATTCAGGGCTGATGATCCTTGAAGCCAACCTGAACTACCGCATTGGCTCCAGCTTCGACACCATCACGAAAGATCTGCTGGGTAAAGGCTGGAACCTGGTGAACGGCCTTTCCATCGCGTTTGTGCTCTACATCCTGACCTACGCGTACATCTCAGCAAGCGGCTCGATTCTGCATCACACCTTTTCGGAGATGTCGCTGAACGTTCCGGCGCGTCTGGCCGGGTTGTGCTTTGCGCTGGGTGTCGCGTTTATCGTCTGGATGAGTACCAAAGCGGTGAGCCGGATGACGGCCATCGTACTGGGCGCAAAGGTCATCACTTTCTTTCTGACCTTCGGTAGCCTGCTGGGGCACGTTACCCCGTCAACACTGTTTAACGTGGCTGAAACCAATACGTCGTATACGCCGTATCTGCTGATGACCCTGCCGTTCTGTCTGGCGTCGTTTGGCTACCACGGCAACGTACCGAGCCTGATGAAGTACTACGGCAAAGACCCGCGGACAATCGTCAAGTGCCTGGTTTACGGTACGCTGCTGGCGCTGGGGCTGTATGTGATTTGGCTGCTGGGGACGATGGGCAACATCCCGCGTCCTGAGTTTATCGGCATTGCGCAGAAGGGCGGGAATATAGATGTGCTGGTGCAGGCGCTGAGCGGTGTACTGAACAGCCGCAGTCTGGATCTGCTGCTGGTGGTATTCTCCAACTTTGCGGTTGCGAGCTCTTTCCTCGGCGTGACGCTCGGCCTGTTTGACTATCTGGCGGACCTGTTTGGCTTTGATGACTCCGCTATGGGGCGCTTCAAAACCGCACTGCTGACCTTCCTGCCACCGATGGTGGGCGGCCTGCTGTGGCCGAACGGCTTCCTGTACGCCATTGGTTATGCCGGTCTGGCGGCTACCATCTGGGCGGCAATTGTGCCGGCGCTTCTGGCGCGTAAATCCCGTCAGCGCTTCGGTAGCCCGAAATTCCGCGTCTGGGGCGGTAAACCGATGATTGCACTGATTCTGGTGTTTGGTGTTGGTAACGCGCTGGTCCACGTGCTGTCGAGCTTTAATCTGTTGCCGGTATATCAGTAAGTTTTTGTGCCGGATGGCGGCTACGCCTTATCCGGCCTACGCGATCCCGTAGGCCCGGTAAGCGAAGCGCCACCGGGCAAAAAAACTACCCCACCAACTCCTCTTTCACCTGCATCGCCAGTTCAAACGAGTGCAAACGCGCCTGATGATCGAAAATCTGGCCGTTAACCATAATCTCATCAGCCTGCGTCTCGCGCAGCACCGCTTCAAGCCCGTGACGCACCTTCGCTTTATCTCCCACCAGCGACATGCTCAGCGCCTGTTGAACACCATACTGCTCGGAAGCTGACCACAGCTGATGCATATTCTCCACCGGCGGTGGAAGCTGGCCGGTCTCACCGCGACGCAGCTTCACAAACGCCTGCTGCATGGAGGTAAACAGGAATTCCGCATCGCGATTGCTGTCGGCGGCAATGATGTTGATACACACCATCGCGTACGGTTTCTCCAGCCTTTCAGAAGGTTTGAAGTTCGTGCGGTAGAGATGCAGCGCCTGATGCAGCATATCCGGTGCGAAGTGGGAGGCGAACGCGAAGGGCAGCCCCAGCTGTGCAGCAAGCTGCGCGCTATAAAGACTTGAGCCTAACAGCCATACCGGGATCTTCTCGCCATAGCCCGGCACCGGGCGCACGTGCGGGTTCGGGTCACGCGCATCGAACCAGTCCACCAGTTCAGCCACATCACGCGGGAAATTGTCGAT
This sequence comes from Enterobacter sp. 03-F-07-AD-ECC, assembly GCF_047530935.1. Lineage (NCBI taxonomy): Bacteria > Pseudomonadati > Pseudomonadota > Gammaproteobacteria > Enterobacterales > Enterobacteriaceae > Enterobacter > Enterobacter sp. 03-F-07-AD-ECC. The sequence continues at coordinate 322,410 of NZ_JBLKBZ010000003.1, read as the reverse complement.
GTCACCGCTCATATGGCGACGCAGGGCGCGCATGGTGGGCTGGTCGCTGCCCGGCGCACGGCCAAGGCCTAAATCAATACGGCCCGGGTAGAGGGTATTCAGCGTACCAAACTGCTCGGCGATCACCAGAGGAGAATGGTTTGGCAGCATCACGCCACCGGATCCCAGGTGCAGGGTAGTGGTGTTCGCGGCCAGATAGCCAATCAGCACCGAGGTGGCAGCGCTGGCGATGCCGACCATGTTGTGATGCTCCGCCAGCCAGTAACGGTGATAGCCACGCTTTTCGGCCAGTTGAGCCAGATCGAGAGAGTGCGAAAAAGCTTCTCTTGCCGAGGAGCCTTGTGGGATCGGCGCCAGATCCAGCACCGAAAACGGAAGGGTTTTGTCAGTCATAACAGCTCACTTTGTCGACGGTCAATCTTTAATACTGCATTAAATAATGATAACCGTTGTTAACAAAGTGAGCCTTTTTCAGGCCTGCAGCTCCAGTCCGGCCAGCCGCTTCCAGTAGCCGTTACAGTCACTGTTTGCCGTCAGCGGCAGCGGCGATGCGCCGTTTTCATTGGCGCGAAAAGCATCCAGCATGGCAAACACGCTGGTGTCCAGCGGGGACAGACGTACCATGTCCACCAGTCCGTCCATCGACGCCAGCTCGTTACCAAGGTTATACACATAACCACTCATGGTCTGAATGCCGTTCAGGACAAACACCTGCTGATTCTCCTGCGACAGCATGCTGCGCCCGTTCGGGTACTTGATGCAGCAGGTTTCGCACTCGTCTTTCGGGCGATCTTCAGAGCGGGCAGTGAAGCAGCGGGCAGAGTACGCCAGCGGCAGATGGCCATAGCTCAACACTTCCACTTCAAACTGGTTGCGAATACCCAGCTCGTCACACTGGTTCAGGAGGTTTACCAGCCAGTCACGCGACAGCTCTACCGGCATGCACCAGCGCGTCATCCCCTGTTTCAGCAGCAGGCGCAGGGTCACGGCGTTATAGCAGTTCAATGCATGGCCCGCGACAAACGGCAGCTTGCGTTCGGCGCACATATTCACCACGCCCAGATCGCTGGCCTCCAGCAGAAACTCGCCGTTCTCCACGTAGCGCTTCAACTCACCCAGTTCAGATGAGGCTTGTACCAGCGCCAGCGTAGAGAGCACCACCTGTTTGCCGCTCCCGGCCAGGCTTTTCGCCATCTCCAGCCAGTCGCCCACTTTGCTGGCACGGCGCTTGCTGCATACCGCTTCGCCAAGGTAAATCACATCGGCGCTGCTGGTCGCGGCCTGTTGATAAAAATCTTCCAGCGTCTCTTTTGGCCAGTAGTAGAGCACCGGTCCTAATGAATATTTCATGGTTATCTCACTGCCATTTACGGTGATACGCGCCAAGCGTGGTTTGGGTGCCTTCAGACATTGCGCCGAGCGTCTCCATCCAGGCCGATTGCGGGGCGTAGTTCTGCGGGTCTGCCATGCAGCGGTCAATGGCCTGACGCCAGACTTTCGCCACCTGACTGACGTAGGCCGGGCTGCGCTGGCGACCTTCAATCTTCACCGAGGCAATATTAGCGGCCAGCAGTTCCGGCAGCAGTTCCAGCGTGTTGAGGCTGGTGGGTTCTTCCAGCGCGTGATAACGCTCGCCGTCAACCAGATAGCGGCCTTTGCACAGCGTCGGGTAGCCAGCGTTTTCACCGTCCTGATAGCGGTCAATCAGTACCTCATTCAGGCGAGATTCCAGCCCCTGCGGGGTTTGCTGCCAGCGAACAAAGCGGGCAGGTGAGCAGGCACCAACGGTATTAGGGGATTCACCGGTTAAATACGAGGAGAGATAGCAGCGGCCTTCAGCCATGATGCACAGGCTACCAAAGGCAAAAACTTCCAGCGGCACTGGCGTGACGCGCGCGAGTTGCTTAACCTGATGAATAGAGAGCACGCGCGGTAAAACCACCCGGGCCACGTCAAAATTTTGATGATAAAAACGTACCGCCTCTTCGTTGGTGGCAGAGGCCTGAACAGAGACATGGCGCTCAATATGAGGATAGCGTTCTGCCGCATACTCTAGCATGGCGAGGTCGGCCAGAATCAGCGCATCGGCACCCAGCTGTGCTGCCATATCCACCGCGCGCTGCCAGCGGGCATAGCCATCAGGATGGGCAAAGGTATTGATGGCAATATGCAATTTGCGGCGGTGCTGATGTACGAAGTTAACGGCTTCCTGAAGCTTTTTCTCCGTAAAGTTGAGGCCAGCAAAATGGCGGGCGTTAGTATCATCTTTCAGCCCGATATAGACCGCATCGGCCCCATTTTCGATGGCCGCCTTAAGCGCCGGAAGGTTTCCGGCAGGGCAGAGCAGCTCCATAATTTATCCTGATGTCGTCGAGAGCAAAAATGTTAACGAGCTGGGATTTTAATTAACCCATACGCGACAATTTTTGATTTAAGGCAGCTAATGGCGTATTGATGGCACCAATAATGAGGTACACCGGACGTCGGTTTGTTGATTTACGCCGCTATGTTCTCCTCCGGATATGGCAAAATACCCGGACTATCGCTATCAGGGAGTAAAGCTCGTGCTGGATAAACTGCGTTCACGTCTCGTACAATTTGGTCCATCAATGCTGAGCGTGCCGGTAAAACTGGCGCCGTTCGCGCTTAAACGTCAGGTGCTGGAGCAGCTCCTGAGCTGGCAGTTCCGCCAGGCGCTGCAGGAAGGCGAACTGGCGTTCCTGGAAGGCCGCTGGTTAAGCATTGAAGTGCGTGATATCGGTCTGCGCTGGTTTACCTCCGTCGAGAATGACCAGCTGATTGTGCGCCAGTCCGCCGACGCGGATGTGAGCTTTAGCGCCGACGCCTGCGATCTGCTGATGATCGCCGCGCGTAAGCAGGATCCGGATACCCTCTTTTTCCAGCGCCGTCTGGTCATTGAAGGCGATACGGAACTGGGTCTGTACGTCAAAAATTTAATGGATGCCATTGAGCTGGAGCAGATGCCAAAAGCGCTGCGCGTGATGTTAATGCAAATGGCAGATTTCGTTGAGGCCGGGCTGAAAACCCCGCCTGACAGTAAACACACTTCAGTAGGTGAGCCATGCTGATTCGAGTCGAAATTGGGATTGATGCACCGGGTATCGATGCGTTGTTACGCCGCTCTTTTGCGAGCGACGCAGAAGCCCAACTGGTCCACGATCTCCGCGAAGACGGCCTGATCACGCTGGGGCTGGTTGCCACCGATGACGAAGGTCAGGTGGTGGGCTACGTTGCCTTCAGCCCGGTAACCGTTCAGGGTGAAGAATTACAGTGGGTAGGAATGGCGCCGCTGGCGGTAGATGAAAACTATCGTGGACAAGGGCTGGCACGTCAGCTGGTGTATGAAGGGCTGGACTCGCTCAATGAGTTTGGCTATGCCGCGGTGGTGACGCTGGGCGATCCTGCTTTCTATGGTCGCCTGGGCTTCGAGCCGGCGGCGCAGTATGATCTCCGCTGTCGCTGGCCGGGCACCGAAACTGCCTTCCAGGTGCACCGTCTGGCGGATGACGCGCTCAACGGCGTAAATGGCCTCGTGGAGTATCACGACCATTTTAATCGCTTCTAATCAGGCTTTCACACAGCGCCTCAAACGATCCGTCTCCGGTGACGAGGCGCTCTTTCTGGCGCTTCGTCAACTGCTTAATGCGGTATTCCACTCTTAACGCCAGCGATCTGTCACCCACGGGGGCAGAAAAGGCGAGCGTTAATTCTCCTTTCCCCCGCAGCGCTTTTGCCCCTTTTCCCGTTTGATGCTGAAGAAAACGCCGCGCCACATCGGTCGTGATCCCGGTGTAGAGAGCGTTATCGGCGGTACGGACAAGATAGAGAAACCAGCACACGGTAAACAGATTCAGTATGTTAAGGTGAACGCACCATAGCATGAGAGAGAACGAAAATGGAAACTCTGGCTGCCATTAACAGCTGGCTGGCGAAACAGCATGTTGTCACCTGGTGCGTGTATGACGACGGTGAAATGTGGTGCGCGAATGCGTTTTACTATTATGACCCTGAGCGCGTTGCGTTTTATGTGATGAGTGAAGATAAAACGCGCCATGCGCAGATGACCGGTCAGCAGGCGAAGGTGGCAGGGACAGTTAACGGTCAGCCTAAAACGGTGGCACTGATCCGTGGGGTGCAGTTTAAAGGGGAGATCCGTCGTCTGGATGGTGAAGAGAGCGACGCGCGCCGTAAGCACTACACGCGCCGCTTTCCGGTAGCCGCCGCCTTAAAAGCCCCGGTGTGGGAAATCCGCCTTGATGAGCTGAAATTTACCGACAACACGCTGGGCTTTGGCAAAAAGCTGCACTGGCTACGCGCCGAGCAGGCGTAGCGCTTCGCGGTTGAACGCCGGCAGATCGTCCGGGGTTCGGCTGGTGATCAGCTGGTCTTTGTCGTTGACCACCTCCTGATCGTAAAACTCGGCCCCCGCGTTTTTCAGATCGACAACGATCGGTTTCACGGCAGTGAGTTTACGCCCGCGCACCACATCCGCGCTGATAAGCAGTTGCGGACCATGGCAGATAGCAAAGACCGGTTTTCCGGTGGAGACAAAATCGCGGGTGAACGTTACGAAGCGCTCGTCGCCGCGCAGGGAGTCCGGTGAATGACCGCCGGGTAACAGCAGGGCATCAAAATCAGACGGGCTGACGTTATCGATGGTCTCATCGATGGTCACGCTGGCCTCGCCCTTATGGCCTTTCACCGTTTTTCCCGCCTCTTTCTCAATGGTGATGACCTCATGTCCCGCCTTGCGGAACGCCTCAGCAGGTGAGGTGAATTCTGAATCTTCAAACTCGTCGGTAATCAGGACTGCGATTTTTTTACCCATGCTTCCTCCGTTGTTTTCGCTTCAGACTGTTTTTTTCCCGTTTGTGGTAAATACTTACCGGTAACAGACTTCTAAGTGTGGTTGACCATGCTGAGTTCGCAAACGGACTATTCTGTAAAGGGGATGAAATGAGTCAGGTACTGATTACGGGGGCAACCGGGCTGGTGGGCGATCATCTGCTGCGGCTGCTGATCCAGGATCGCAGGGTGAACTACATTGCGGCCCCGACACGTCGACCGCTGGCGGACATTTCTGGCGTTTTTAATCCTCACGATCCACAGCTGACCGACGCACTGGCGCAGGTGCAGGATCCCATCGATATCGCCTTTTGCTGCCTCGGGACAACGCGGCGTGAGGCGGGCAGTAAAGAGGCGTTTGTTCATGCTGACTATACGCTGGTGGTTGATACGGCGCTAACGGCGAAAAAGCTGGGTGCCACCCATTTTGTGGTGGTCAGCTCGCTGGGCGCCAGCGCCCATTCGCCGTTCTTTTACAGCAAGGTGAAGGGCGAGATGGAAGAGGCCCTGATTGCCCAGAAGTGGGAGCGGTTGACAATAGTCCGTCCCTCCATGCTGCTGGGGCATCGCGACGAGCGTCGTTTTAACGAGTCGATGTTTGCCCCGTTGTTCCGCATTCTCCCCGGTAACTGGAAATCCATCGAGGCGCGCGATGTGGCGCGTGCGATGTTAAAAGAGGGGCTGTCACCATCGCAGGAGGGAGTGAATATCATCCCTTCGGCGAAACTGCGTGAAATCGCGCAGGGCGAGGCGTAAACTCCCCCGGCTAATTAAATAACACTCTCCGGGGAATGCTATGACTGGTCAGTCTTCATCTCAGGCGGCAACACCTGTCCAATGGTGGAAGCCCGCGCTCTTCTTTCTCGTGGTCATTATCGGCCTCTGGTATGTGAAATGGCAGCCGTACTACGGTAAAGCCTTCACTGCCGCTGAAACGCACAGCATCGGTAAATCTATTCTCGCTCACGCTGATTCCAGCCCGCTTCGCGCGGCGTGGGATTATGCCATGGTCTATTTCCTTGCCGTCTGGAAAGCCGCCGTATTAGGCGTCATTCTGGGCTCGTTGATCCAGGTGCTTATCCCGCGTCACTGGCTGGTGAAAACCCTGGGGCAGCCACGTTTTCAGGGCACCCTGCTGGGGACCATTTTCTCCTTGCCGGGCATGATGTGTTCGTGCTGTGCCGCGCCTGTTGCTGCCGGTATGCGCCGTCAGCGAGTCTCTATGGGCGGTGCGCTGGCGTTCTGGATGGGCAACCCGCTGTTAAACCCGGCAACGCTGGTGTTTATGGGCTTTGTGCTGGGCTGGCATTTCGCCTTTATCCGCCTGGTGGCCGGTCTGATGACGGTGCTGGTGGTGGCAACGCTGGTGCAGAAATGGGTGAAAGATAACGCCGTTGAACCGGCCGCCATTGAGCTTGATGTCAGCGAGCCGCAGGGAAGCTTCTTTGCGCGCTGGGGGAATGCTCTGTGGCAGCTTTTCTGGAGCACCATTCCTGTGTATATCCTGGCGGTGTTGGTGCTCGGGGCCGCACGCGTCTGGCTATTCCCGCATGCCGACGGCGCCATCGACAATACCCTGATGTGGGTCATTGCGATGGCCGTTGCCGGTTGTCTGTTTGTGATCCCAACGGCGGCTGAAATTCCGATTGTTCAGACCATGATGTTGGCCGGCATGGGCACCGCACCGGCACTGGCGTTGCTCATTACCTTGCCTGCCATCAGCCTGCCGTCGCTTATCATGCTGCGTAAGTCATTCCCCGCTAAAGCGCTGTGGCTCACTGCAGGACTGGTGGCGTTGAGTGGGGTGATTGTGGGGGGGATTGCGCTTCTGTGAAAAAAGCCCGGTGGCGCGAGCACGCACCGGGCTTACAGTCAGGTGGGAATTACTTAATGTAAGTAAATGCGGTGGTGACGTGTTTCACGCCGCTCACCCGGCTGGCGATATCGGCCGCCGCTTTCCCTTCACGATCGGTAACCAGGCCCAGCAGGAACACTTCGCCGTTTTCGGTCGTCACTTTCACGTTGGATGATTTCACCTGGTCTGAACCCAGCAGTTGGGAACGGACTTTCGTGGTGATCCACGTGTCATTGGAGGCGGTACCAAGGCTGATTGGCTGCCCCTGACGGACTTCGTTGAAGACTTCCGCAGTGCCCTCTACGCCCATCGCGATCTGTTTTGCGCGGCTGGAGAGTTCGCTATTTGGCGCCTGGCCTGTCAGCAGCACTTTGCCCTGGTAAGCCGTCACGTTGATGCGCGCTTCTTTCTTAATTTGCTCGTCTTTCGACAGCGCACTGTTGACGCGCAGCTCCAGCGTGCCGTCATCTACCTGGGTGCCAACGGTGCGCGGATCGGTCGCTGCTTTGGTGCCGACGGCAGCGGTACCCACGACAGCCGCAGCGATACATCCCTGCAGCAGTAATGCAGACATAAGGACTGCGAGGGTCGATAAAGCCTTCATGAGAACTCCTTAATCATCCTGGTGAGGGAAAAGCGTGTTATCGATCAAATCACATAAGCAGTTCACCGTGAGCATATGCATCTCCTGAATGCGTGCACTACGGTGAGACGGAATGCGGATTTCCACATCCTGCGGCCCCAGCAGGCCCGCCAGCTCGCCCCCGTCATAGCCGGTTAAGGCAACGATAGTCATATCGCGGGTAACGGCGGCTTCGACGGCTTTGACAATGTCACGGCTATTGCCGCGCGTGGAGATGGCCAGCAGCACATCGCCCGCATGGCCCAGGGCACGCACCTGCTTAGCGTAAATCTCGTCATGCAGACGATCGTTAGCAATCGCTGTTAAGACCACATTATCGGTATTAAGTGCAATGGCAGGTAAACTGGGGCGTTCTGTTTCAAAACGATTGATCATACTGGCAGCAAAATGCTGTGCGTTGGCAGCGGACGTGCCATTGCCACAACAGAGGATTTTGTTGCCATTGAGCAGGGACTGCACCAGCGTCATGGCGGCGCGAGAGATTGCGTCAGGGAGGGCTTCTGCCGCGGCAATCTGAGTCTGAATGCTTTCTGTGAAGCACACTTTAATTCTTTCGAGCACGTTATCCCTTTTAAATCTTAATTATGCGTCTTCGCCAAAAGCGTTTTTCAGCCATTCGATCTCGTTTCCGGTGAAGGCTAACACATCGAACCGGCAATCCACAGTATCAAAACTCCCATTATGGCGGGCAAGCCACAAGTGGGCAGTCTGTAATAATTTATGTTGTTTGGCGGGCGTCACGCTGGCGGCAGCACCGCCAAAACGGGAAGACTGTCGGTAGCGTACTTCTACAAACACAATGACCTGACCCTCTTTCATGATCAGATCGATTTCGCCGCCACGTCCGCGAACGTTAGCGGCGATAAAGCGCAGTCCCTTGCCCTCAAGCCAGCGACGCGCTTTTAATTCCCAGGCGTCGCCGGTCTCTTTACGGCTTAACTGGCCGGGACGATTTGTCCCTGCTGGTATTTGAGCCATGATAACTTCCTGTTAATCACGCAATCCTGAGTGGCCGTCAGATCGCCGGTATTGCCGTTTAGCTCAAAGCCCGGCACCTGACGCATTTGGGTAAAGTGGTTCGCCAGCGTCCAGGCATCGACGCCCATCGCGTACAGACGCGCCAGTGAGTAGTCGTTACGGACTGCGCTCAGCGCCTGCTGCATCAGGGCCGGATTGCTGCCCGCCAGCATCGGAATTTCGCTGTATTGCAGGCCGTCCATCTCCAGGCGGAAATCCGGGCCTGCGGTGCCTTGTGCGCTGCGAGAGCTGGCGTAGAGCGTGGCGCCGCTCTGGCTGCCGTTACGCATGGCGATCATCGGCTTGATAAAGGCAATCTCTTGCGGCGTAGCGACGATATAGGCCGCATCCACTTTACCGCCACCGCTAATCTGCGCGTCGGTAGGTGGGGCAGGGATGGTCAGACCGCCAATCGTCACGCTCTGCTGCTGTGGCAGGCTTGCACTCACCGGACTGCCGTTAAGCGCAATACCCGCGCCGCCGTTAACGCCCGCGCGCAGTTCAGAGACGGAGCCGAATTTCTGCTGCAGCACGATGCCGCCGCCCAGCTTCTGCCACTCTTCGGCAAAGGCGTTGGCGACGCGATCGCCCAGCGTACTGCGAGGGATCAGCAGCAGCGGAGACTGTTTCCCTTGCTCGTGAATATGACGCGCCGCATCGCGGGCTTCATCTTCCGGAGAGAGGGCGAAATAGCAGATATTGGCGCGGTTCTGAACCTGTTCAGGCTGGTTGAGCGCCAGCACGTTCAGCGCAGTGTTGCTCTTCATCAGCTCTTCGACGTTGTTTTTCAGCAGCGGACCCACAACGATGCTGGCACCGTCCTGTTGCACCTGCGCCAGAACCTGATCGAGCGGTTGAGAACTGGTGTCGTATATTTTCAGCTCAGCGCCCGGGTTAGCGCTGGTGGTGGCTGCGGCCTGTGGCTGGGCAGCAGGCTGAGCGGCAGGTTGTGCTGCGGGCTCAGTGGTCTGCGGTTGAGGTTGCTCCGCTGTTGCAGGCTCTGTCGCCGGTGCGGATTGTGTCTCTACCGGAGTCGCAGGCGCGGGTGCTGCGGCCGCAGGTGTGGTCGGTGCCGTCACCGGGTTCTGCATCGTCCCCTGCGGCGGCGTTTGTGCTGTGGTCAGGTCGCTGGTTTCCGCGGCGGAAGGGCTGACAACGTCGTTCACGTTTGCCGCCTGAGCTGCCTGCGCCGGAACTGCACTGCCGGTCACTGGCGTGGTACCGTTCTTCGCCGCTTCAAAACCTTGTTGAATGGTGCGGCCAAATACCGCCGCCTGGCCGTTCAACGGCAGAAGCAGGGCGATTTTGCTGGTGGAGGCAGGCTTAAAGTTCTGCACGTTCACCAGCTGTGTCGGCAGCATTTTCGCGCCCGGGTTTTGTGGGTAGCGCGTTTGCCAGTCGGTAATACCGGCTTTCAGCATGTTTGGATCGCTGCGGTTGTTAAACCACATCTGTTGCAGATCCAGCCACCCCTGCAACACGTTTTCATCAGCATTGATGACCAGCGCCTGCGCCTGTTCCTGGGTCATTGAGGCGAGCGCCTGCCAGGTGGAATCGATATTTTTCTGCTTGTCCGCACCGCCGAGCAGCGGCTCCTGGGCGATCAGCGCCCGTAGCAGCGTCAGGGAAGGACGTCCCTGCTCAGCGGTGATACCCGCCTGCCAGAAACGGGCCTGCTGATTTTTATCCAGTGCGCTTACGTCGATGTCGCCAAGGATCTTTTTCGCGGCGGCATAATCTTTCAGCGCGACTTTCAGCTCGGCAGAGAGCAGGCTCTGCTCAAGACGCTGGGCATCGTTAAGCTCGTGCGGAAGCTGGTTGAACAGTTCGGCGGCCTGCTGGGTTTTGCCCTCTTTCAGCAGTGCACGAATGGCGAGTAATTGCCAGTTGATCCTGGTATCATTTGAGCTTTGCGACATTTGTTGCAGATAAAAGCCAGAATCAGCCTGAGCGGATCCCTGCAGATGGGCCGTGCTCTGGTCAGGTGCCTGGGTGCCACAGCCTGCAAAGATCAGGGCTGCCAGCAGAAGCGGCACGCTGCGCGTGGCTTTTTTTCGAAGAAACGTTAACGGTACCATACTGTATCCAGTGATTTTTTTTACGCAATGCTCAATATTAAATCGGCAATACGGACGAAACAATGAAACAACACGAAACGGCAGAGAATTCTCAAGGCCAGCTTTATATTGTACCTACTCCTATCGGGAATTTGTCTGATATTACCCAACGTGCGCTGACCGTATTGCAAGCTGTTGATTTAATTGCTGCTGAAGATACCCGGCATACGGGTTTATTGCTGCAACACTTTGCGATTAACGCTCGTCTCTTCGCCCTGCACGATCATAATGAGCAGCAAAAAGCAGAAACGCTGGTGGCGAAGCTCAAAGAGGGGCAGAACATTGCGCTGGTCTCTGACGCCGGTACGCCGCTGATTAACGATCCGGGCTACCATCTGGTGCGTACCTGCCGTGAAGCCGGGATCCGGGTGGTCCCTCTGCCAGGACCGTGTGCTGCGATTGCTGCGTTGAGCGCAGCGGGCCTGCCGTCCGATCGTTTCTGCTATGAAGGTTTCCTGCCCGCCAAATCCAAAGGCCGCCGTGACGTGTTAAAAGAGTTGGAAGCTGAACCGCGTACGCTGATTTTCTACGAATCCACGCATCGCCTGCTGGAAAGCCTGGAAGATATGGTGACCGTCTGGGGAGAGAGCCGCTACGTGGTGCTGGCGCGCGAGCTGACCAAAACCTGGGAAACCATTCACGGCGCGCCGGTCGGCGAACTGCTGGCGTGGGTAAAAGAGGACGAAAACCGTCGCAAGGGTGAGATGGTGCTGATTGTCGAAGGGCATAAAGCGGAGGAGGACGCACTGCCTGCCGATGCGCTGCGTACTCTGGCACTGCTACAGGCTGAATTGCCGCTTAAGAAAGCGGCAGCACTGGCGGCAGAAATCCACGGCGTGAAGAAGAATGCGCTCTATAAATATGCGCTGGAGCAGCAGGGGGAGTAAGCCCCTGCGTGCTTATTTTGCCGGGTGACGGCTGCGCCTTACCCGGCCTACGATTAGTGAACAGGCATCGCCTCAAACACCAGCGTTTCCAGCGGTTTGAGGGTAATCACCACCGCGTTTTTATACTCTGCCGGTATCGTGGCGTTACTGCCATAGACCGCTTTCAGGCTAAACGGCGTCGCGTCTCCGGTCGGGATTTCGAAATCTTTCGTCAAATCCAGATAATAGCTTTGCGGTTTATCCGACGGGTTTCGTAATCCAAAAATGGCTTTGTCTTTATTCCACGACGCCCAGCCGTAGATCTCAAGCGCCGTTGGGTCTCCGCCAATCCAGTGGGTATCCACCAGCACACTGGCGTTATCCCGGGACCATTTGGCAGCCTGCGCCAGGGTATCCCACTTCGCCTTGTTGAGCATTGAAGGGGTGATATACAGCTCCTGCAACTGGGTGCCGGTGGCGAAGTAGCTCCAGACCTGGTCAGCAAAATCGCTGTCCGTTTGCACCTTCTCCAGACCGTAATACGCATTCTCCGCGCTGACGATCCCGTGATACATCAGGGAGTTCAGCGGGAATAGCGGACCTTTACGCACAATAGAGCGATACGTCTCCGCATCGCGATAGGTCATCCACTGCTGCACCGGTGTGCCGGGGCCGTACAGGTTGATGTCGTCTCCCTGACGCCAGATGGAATCGGCGTAGAACAGCCAGGATGGGCTGGCATTGGTACCGGTCGTCAGGTTAATAAACAGATTCGGATTGGCGCTGCGCATGTTATGCAGCAGTGCAATAGAGGCGTCAAAATCCGAGGCGAACGGGCTGCCCTTAATATGCGAATTGGCATTGCCCATCCCGTCGAGCTTGAACGAGGTAATGTGCTCGTTTTTGATAAGCTTAACGATCTGCTCACTAAAATTTTTAAAATAATTCGGGCCTGACAGCGCCAGCTTCCCGTCTACCGTTTCGAAACCGTACTCTTTTGCATGCGAGACGCGCGTATCGCGCGGTTTGTTATATCCGCCCCATGGCGAGAGCCACAGGCCAACAGAGCTGTGCAGGCTGTCTGCTTTCTCCCGTACCTTGCCAAAACCTTTGCTGAAAGCCGGGCCGAACAGCCAGCGCCCGGTCAGGTCATCCCAGCCATCGTCAAGCAGGAAAGCATCCAGCGCGACACCCCGCCCGGCAATAAACTCCTTGTTCCATTCGTCCATCCGCCCCAGCACATCCTGCTCGGAGTACGGTGTAAAGAAGCCGATGTCCATCCAGCTGTTGTAGTGTAAGTAAGGCTTATACGGACGCGGACGCACGGCATCGATAAACTGGTTTACGCTACGGCGCAGTTGGCTGGTCTCCGGGAAGGTACCGAAGTAGGTGGTGTAGCTGACCGGTGTTGCCGGCTGAATGGGGGTTTTCAGCTCCACATTGAGGTTGGTCGTCGCTTCATAGGCGTACGTGTTAACGATGGGTTTATCCGGCAGGATAAAGAACGAGTCTGCGATAATCGGCGAGCTGTTAATTGCCCCATCTACGTAAGGTGCCTGAGCCTGCTTTTTGGTCGGGAAGAAGGTGATTTTCGCCACATCCCGTGGCTGCCCGACGGCGGCGATGGTGTAGTCGATGCTGGCGTATTTGCCCTTCACCAGGTTCAGCTTCACCGTCACGTTATAGTCAGGATGGGTGAAGTCGACGACAATTCCACTGTCCTGTTTTTCGACATGTTTGACCTTAAAATCCGCCGTGTGAATTTTAGTCTCGTCCGGCAGCGTCAGAAAGAACAGCTCCTGCGGCGTCAGCGGATGATTAGCCCTGGTGTCCTTCACCACGACCGTCGAGTTCGCGTCATCAAATGACAGGGCAATGTTGTCGTTATTAAGGGTGTAATTCGCTGCTATCGCGCCATGGGAAACACACAGGGCAAGCATGGATAGGGTGAGGATTTTTTTCATCAGGGTAAGATCCTTTTTCATCAGGCTTCTGCCGGAAGCAGCAAGCGGTTTGCCGAGCCACACACGGTAATTTTGCTCCTGACCACCTCTTTCATGGCATCCATTCCGACCCGCATATAAAAACGCGGATCGTTACCCTGCGGGTTTTCAGCAAACCAGGCTTTCACTGCGTCAGAGAAGGCGATTTTCAGCTCGGTCGCCACGTTGACTTTGCACACACCCAGCGCGATGGTGCGACGTACATCCTCATCCGGCACATCGCTCGCGCCATGCAGCACCAGCGGCACGGTGACCACTTCGCGGATCTCGGCCAGGCGCTGAAAGTCAATTTTAGGGCGTTTGGTATACAGGCCATGTGCGGTGCCGATGGCGACGGCGAGGCTATCGACGCCGGTCAGTTCGACAAAGCGTTTCGCTTCCTGCGGGTCGGTGAGAAATGCACTCTCCGCGTCGACGCTCATGTCATCTTCCACGCCGCCCAGACGGCCCAGCTCAGCCTCGACGCTACAGTCGTTGAGGTGGCAGAAATCGACTACCGATTTCACCAGCTTCACGTTTTGTTCAAACGGATAGTGGCTGCCGTCGATCATCGCGCTACGCACGCCAGCGTTAACCTTGCGACGAATATCGTCGAGGGATTCGTGATGATCGAGATGCAGCGCCAGCGGCATGTCGTAAGTTAATGAATATGCGCTGCACAGGGCGTAGATCTCTTCCAGGGCAATATGTTTGAACGTGCCCGGCGTGCCTGCGAGGATCACTGGCGATCGCATCTCGCTACACACTTCGAGGATCGCCTGGATCGTCTCTGCGTTGTGGATGTTAAACGCCGGCACGGCGTAGCCTTTTGCCTGTGCGTCCTGCAGAAGATATTTCGTTGAGATAATGCTCATGATGCGATCCTCTTAAGCCTGCCACGGGTGAATAACAACGCCCTGTACCACGCGGTTGACCGTGCCGCTGGCGGATGGCGTATCGGGTGTATTGCCCACGCTGAGGGACTGGGACAGCGCAAAGACCTGGGCGTACATCAGGAAGCAGAACGCCTGTTCCATATCAATAAACGGGCGTGAAGGCGGCAGCAGGATGTGCGGGCCCGCTTCAATCACCGGATCGTTTTCAGCGGCGATGGCGACAACGCGCAGGGCCTGGCGATCGCGACGCAATTCGGCCAGAAGATCCAGATCGTACTGACGCGTATACGGATGGCTGGAGATAAACACCACCACCAGCGTTTCGTTATCTACCAGCGACTTAGGCCCGTGACGGAACCCCGTTGGGGAATCGTAGAATGCCGCCAGCTTGCCCGCGGTCAGTTCCAGTACCTTCAGCGCCGATTCGCGCGCCGCCCCCTGCAGGCCACCGCTTCCCAGGTAGACGATCCGTTTCCAGGGCTCGTTACCAAATACGCCATGGCGGAAATCACCAAGTGAGGTGAGGATCGCCTGACAGCGATCGGCCACGTCGCGGAAGGTGTTGCTGTTGATCGTCTCTGGCGCGAATACGGCCAGGCAGCTTGCCATCATGGTGGTGATACTGCTGGTCATCGCGAAACCGCGATCGTGCGTTTCGGCAGGCATCAGCAGGGCACAGGCGTTATCACTGTCGATAGCGCTCTGATACAGGTTTCCCGCCTCGTTACAGGTGATCGACAGGTGGTAGCACTCCGGCACGAACTGATTGGCCAGCTCAACGGCGGCGACGCTCTCAGGGCTGTTACCGGAACGGGCAAATGAGATCAGCAGCAGCGGATGTGCAGGGCTGAAGTAATCCATCGGGTTTGTGACCAGATCGGTTGTCGGAACGGCGCAGATGTTTTTCCCGGTGTGGCTCGCAAGCCATGGCGCAATGATATCGCCTATAAACGCGGACGTGCCCGCGCCGGTCAGTACGATCCGCAGATCGTGCTTACGCAGCAGTGGCGTCAGGAAACTGTCAATCGAGGAGCGCAAATTATCGATGTTGTGGAGCGAGCGGATCCAGCTGGCAGGCTGCTGGCGGATCTCTTCTTCGGTCCAGGTGCCGGTGGTGGCGGTGGGAGTGATCTGTGGCATAACTCAGTCCTTAGTCGTGTGAATTCCACATCAGACGCTGGCAAATGTGTCGCTATCTTTCGTTTCGTTTCACTTTTTTCACTTAAGCAGTTAAATAAAATCTATAGAAAAGAAATCGAAAGTTCAATGAAAAAAAAGAAATAAAACGAAAAGTGTAATCGCGAAAGGAAAGGATAATATTAAGGAAAGGAAAAGAAAGGCCTTACGGTTTGGCGCCGTAAAGCCAAAAGGAGACACAATAAAAGGGCTAAAGGGGGAGAGCCTGGCCCTGAATCCAGATCTGCTGAAGGTGTAAACCGTCATCCAGCGCAATAATATTGGCGCGTTTCCCTGGCGCTAAGGAGCCAAGCTGATGATCAATGCCCAGCAGGCGGGCAGGATGCAGCGAAGCCATATGAATAGCCTCTTCTGCTGTCACACCCGCATGTTCCACCATATGCCTGACGGCGGCATCCAGCGACAGCGTGCTTCCCGCCAGCCCGCCAGAGGCGGTTTTCACCACGCCGTGGTGCATTGTGACCTCTTCGCCACAGAGCATATACCGCCCGTCCGGCATACCTGCCGCCTGCATGGCATCGGTAATCAGCACCACGCGGTCCTTCGCACAGCAGCTGCATATACGCATGGCGCCCGGATGAACATGATGACCGTCGGCAATAAGCTCCAGCCACGCCCGTTTGTCCGTCAGCCCGGCACCGACCATACCCGGCGCTCTGTGATGCAGCCCCGTCATACCGTTAAAGCAGTGCACCAGCCCGTCTGCACCGGCGTCAAAGGCGGCGAGGGTTTGCTCGTACGTGGCGCCACTGTGGCCCAGCATCACACGGATACCCCGCTGCTTCAGGTGGCGAATGGCCTGTAGCGCGCCGGGCTTTTCCGGTGCCAGTGCCACCACCTTCAGCGTGTTGTGCGATACCGCAATCAACGCGTCCAGCTCGGCGATATCCAGTTCACGAAACAGTGCAGGCGGATGCGCCCCTTTGTTCTGCGGCGTAAAGTACGGGCCCTCCAGATAGCTGCCCAGAATCTGCGCGCCAGGGCCGCCTGACTGACAGCGTCGGGCGATCCGCGTGAGTGCGCCGTGAATCGCCTCCAGCGGCGCGGTGACCGTTGTGGGCAAAAATGCCCCGACGGCTTCACGTGCTTTATGAAGAGCCAAAACGTTCAGCGCATCGGGGGCGTCATCCATCACATCCACACCCATGCCACCATGAACGTGAATATCGATGTACGCCGGACAAAGCTGCCCGGCATCGCGGGCGTTAACCCCCGCCGGGACAGGTTCAATCGCCGTGATAACGCCGTTCTCGATACGAAGCTGGTGGTCATCCAGCCAGCCCTGTTCGGTCAGTACCCGCCGCGCGCGCAGTAGCTGACTCATATCCCTTCCTCAGCGGGCGCTTCCTCGCGACAGCGGCCAAGCTCATCTACCAGGCTCGTCAGACCGCGGTGACCACACTCCAGCGCCTGCAGACGAAACGCTTCGCTGCTCAGACCCTCACGTTCGAGCACCATCTCCAGCAGCAATTGCAGGTTGGTGCCGGTGATCACTTCGCTGCCCGGTCTTTTCATAGCGAGCGTAGAAGCAACGCGAAACGGCGTCCCGCCCAGCAGATCGGTAAGGAACACAATATCGTGCCGGGCATCGAGCTCGCTCACCGCCTGCTCAAGCTGCGCGGTCAGCCGCGCGGTGGTGGAGGTTTCCGGAAAATCGATGGCGATAAACTGCGGCTGCTCGCCGAGGATTTGCTTCATAGCCTGCTCAAGCCCGCTGGCAAATCCACCGTGACCCGTCAAAATAATGCCTAACATCGCAACCTCTTTGTTTTTACAGGAAGTGACAGAATTTACCGACAACACCCAGCACCACGGTGATACCAATCAGCCGCAGCGGGCTCCAGCCACGACGCACTAACCAGAACATGGTCAGGGTGTAGACCAGCGGCAGAAACGCAGGCATTAGCTTATCGATAACGTCAGCCTGCAGTTTAACGACCGCATCCCCGGCTTTGATTTCGAGTGTGGTATTGAGACGAACATAGGTTGCCACCAGTGCACCGATTACCGTCATCCCGACGATGGAAGCCGCATGGCCGACCTTTTTAGTATTGGCTTTGATCAACGGAATGGCTGCGACGCCCATCCGGTAAGCGTAATGCGCCAGGCCAAAACGCAGGCCGAGATGCACCACGTTAAACAGCACGATAAACACCACCGCACCCAGAATCGAACCTTGCAGCGCCAGGCTGGCGCCAATACCGCCGCAGATAGGCAGCAGGGTCAGCCAGAACATGGCGTCACCAATGCCGCCAAGCGGGGCACCGACGGCAATTTTGGTGCTCTGAATACTGTTTACATCCTGTTTGGAGCGTTCCATCGCCAGAATAATGCCAATAACAAAGGTCACCAGGAACGGGTGGGTATTAAAGAACCCCATGTGACCTTTCATGGCGCGTGCCAGATCGCGCTTGTTGGTATGGATCTTTTTCAACGCAGGCAGTAACCCATAAAGCCAGCCGGAGGCCTGCATACGTTCATAGTTGAATGAGGCCTGCAGCAGCATAGAACGCCAGGCGACGCGGTTGATGTCCTTTTTGGTCAGTTCGGCACCGATGCTCTGGTCTTCGTAGACGTTTTCATTGACGCCGGTCAGCAGCGTCTCTTCGCTTTCAGACACGCCCGGTAATGTTGTGTGATTAGATGCCATCTTCGAATTCCTCTTTCTGGGCTGCAGGCGCCACCGGTTCAGGTGATTTACGCATCAGGTCTATCAAAGCCATGGCCAGCGCGGCAGCGGCAATCGCCAGAACCGGAAGCTTGAGCCAGGCCGCAGCGACAAAACCGATAATGAAGTAGGGGATGTAGACGTTTTTCATCATGATTTTGAGCAGCACGGCAAAGCCAATGGCAGGCATGATGCCGCCCGCGACGCCAAGGCCATCAATCAGGCGCTCCGGCAGCACATCAATGGCGGTTTTCGCGTGCTCCGCACCAAAGTAAATGGGCAGAAATGCGCACAAGAAATAGAAGAGGCCAAGTGCCAGCAGAGCCAGATAGTTAACCCGTTCAATGCCGTTGGTATCTGCATTAGCCGCCATGCGATCGCAGCGGGACATCACGCCGGACATTACCGAGAAGAGGAAAGTAATTCCCATCTGTACCGCGACGGCAAACGGCACGGCGACCCCGACGGCGACATCCGGTTTCACGCCTGTGGTGATGGCAAACGTGGTCCCGACGATGGTGCCGATAATGACGTTTGGCGGCTGTGCGCCCGCGAGCGGTGCCAGACCCATCCAGACCAGCTCTAACGTCCCGCCGGTTAAAATCCCGGTGTGCAGATCGCCAAGGATCAGGCCAACCAGCGGCCCGAGTACGACCGGACGGTGCATGTGTGTTAAGCCATTAAACATATCCAGACCCGCGATAAAGGCGAGAAGCCCCAGCGCGAAAGCCTGCAACAGACTGATTTCCATTGTGAATCCCTCAAAGCAGTTTAAAGAGATCCAAAGCAGTCTCTGTTGGAACGCCCTGAACGAAGCATTCCACCCCGGCCGCTTTCAGGCCGTTGAAGGCGGCTATGTCGTCCGCGTCTACAGATACCGTTTTGGCAATTTGTTGTTTGCCACTGGCGTAGTGCATGTTTCCTACGTTGATACGGGTGATGGGCACGCCCCCCTCAACCAGCTTCAGAAAATCAGCGGGAGATTTACAGACCAGCAGAATTTTCTGGCGATCAGCGGCGCGATGAATGTTGTCGATCACTTTTTGCAATGACCAGAAACGCACGGCGATCCCCTCCGCGAGCACCATTTCCATCAGGTTCTGTTGAACCGGATCCTCTGCCACCTCGTCATTCGCGACCAGTACCAGGTTCGCCCCCGCGAACCCCACCCATTGCACGCCCACCTGACCGTGGATCAGACGTTCATCAATTCGGCATAAGACAATGTTTGGCATAGCTTTTTCCTCTTTTTAATTATGCATGCTGAGTCGTTACGCCTTCGCAGGCGGCGTGGTACTGCTGAAGTATGTCCTGAATGTGGTTGATGATGAGTTCTCGCGGCGTTGACTTGAGAGCCCCCTCGCGAACTTTGCTGTACTGCAACGGCAAATACTGGCTAATCAGCGGCAACGGTAGCGGTTCGTCCGCCAGGTTACGCACCAAACGTTCAAAGGCATCGTCAATCTGGCTGTCCGGCCAGTAGTAGCGTACGCGGTCAGAGTAGCTGTAGCCACGCGCCAGGCGGCGTGCGTTGCTGTCGCCATGGTAGTGGCTTTGCCAGTATTCCGGCCGATCGAGCATCACGTTTTCCAGCACGTGACGCAGGCCCGAGCTGGCTTTCGCTGGCAGCAGCTCTTCTTCTATGGCAGCCAGCGCAAAGAGTGCCTCACGCAGAGCGAAGGTAAGGGCCGGGCCGACTTTTAAAATGGCGAAGTGATCCTTTACCAGCTGGCGAAGCGCCTGTGGCGTCTGGTAGTCGGTAGAGTGCGCTTCAAAAACCAGCGTATCGTAGGCTTCAACCATGGTGCTCAGGGCATGGGCTTTTTGCGGCTGGTAGTCACAGACGTGCGCATGGTCGAACTCCACGCCAGGCTGAACCACCAGGCCAATAATGCGTGGCCAGATGTCACCTAACCCTTCCTTTTCGAACGCATGACGATGCGCCTCAAGCGTCGCGCGAGCCGCGTCCGGCGTGGTGACTTCAAGCTCGGTAAGCGTTTCGTGTGCGCCACCCGGCACAGGGACTTCAGTGCCAATAACATAGACCAGATCGGATTCACCAGACTGTTCACGGCAGGTCTGTTCGGCGACTTTCGCCAGACGTGCCGCGCGTTCGGCGACGATCGCGTCGGTCAAAGGAACCGGATCATCCTCGCAGGACATACTGCAGTCGAGGTGGATCTTTTTGAACCCCGCTGCGACATAGCTTTTGATAAGATCGTCAGCATTGGCCATCGCTTGCTGCGCGGGCAGGTGTTGCCAGCGGTTTGGCCCTAAGTGGTCGCCGCCGAGGATCAGCTGTGACGCGGGGAAGCCAAGAGAGTCCGCCAGTTTGCGGACGAACCCGTAAAAGTCGGCGGGCGTCATGCCGGTGTAACCGCCAAACTGATCGACCTGGTTTGAGGTTGCTTCAATCAGCAGCGGCGTTTGTTGCGAATGGGCGTAACGAATTGCAGCTTCAAGTACTAATGGATGTGCGGAACAGACGGCATAAATCCCGTTTGTATTCCCCCGTTTATGTTGTTCCACCATATCAGTCAGATGTTTCACTTTCCTCTCCATTTCGGATGGTGATGGCATTCTTCTTTCGTTTTGTTTCATTTGATACTGCATTATGGTGGTATAAAAATAAAACGAAAGATAATAGTTTTCCGATCTGTTTCACAAAAGAAACGCAATGAAAGGTTTCAGCGTCGGGAAGGGGAGGGTAAGAACGGTAGATGGGGCTTGCATTCCCCTAAAAGAAAGGCCTTAATAGGCAAAACGAAATGAAACGAAAGTTTATTTATAAAGGATCGCGTATGAGCAGCACTGATTCCTCCGCGGAAAAGCGCATCACCGGCACCAGTGAAAGGCGAGAGCAGATCATTCAGCGGTTGCGGGCGCAGGGAAGCGTACAGGTTAACGATCTTTCCCATTTATACGGCGTGTCGACGGTCACGATCCGCAACGATCTGGCTTTTCTGGAGAAGCAAGGTATCGCCGTTCGCGCCTATGGCGGCGCGTTGATTTGCGAAGGCAATGTGCCGGGCGTTGAACCCTCCGTTGAAGATAAAAGCTCGCTGAATACTGCCGTGAAGCGCAGCATCGCGAAGGTTGCCGCAGAACTGGTAAAGCCAGGGCATCGCATCATTCTGGATTCGGGTACCACAACGTTTGAAATTGCCCGAATGCTGCGCCAGCACACGGATGTGATTGCCATGACCAATGGCATGAACGTCGCGAACGCTTTGCTGGAAGCGGAAGGAGTGGAACTGCTGATGACAGGCGGGCATCTGCGCCGTCAGTCGCAATCCTTCTATGGCGACCAGGCGGAGCAGTCATTGCAGAATTATCACTTCGATCTTTTGTTCCTGGGCGTTGACGCCATCGATCTTGATCGCGGTGTGAGCACTCACAACGAAGACGAGGCGCGCCTCAACCGCCGGATGTGCGAAGTGGCAGAGCGTATTATTGTCGTGACCGACTCCAGCAAATTTAACCGCTCGAGCCTGCATAAAATCATTGATACACAACGGATTGATATGATTATTGTCGACGAAGGCATTCCGGCGGAGAGCCTGGATGGGTTGCGTAAAAGCGGGATCGATGTGGTGTTGGTGAAAGGGTAGTTTCTCCCCTCACCCTAACCCCCCAAAGGGGAGAGGGGACTGCTCGGTGCGGTTTTTACCCTCTCCACTGTGGAGAGGGCAGGGTGAGGGGCTATCACGTCACCGGTGCCGGGTTAAACACCGCCAGCTGATTGTGCAGCCCCCACTGGTCCGAGAAGGTTTTCTTCCTGCCGCTCGCCACATCCAGAATAAAGTGGAACAGCTTCCAGCCTACCTCTTCTATGCTCTCTTCCCCGGTGGCGATGGTGCCTGCGTTAATGTCCATTAGGTCATACCAGCGGTTAGCCAGCTCAGTGCGGGTCGCCATTTTAATCACAGGCACCGCCATCAGGCCGTACGGCGTACCGCGTCCGGTGGTAAAGACCTGCACCGTAATACCGGAAGCCACCTGCTGGGTGCCGCAAACAAAGTCACTGGCCGGGGTGGCCGCGTAGATCAAACCGCGTTTCGTTGGGCGCTGGCCCGGCGAGAGGACTTCTACAATGGCACTTTGACCGGATTTGGCGATAGAGCCGAGCGCTTTTTCCACCACGTTCGCCAGCCCCCCTTTTTTGTTCCCCGGGGACGGGTTGGCGCTGCGGTCGGTTTTTCCCATATTGAGGTAGTTATCGTACCAGGCCATCTCTTCGAGCAGGCGTTTGCCCACCTCTTCGTTGATGGCGCGTGGCGTGAGTAGATGGATGGCATCTCGCACTTCTGTCACTTCAGAGAACATCACCGTGGCCCCGCAGCGAACAAACAGGTCGGAGGCATAACCCACCGCCGGGTTGGCGGTCACGCCGGAAAACGCATCGCTGCCGCCACATTGTGTACCAATCACCAGCTCGGAAGCCGGGCAGGTCTCACGTTGACGCGTATTGAGTTTAGCCAGATGACGCTCTGCAACCTCAAGGATATCGTCAACCATCGAACGGAAACCAACGTGGTGTTCGTCCTGCAGACGTACAATGCTGGCCTCATCGGCCGGAATGGCTTTTACATCCTCGGTGCCCTGCAGCAGGCGCTCAGGCTGTAGCTTTTCACAACCCAGGCCTATCACCATCACTTCGCCACCAAAGTTCGGGTTCAGGGCGATATTGTGGATAGTTCGGATTGGCACCACGGCCGCAGGGGCATTGATCGCCACGCCGCAGCCGTAAAGGTGATTCAGCCCCACCACGCCATCAACGTTCGGGTACTTTGGCAGCAGATCGCGCTCGATGAGTTTCACCACATAATCCACCACGCCTGCCACACAGTGAACGCTGGTGGTAATACCGAGCAGATTCTTGGTTCCAACGCTGCCGTCTGCGTTGCGATAGCCTTCAAAGGTGTACCCTTCCAGCGGTGGCAGCGGCTCCGGGACGCGGGTTGCCAGCGGCAGGGTGTTCAACGGTGGGGCTTCTGGCAGCTCAACCAGAGACTCATCAATCCAGCTGCCTTGCGGAATGGCACGGACGGCATAGCCAATGACTTCACCATAACGCACGATTTCACCCTGGGCCGGGATATCCACCAGCGCCACTTTATGCCCCTGCGGAATATGTTCAATCAGCTCCAGGCCATCCGGGAAGCGGGTTCCGGCTTTTAAGCCATTGTCGTTCACAATAATTGCCACATTATCCGTGTCGTGAACTTTTATATAGAACGCCGTCGGCAACGCTTGTCGAATTTCAATGTCGGCCATTGTTCAATATTCTCCAGCAAAGAATCTGATAATAAATACAGCCAATTTTCTTATGGCAAAAATAAAAACGCAGCTTGCGAAAATAGAGCATGTCAGGAGACAGAGCGTGAGAATGTGATCGCGATCGCTCCCGAACCAGTAATGGCTGATTCTGTGCATCAGCGCCCAGTGGGTTGTGCATATGCTCAAAATATTATTGAAACAGAGCGTAACACTTGAGCATTAAAACAATGTGCTGCCGGAAAGTGAAGATTATACTGAATGACGATTTTATCACGCCGAAATAGAGAATGTATATAACGCTGGTAATAAATATACTGACCAGGGCTGCGGAATTAAAAAGGTAAATACGATGAATAACGCTATCTTCCCAAATAAATTTAAAGCGGCGCTTGCGGCGCACCAGATTCAAATTGGATGCTGGTCCGCACTGGCAAACCCAATCAGCACCGAAGTGCTGGGTCTGGCGGGGTTCGACTGGCTAGTGCTTGATGGCGAGCATGCGCCGAACGATATCAGCACCTTTATTCCGCAGCTGATGGCGCTCAAAGGCAGCCAGAGCGCGCCGGTGGTCCGCGTCCCCACGAACGAGCCGGTGATCATCAAGCGCCTGCTGGATATCGGCTTCTACAACTTCCTGATCCCTTTTGTCGAAACGCAGGAGGAGGCGGCACAGGCCGTGGCGTCAACACGCTATCCGCCGGAAGGGATCCGCGGCGTCTCCGTTTCGCATCGCGCCAACATGTTTGGCACCGTACCGGACTACTTTGCGCAGTCCAACAGCAACATCACCATTCTGGTACAGATTGAGAGTCAGCAGGGTGTCGATAACGTGGATGCCATCGCCGCCACCGAGGGCGTGGACGGCATTTTCGTCGGCCCAAGCGATCTGGCGGCCGCGTTTGGGCACCTGGGCAATGCGGGTCACCCGGATGTGCAGCGCGCCATTCAGCACATCTTTGCCCGCGCCAAAGCGCACGGCAAACCGTGTGGCATTCTGGCGCCGGTTGAAGCAGACGCACGCCGCTATCTGGAGTGGGGCGCGACCTTCGTTGCCGTCGGCAGCGACCTCGGCGTATTCCGTTCTGCGACGCAGAAATTAGCGGACGCTTTTAAAAAATAACCATCTTTGAGGAAAACAGATTATGACGCTGAAAGTGGGTTTTATTGGCCTGGGCATTATGGGCAAACCAATGAGTAAAAACCTCATTAAAGCAGGATACTCACTGGTGGTTTCAGACCATAATTCGCAGGCTGTAGCCGAAGTGATGGCGGCTGGCGCAGAAACGGCCAGCACAGCCAAAGCCATTGCTGAGCAGTGCGATGTCATTATCACCATGCTGCCAAACTCTCCACATGTAAAAGAGGTCGCGCTGGGTGAGAACGGCATTATCGACGGCGCGAAGCCGGGCCTGGTGTTGATCGACATGAGCTCTATCGCACCGCTGGCCAGCCGGGAAATCAGCGAGGCGCTGAAAGCGAAAGGCGTCGAGATGCTCGATGCCCCGGTGAGCGGCGGTGAACCGAAAGCCATCGACGGTACGTTGTCGGTCATGGTCGGCGGCGATAAGGCGATTTTCGACAAATACTACGATCTGATGAAAGCGATGGCCGGTTCCGTGGTGCACACCGGGGAGATTGGCGCGGGTAACGTAACCAAGCTGGCAAACCAGGTGATTGTGGCGCTGAATATTGCCGCCATGTCGGAGGCGCTCACTCTGGCCACCAAAGCGGGCGTCAACCCGGATCTGGTTTACCAGGCGATCCGCGGTGGGCTGGCGGGTAGCACGGTGCTGGACGCTAAAGCGCCGATGGTGATGGATCGTAACTTCAAACCCGGTTTCCGTATCGACCTGCACATTAAAGATCTGGCTAACGCGCTGGACACTTCTCACGGCGTAGGGGCCCAACTGCCGCTGACCGCCGCCGTCATGGAGATGATGCAGGCGCTACGTGCCGATGGTCTGGGCACCGCTGACCACAGTGCCATTGCGTGCTACTACGAAAAACTGGCGAAGGTGGAAGTCTCCCGCTAATTTCGGCTTCCCTACAACCAAGGGTGACAGCGGCGTGCAAACCCACTATACTGCGCGCCGAAGCTGACCAGACAGTCGCCGCTTCGTCGTCGTCCACCTTCGGGTGGAGACGGGCGGAGGGGAGGAAAGTCCGGGCTCCATAGGGCAGGGTGCCAGGTAACGCCTGGGGGGGAAACCCACGACCAGTGCAACAGAGAGCAAACCGCCGATGGCCCACGCAAGTGGGATCAGGTAAGGGTGAAAGGGTGCGGTAAGAGCGCACCGCGCGGCTGGTAACAGTCCGTGGCACGGTAAACTCCACCCGGAGCAAGGCCAAATAGGGGTTCACATGGTACGGCCCGTACTGAACCCGGGTAGGCTGCTTGAGCCAGTGAGCGATTGCTGGCCTAGATGAATGACTGTCCACGACAGAACCCGGCTTATCGGTCAGCTTCAACTTCTTAGAAAACCCCGCTTCGGCGGGGTTTTTGCTAACTGCGCTAAAAGAGATGAATGACTGTCCACTCCGCTTTCTATGAAAGAACGCGGCTTATCGGTCAGCTTCAACTTCTTAGAAAACCCCGCTTCGGCGGGGTTTTTGCTTAATGAGGTATGTACGCAGCGCCACCCGGCAACCCCCCAAACGACACCAATTCTCATATTTGCGACATTAAGCACATTTCACTGTTTTAACCATACATTTCCGCTCTGCTGTCTAATCCCGATCGTTATCACAAAATTTACCGCTAAAAAATCCTGAATTCTGAGTATGATTAATTTGTTATGAATGTTAACTGGATGATCCCGAATGTTTTCTTATTTGATATGTATATTTTGAAATTAAAAACATTCACCCTAAGAATGTGTGACGTATTCCACTCTTTCCCGAACCTTTGCCAAATTACGCCAGTAAATTTCGAAAAACTGAAAGAATGTTTCACATGAATAATGGTTATTTATTGTTCTTTAATTGCCTGAAAGATAGTCTTTATTGATTTTTTAAACGCAGCGAAATTTATCCGGGTTATCGCCATAAAATAAATTTATTACCGCCATTTTTGTTGATCAATATCAGCGTAATAGCATATTTGGTTGGTTGTATTTTATTGATTTAAAAGGTTTTTAATGGGGTTGTGTAGTTCCTGGCAAGGGTGCGAAAAGGCAAATTGTGAGTAACAGCACATACCCCCTGAAACAATATTGAGTAGAATCCACCCCGTCATAGGGAAATAAGCGCAGAATATTATGAACACTATTATTCTACCGAAAACACAGCACCTCGTGGTATTTCAGGAAGTCATTAAAAGTGGCTCCATAGGTTCTGCAGCAAGACAACTGGGTCTGACGCAACCCGCCGTCAGCAAAATTATCAGTGACATCGAATCTTACTTCGGTGTGGAAGTGATGGTACGTAAAAACACGGGTGTAAAACTGACGGCGGCGGGCCAGGTTCTGCTCTCGTACTCAGAGTCGATCACCCGTGAGATGAAAAACATGGTGAGCGAGATTAACAGCCTCAGTTTCAGCACCGTCATGGACGTCTCGTTTGGTTATCCGTCGCTGATTGGCTTCACGTTCCTCTCTGAAATGATCAAAAAATTCAAGGAAGTGTTCCCGAAAGCGCGGGTCTCCATGTATGAAGCGCAGCTCTCTTCTTTCCTTCCGGCCATTCGTGACGGGCGGCTGGACTTTGCCATTGGCACGCTGAGTGATGAAATGCTGCTGCAGGATCTGCATGTCGAGCCGCTGTTCGAGTCTGAATTTGTGCTGGTGGTCAGCAAATCACGAACGTGCACCGCCCCGACGACACTGGCATCGCTCACCTATGAGCAGTGGGTGATGCCGCAAACCGACATGGGCTACTACAAAGAACTTCTGACCACCCTGCAAGACAACCACATCAGTATTGAAAACATCGTCCAGACCGATTCCGTCGTCACCATTTATAACCTTGTCCTCAATGCCGACTACCTGACGGTGATCCCCCGCGACATGATTGCGCCGTTCGGTTCAGACCAGTTTATTGTGCTGCCAGTGGAAGATGAATTACCGGTGGCACGCTATGCCGCCGTGTGGTCCAAAAATTACAGAATTAAAAAATCAGCGTCAGTGTTAGTTGAGCTGGCGAAACAATATGCGTCACTGACCAGTGAACGACGACGATGAATAATTAATTTCCAAATAAGTACTGCCTATTTTTTGAAAAACACCCCAGAGCTTATTTTAGCTGTGCTCTGATACCCTGACTTTGCCCGAAAAGAATGAATTATTATAACGAGGATATTATGCATATTACCTACGATCTCCCGGTAACCATTGAAGATATTCAGGACGCCAGAAAACGACTGGCAGGAAAGATATATAAAACCGGCATGCCGCGCTCGAATTATCTCAGCGAACGCTGTAAGGGTGAAATCTTTCTGAAGTTTGAAAATATGCAGCGTACCGGCTCCTTCAAAATTCGCGGCGCGTTTAATAAATTAAGCTCGCTGACCGATGCTGAAAGACGTAAAGGGGTTGTGGCCTGCTCTGCGGGAAACCATGCGCAGGGCGTCTCCCTTTCCTGTGCCATGCTCGGCATCGACGGCAAAGTGGTGATGCCGATGGGCGCGCCAAAATCCAAAGTTGCCGCCACGCGTGACTACTCGGCGGAAGTGGTGCTGCACGGCGAGAACTTCAACGACACGATCGCCAAAGTGAGCGAAATCGTTGAGATGGAAGGGCGTATTTTTATCCCGCCTTACGATGACCCGAAAGTGATCGCCGGCCAGGGCACGATCGGCCTCGAAATTCTCGAAGATTTATACGATGTGGATAACGTCATTGTGCCCATCGGCGGTGGCGGGTTAATTGCTGGCATCGCAACGGCAATAAAATCGATTAACCCGACCATTAATATTATCGGCGTACAGTCTGAAAACGTTCACGGCATGGCGGCGTCGTATCAGGCGGGTGAAATTATTAACCATCGGGTTACCGGCACATTAGCAGACGGCTGCGACGTTTCTCGTCCGGGTAAATTAACCTTCGAAATTGTTCGTGAATTAGTCGACGACATTGTGCTGGTCAGCGAGGACGATATTCGCAACAGCATGATTGCGTTAATTCAGCGAAACAAAGTGGTGACCGAAGGGGCGGGGGCACTGGCCTGCGCGGCGTTATTAAGCGGCAAGCTCGACCATTATATTCAGGGGCGCAAAACCGTCTGCATTATTTCCGGCGGCAATATCGATCTCTCTCGTGTTTCCCAAATTACCGGCTTCGTTGACGCATAAGGATGACCTATGAGCAACACTGAAAGCATTATCGTTGGACAGACAAAAACGTCCTCCTGGCGTAAGTCAGACACCACCTGGACGCTGGGATTGTTTGGTACCGCCATTGGCGCAGGCGTGCTGTTCTTCCCTATTCGTGCAGGTTTCGGCGGCTTGATCCCTATCCTGCTGATGCTGCTTCTCGCGTTCCCGATTGCGTTCTACTGCCACCGCGCGCTGGCGCGTCTGTGCCTGTCCGGTAGCAACGTTTCCGGCAATATCACCGAAACGGTGGAGGAGCATTTTGGTAAAACAGGCGGAGTGGTCATCACGTTCCTCTACTTCTTCGCCATTTGCCCGCTACTGTGGATTTACGGCGTCACCATTACCAACACCTTTATGACCTTCTGGGAAAACCAGCTCCAGATGCCGGCGCTAAACCGCGGCGTGGTGGCGCTGTTCCTGCTGCTGCTGATGGCCTTTGTGATCTGGTTCGGTAAAGACCTGATGGTGAAGGTCATGAGCTATCTGGTGTTCCCGTTTATCGCCAGTCTGGTGCTGATTTCCCTGTCGCTGATCCCTTACTGGAACT
Organism: Enterobacter sp. 03-F-07-AD-ECC; assembly: GCF_047530935.1. Classification (NCBI taxonomy): domain Bacteria; kingdom Pseudomonadati; phylum Pseudomonadota; class Gammaproteobacteria; order Enterobacterales; family Enterobacteriaceae; genus Enterobacter; species Enterobacter sp. 03-F-07-AD-ECC. Next base: position 293,165 of record NZ_JBLKBZ010000003.1, on the reverse strand, counting down.
CGGCGGTGATCGACCAGGTTAACCTGAGCGATATCGCCTTCACCGGACATGACGGCATACTGGTGACGGTGTGGCTGGGGATCTCCATCATGGTCTTCTCCTTTAACTTCTCACCAATTGTCTCCTCGTTTGTGGTCTCCAAGCGCGAAGAGTACGAACCGGAGTTCGGTAAAGACTTCACCGAGCAGAAATGTTCCAGAATCATCGGCCGCGCCAGCCTGCTGATGGTCGCCGTGGTGATGTTCTTCGCCTTTAGCTGCCTGTTTACGCTCTCTCCGCAGAACATGGCTGATGCCAAAGCGCAGAACATTCCGGTGCTCTCTTATCTGGCGAACCATTTTGCGTCGATGTCAGGCACCAAATCGACGTTTGCGACGGTGCTGGAATACGGCGCCTCTATCATCGCGCTGGTCGCAATCTTCAAATCTTTCTTCGGCCACTATCTGGGCACGCTGGAAGGGCTGAACGGCCTGATCCTGAAGTTTGGGTATAAGGGCGATAAGAAGAAGGTCTCGGTGGGCAAACTGAACACCATCAGCATGGTCTTCATCATGGGCTCCACCTGGGTTGTCGCGTATGCCAACCCGAACATTCTGGACCTTATTGAGGCCATGGGAGCACCCATCATCGCTTCTCTGCTGTGTCTGTTGCCGATGTATGCCATCCGCAAAGCCCCGGCAATGGCGAAGTATAAGGGCAGACCTGAGAACATCTTCGTCATCGTTGTCGGCCTGCTGACCATCCTGAATATCGTTTACAAACTGTTCTAAATCAATGCTCAGGAAGAGCGGAGTCACACCATGATTGAGTTTCCGGTTGTACTGGTTATTAACTGCGGTTCGTCCTCTGTTAAGTTTTCAGTGCTCGATGCCAGCAGCTGCGATGCCCTGATGACGGGCATTGCCGACGGTATCAACACTGAAAAAGCCTTTATTTCCGTGAACGGGGGTGAGCCAGCCACACTGGCTCACCATGACTACGAAGGGGCGCTGGCTGCCATCGCCCTGGAGCTGGAGAAGCGTGACCTGATGAGCAGCGTGGCCTTAATTGGCCACCGCATAGCCCACGGCGGTGAACGCTTCAGCGAGTCGACCCTTATCACGGAGCAGGTTATCAACGAGATCCGCCAGGTTTCTTCTCTGGCACCACTGCACAACTACGCCAACTTAAGCGGTGTAGAAGCGGCGGAACGCCTGTTCCCTAACGTTCAGCAGGTGGCGGTGTTTGACACCAGTTTCCATCAGACGCTGCCGCCGCAGGCGTATCTTTACGGGTTGCCGTACCGCTATTTTGAGGAGCTGGGCGTGCGGCGCTACGGTTTTCACGGCACTTCCCACCGCTACGTTGCCGGGCAGGCGCATGCGCTTCTCGGACTTTCACCGGACGACAGCGGGTTAGTGATTGCCCACCTGGGTAATGGCGCGTCGATTTGCGCGGTTCGTAACGGCAAAAGCGTCGATACCTCGATGGGGATGACGCCGCTGGAAGGGCTGATGATGGGCACGCGCTGTGGCGACGTGGATTTTGGCGCGATGGCGTGGATTGCCCAGCAAACCGGCCAGTCGTTCGAGGATCTGGAGCGTGTGGTTAACAAAGAATCTGGCTTGCTGGGGATCTCCGGGATTTCCGCCGATCTCAGGACGCTGGAAAAAGCCTGGCGCGAGGGAAATCCGCGGGCGCAGCTGGCGATAAACACCTTTGTGCACCGCATTGCACGGCATATCGCCGGCCACGCGGCCTCGCTGCATCGCCTGGACGGGGTGGTGTTTACCGGAGGGATTGGCGAGAACTCTACGCTCATCCGCAGGCTGGTAGCAGAACATCTCAAGGTCTTTGGCCTCATCCTCGACGAGACCCGCAACGCCCTGCCTGGCAGCGCGGGTGAACGCATCATCAGCGCCGATACGTCCCGCGTGGCGTGTGCGGTGATCCCTACCAATGAAGAAAAAATGATCGCGCTGGACGCCCTCCGTCTTGGGAAGGTTACCCCGGCTGCGGCTTACGCCTGACAGAGCGAGAATCTCATGAAAGTAACGATTGATACGCGCGTTGCGCCTTACAGCGACGCATGGGCCGGGTTTCGCGGTGAAGAATGGAAAGACGCCGTTAACGTGCGCGATTTTATTCAGCATAACTACACCCCTTATGAAGGCGACGAAACTTTCCTCGCGCAGGCGGCGCCAGCAACGACGGCGCTGTGGCAAAAGGTGATGGTGGGGATTCGCCAGGAAAATGCCACCCACGCCCCGGTGGATTTCGATACCAACATCGCCACCACCATTACCGCTCACGGACCGGGCTATATCGACCGGGAGCTGGAGACCATCGTCGGCCTGCAAACCGATAAGCCGCTCAAGCGCGCCCTGCATCCGTATGGTGGGATCAACATGATCCGCAGCTCGTTTGAAGCCTACGGCCGCGAGATGGATCCGCAGTTCGAATACCTGTTTACCGACCTGCGTAAAACCCATAACCAGGGCGTGTTTGACGTCTACTCGCCGGAGATGATGCGTTGCCGTAAATCGGGCGTACTGACCGGGCTGCCGGACGGCTACGGACGCGGGCGCATCATCGGCGACTACCGCCGCGTGGCGCTGTACGGCATCAGCTATCTGGTGCGTGAGCGTGAACTGCAGTTCGCGGATCTGCAGCCGAGACTGGAACGCGGCGAGGATCTGGAGGCGACGATCCGCCTGCGCGAAGAGCTGGCGGAGCATAAGCGCGCGCTGCTGCAGATCCAGCAGATGGCGGCGAACTACGGCTTTGATATCTCGCGTCCGGCGATGAACGCGCAGGAAGCGGTGCAGTGGCTGTACTTTGCCTACCTGGCCGCGGTGAAATCCCAGAACGGTGGGGCGATGTCGCTGGGGCGTACCGCGTCATTCCTCGATATCTACATTGAGCGCGACATGCAGGCCGGGCGGCTGAATGAAGTTCAGGCACAGGAGCTGATCGACCACTTCATCATGAAGATCCGCATGGTGCGCTTCCTGCGTACGCCGGAGTTCGACACGCTCTTCTCTGGCGATCCGATCTGGGCGACAGAGGTGATCGGCGGAATGGGGCTGGACGGCCGCACGCTGGTGACCAAAAACAGCTTCCGCTACCTGCACACGCTGCACACCATGGGGCCTGCGCCAGAGCCAAACCTGACGATCCTGTGGTCTGAACAACTGCCGATCGCGTTCAAGAAATACGCCGCGCAGGTCTCGATTGTCACCTCGTCGCTGCAGTATGAGAACGACGATCTGATGCGTGCCGACTTCAACAGCGACGACTACGCTATTGCCTGCTGCGTCAGCCCGATGGTGATCGGCAAGCAGATGCAGTTCTTTGGTGCCCGCGCCAACCTGGCGAAAACGTTGCTGTATGCGATCAACGGCGGGGTGGATGAGAAGCTGAAGATCCAGGTCGGGCCGAAAACCGCGCCGCTGCTGGACGAGGTGCTGGACTACGACACCGTGATGGCGAGCCTGGATCACTTTATGGACTGGCTGGCGGTGCAGTACATCAGCGCGCTGAATCTCATTCACTACATGCATGATAAGTACAGCTACGAAGCCTCGCTGATGGCGCTGCACGATCGGGACGTCTACCGCACCATGGCCTGCGGTATCGCCGGACTGTCAGTGGCCGCCGATTCCCTGTCGGCCATTAAATATGCGACGGTGAAACCGGTGCGCGACCATACCGGTCTGGCGGTCGATTTTGTCATTGAAGGGGATTATCCGCAGTACGGTAACAACGACGATCGCGTGGACAGCATCGCCTGTGACCTGGTGGAGCGCTTTATGAAGAAAATTCAGGCGTTACCAACCTATCGTAACGCGGTGCCGACCCAGTCGATCCTGACCATCACCTCGAACGTGGTGTACGGCCAGAAGACCGGCAACACGCCAGACGGACGCCGGGGCGGCACGCCGTTTGCGCCGGGTGCCAACCCAATGCACGGACGTGACAGAAAAGGGGCAGTGGCGTCGTTAACCTCGGTTGCCAAGCTGCCGTTCACCTACGCCAAGGACGGGATCTCTTACACTTTCTCCATCGTGCCGCAGGCGCTGGGCAAGGACGAGCTGGTACGCAAAACCAACCTTGTGGGGCTGCTGGACGGGTACTTCCACCACGAAACAGCCATCGAGGGCGGGCAGCATCTGAACGTCAACGTCATGAACCGGGAAATGCTGCTGGACGCCATTGAGCACCCGGAAAATTACCCGAACCTGACGATCCGCGTTTCGGGGTATGCGGTGCGGTTTAATGCCCTGACGCGCGAGCAGCAGCAGGATGTGATTTCAAGGACGTTTACGCAATCTATCTGACGAACGTGAGTTCTCATGCCCCCTTACCGTAGGGGGCTTTTTTTTGCCCGCTAAACATACAAACTTGTTTATATAATTACTCACACATATTCATCCGCTCTTGAAAAACAATGCTCCTGCTTTTCCCGATAACAGAATGTAAGGACAGTAAGATGATGAAAATGACCCGTATTGCTTTGGTTGCTGCGTCTCTGGTGGCATGCAGTTTCACGGCGCAGGCCGCAAATGTGGAGGCTGCACCTGCACCATCGCAGGATCCGCTGGTACAGCACCTGAAGCTCAGCAATGACCAGGTTAAGAAGATTGACGATCTCCACAAACAGCTGGAACAAAATGTCAGCATGATCCCGATGACCGGCGTGAAGAACGGCGCACTGATCGACATGTTCCAGGCGGGTAAATGGGATGAAAGTACGGTGAAAAACCAGCTTGCCGCTTTCAGCAAAATTGAGGAGCAAACCCGTTATTACCGCGTGAAATATTACTTCGACGTCAGCCAGGTATTGACGCCAGAACAGCGTAAACAGATCAGAGCCGATATGGCTAACGCGCTGGCAGAGTAATGTCGTACCCGCGCATGACGCGGGTATTTATTTCTTGATCGCCGTCACTTTTAGAAATTCCTCGCTAAAAACCATCACCACGAAGCAAATTTTCCTCTAAAAAAAGAATATCCTTACTCATCTTGTGACTTTTTTCTCCTTCGCTCCGGTTACTATTTTCCCACACCAATAATACGCACCTGCACTCCTCTTACTCGCTATCGCTGGCGATAAGAACTACATAAAAACAATGTCTTACCCTACAAAAAAGCGAGTGCCTTATGGATACGGCTACAAACAGCAGTGTGATTGTGAATGATTCCCCCGCGGCAAGGCGGGCGGGAATGCGTGAGAGCGAATGGCGCGAGGCGATCAAGTTCGACAGTACCGATACGGGCTGGGTCATCATGAGTATCGGGATGGCCATCGGCGCGGGGATTGTTTTTCTCCCGGTGCAGGTCGGATTAATGGGGCTGTGGGTCTTTTTGCTCTCGTCCGTGATTGGATATCCGGCGATGTATTTATTCCAGCGCCTGTTTATTAATACGCTGGCGGAATCACCGGAATGCAAAGATTATCCGAGCGTCATTAGTGGATATCTCGGGAAAAACTGGGGCATCTTATTAGGCGCACTCTATTTTGTGATGCTGGTCATCTGGATGTTTGTCTATTCCACCGCCATTACCAACGACAGCGCCTCTTATTTGCAGACCTTTGGCGTTACCGACGGGCTACTCTCAGAAAACCCGTTCTACGGGTTAGTGCTGATCTGTATTCTGGTGGCCATCTCTTCCCGCGGCGAAAAGCTGCTGTTTAAAGTCTCCAGCCTGATGGTGTTGACCAAGCTATTTGTGGTTGCCGCGCTGGGCTTGTCGATGATTGGCCTCTGGCATTTAGCCAACGTAGGCATGCTGCCGCCGATGGGGCTGCTGATTAAAAATGCCATCATTACGCTTCCCTTTACCTTAACCTCAATTCTGTTTATTCAGACCTTAAGCCCGATGGTGATCTCCTACCGTTCACGGGAAAAGTCCGTTGAGGTGGCGCGTCATAAAGCGCTGCGGGCCATGAATATCGCCTTTGGCGTGCTGTTTGTGACGGTATTCTTCTACGCCGTCTCCTTCACGCTGGCGATGGGGCACGATGAAGCGGTAAAAGCCTATGAGCAGAACATCTCTGCCCTGGCGATTGCGGCGCAGTTTATCAGCGGAGAGGGTGCGGGCTGGGTCAAAATCGTCAGCGTGATCCTCAATATCTTTGCTGTTATGACGGCCTTCTTCGGCGTCTATCTTGGCTTTCGCGAGGCCACGCAGGGCATCGTGATGAACATTCTGCGTCGCAAAATGCCGGCAGAGAAAATCAATGAAAACACCGTCCAGCGTGGGATTATGCTGTTCGCCATCCTGCTGGCCTGGAGCGCGATTGTATTAAACGCGCCGGTGCTGAGCTTCACGTCTATTTGCAGCCCCATCTTCGGCATGGTGGGCTGTCTGATCCCTGCATGGCTGGTCTGCAAGGTACCCGCCCTGCATAAATATAAAGGCGTATCACTGGTGATTATCATCATTACCGGGCTGCTGCTTTGTGTTTCTCCTTTCCTCGCATTCTCCTGAGGAGCAATTAAGGTCGTAACGATGTCTGAGCAAACTAACCCTTTATGGAATCATTTTATTCGCGCGGTGCAGGAAGAGGTTAAACCTGCGTTGGGGTGCACTGAACCTATCTCTCTGGCGCTGGCCTGTGCGATAGCCGCTGAGCACCTGCCCGGTGAGGTAACGCGCATTGAAGCATGGGTATCGCCCAATCTGATGAAAAACGGGCTTGGCGTAACGGTACCCGGCACCGGCATGGTCGGGCTACCCATTGCGGCGGCGCTGGGAGCGACGGGCGGGAATGCCCGCGCCGGGCTGGAGGTGCTAAAAGGGGCGTCAGCCGATGCGCTGGAACGCGCCAAAGCCCTGCTCAATGCGGGTCAGGTCCTGGTGAAACTGCAGGTGCCGTGCGAGGAAATCCTCTATTCGCGCGCCTGTGTTTATGCCGGAGAGGCCTCGGCCATGGTGACCATCGCAGGTGGGCATACTCGCGTGGTGGAGGTGGTCTGTGAGGGCGAAACACGCTTCACCCGTGATGAACAGCCGGGAGAGGCGGGTGACGATCCGCTGGAGGTGTTCTCTCACACCACGCTGTCGGCGATCCTCACGTTCGTGGAGCAGGTTCCGTGTGAGGCGATCCGCTTTATTCTGCAGGCGGGGCAGCTTAACGATGCCCTTTCTCGTGAAGGGCTGAGCGGAAAATGGGGGCTGCATATTGGCGCGACGCTGAATAAGCAGCGTATGCGCGGATGGATGGCGAAGGATGTTGGCTCGGACATTGTTATCCGCACCAGCGCGGCCTCTGACGCCCGAATGGGCGGTGCTACGCTTCCGGCAATGAGCAATTCAGGGTCCGGCAATCAGGGGATCACCGCCACCATGCCGGTAGTGGTTGTGGCGGAGCACGTTCAGGCTGATGAGGAACGGCTGGCCAGAGCGCTGATGCTGTCCCATCTTTCGGCGATCTATATCCACGCCCAGCTTCCCCGCCTGTCGGCGCTGTGCGCTGCGACAACCGCAGCGATGGGGGCGGCAGGCGGCATGGCCTGGCTGATGGGGGGAAACTATCAAACGATCGCGATGGCCATCAGCAGCATGATCGGTGACGTCAGTGGGATGATTTGCGACGGCGCTTCAAACAGTTGTGCCATGAAAGTCTCAACCAGCGTCAGCAGCGCCTGGAAAGCGGTGATGATGGCGCTGGATGAGTCTGCCGTGACGGGCAATGAAGGGATTGTGGCGCACGATGTGGAGCAGTCTATCTCTAACCTGTGCGCGTTAGCGTGCCGCTCAATGCAGGCAACGGACCGGCAGATTATTGAGATTATGGCGAGTAAGGTGTAGCGAGTTCAGGTGCTCGATCGGTTCCCTCTCCCTGTGGGAGAGGGTTAGGATGAGGGCATTCTCTACACCGGCAAATCAATCAGCAGCGCACGCAGCGGCGTATCGGCCACCAGCGTAATATTCGCTTCATCACGAATAAACGCCCCGTCGCCGCAGGTGAGCGCCTCTTTCTCTTCCGTGTGCGTTACCGCATGCACCGTACCGTGAATCGATTGCAGGTAGGCGCGCGGGCCATGAAGCTGGAAGCTCGCCTGTTCACCTTTCTTCAGTTCAATATGGTGCAGCCACACCTGCTGACGCAGTTGCAGGCTGCCTTTGCTCCCGTCCGGAGAAGCGATCAGCTGTTGCTTTTCGCTCTGCAGATCGATTTTTTGCACCAGCGGATTTTCCCGCTCAGGGCAGGCATCCAGCCACAGCTGCATGCGGGTCAGCGTTTTGTCTTTGCTGAGATTATGCTCGCTATAGCTAATGCCCGGCTGCGTGGAAATTAACAGCGCTTCGCCAGCCTTTGCCTGGACATGATTGCCCTCGCTATCACGGTATTCTGCCTCGCCTTCCAGGATCAGGTTCAGGATATCGACTTTCGGATACGTACGCGGCTGGAAGGAGGCGCCCGGGGCGAGCACTTCCTGATTTAACACGCGCAGTGAAGCGTAACCGAGGAGTTTAGGGTCAAAGTAGTGTCCAAAGGAAAAGGTGTAGCGGGCCTGCAGCCAACCGAAATCGGCTTGTCCGCACTGTTTAGCTGTTCTTGTCGTAATCATAAACTTGACCTCTCTTTACACTAAAACAATGGTAAAGGTATGGACGCTTCATTGTTAGCCAGATATTCTGCCCGGTATGTTCAAATTTCCTGAATGAGAACGAGATGGCTAAAGAGAGAGCATTGACGCTTGAGGCGCTTCGCGTCATGGACGCGATTGACAGGCGTGGCAGCTTTGCCGCCGCGGCAGATGAACTGGGGCGCGTTCCGTCTGCGCTCAGCTATACCATGCAAAAGCTGGAGGAAGAGCTGGACGTGGTGCTCTTTGACCGTTCCGGTCATCGAACAAAATTCACGAACGTTGGACGGATGCTGCTGGAACGTGGTCGCGTACTGCTGGAAGCGGCGGATAAACTGACGACGGACGCCGAGGCGCTGGCACGCGGCTGGGAAACTCACCTGACGCTGGTCACTGAGGCTCTGGTGCCTACCGAGGCGTTATTCCCGCTGGTGGACAGGCTGGCAGACAAAGCGAACACGCAGCTTTCAATCATCACCGAGGTGCTGGCAGGCGCGTGGGAGCGTCTGGAGACGGGCAGGGCGGATATCGTAATTGCACCGGATATGCACTTCCGTTCATCGTCTGAGATCAACTCCCGTAAACTCTACAGCGTGATGAACGTTTACGTCGCCGCGCCAAATCACCCGATTCACCAGGAGCCGGAGCCGCTTTCTGAAGTGACGCGCGTGAAGTACAGGGGCGTGGCGGTTGCGGATACCGCGCGTGAACGTCCGGTGCTAACGGTGCAGTTGCTGGATAAACAGCCGCGTCTGACGGTCACATCGCTGGAAGATAAGCGCCAGGCATTGCTGGCAGGACTGGGCGTGGCGACCATGCCGTATCCGTTTGTTGAAAAAGATATTGCTGAAGGGCGTCTGCGCGTCGTCAGCCCGGAGTACACCAGCGAAGTGGATATCATTATGGCGTGGCGTCGCGACAGCATGGGCGAAGCGAAATCGTGGTGTTTGCGAGAAATTCCAAAGCTCTTTGCGCATCACAACAAATAAAAGAGTAAGCCCGATGTGCCTAAGCGCCATCGGGCATAAATTTACGCGCCGATCTTCGGATCCGGACCAAAGCGGTTTTCACCCGGCGTCCCGCTCTGACAGTTGAAGATTAAAATCACAATCCACCCCACTACCGGGATTAACAGCAGCAGTAACCACCAGGCGGAACGATCCGTGTCGTGAAGCCGGCGGAACTGTACGGCCCAGGACGGCAGAAGAATAAAGATGGCATAAATCGATGTAAGGACGCCTTCCCCACTCGCCCACTCCCAGCCCAGAATTTTATCCACGATGCTCAGCACCAGAGCAAAAATGAAGTTCACCAGAATGAACATCCAGTACTCTTTGCGGCGCGCGCGGCCACCAAATCCAATGTAGTTGCGCAGTACGTTTAAATACCAATCCATTTCCTTGCCTCATTTATCAGTCAATCACTTGTTTTCTAAGCGATCGAGGTAAGGATAGATGGAGATTGTGAATTAAAAAAGGGCATCTCACGATGCCCTTAATATTTATCCAAAACGAACGTCGCGCCCGTGGGGTTCATTCAGATCCTGCCACGGCCCGATGGAGATAATACCCGTCGGGTTAATGGTTTTGTGGCTGCGGAAATAGTGGGTGCGGATATGGTCAAAATCGACCGTTTCGGCAATTCCCGGCATCTGGTAGATGTCGCGCAGGAAACCATACAAGTTCAGATAATCGCTGATGCGGTGTTTGTCACACTTAAAGTGGGTGACATAGACCGGATCAAAACGAACCAGCGTCGTCCACAGGCGGATATCCGCTTCCGTCAGACGATCGCCCGTCAGATAGCGGTGCTGGCCGAGGATCTGCTCCAGACGCTCAAGAGATTCAAAGACTTTTCCAACCGCTTCGTCGTAGGCTTCCTGGCTGGTGGCAAAACCGGCCTTGTAAACGCCGTTATTAACGTTGTCGTAAATCCAGCTGTTCAGCTCATCGATTTTGTCTCGCAGCTCAACCGGATAGTAATCCCCGGCGCGCGCGCCATGGGCGTCGAAGGCGGTGTTAAACATGCGGATGATCTCCGCAGACTCATTGCTGACAATCGTCTGGTTTTTCTTGTCCCACAGAACCGGTACGGTGACGCGCCCGGTGTAGTGCGGGTCGGCGCGCAGATAAAGCTGGTAGAGGAAATCGTGATGATACAGTTCATCACCCGTCGCAGCAGGGAAATCACGGTCGAACGTCCAGCCGTTTTCCAGCATTAGCGGGTTCACCACCGACACCGGAATTAAGGATTCGAGGCCTTTCAGCTTGCGCACAATCAGCGTGCGGTGCGCCCACGGGCAGGCGAGGGAAACATAGAGGTGATAACGATCTTTCTCGGCCGCAAAGCCACCTTCGCCACTCGGGCCGGCAGCACCATCGGCGGTAAGCCAGTTACGGAAGGCCGAAACAGAGCGCTTGAAGCGTCCACCGGTGGATTTGGTGTCATACCAGACATCCTGCCAGACGCCGTCTACGAGTTGTCCCATTTTTTTCTCCTCCGTCAGATAGCAAAAGCGAGGAGAGGTCTCCTCGCTTTGTGTTTATTCAGTATAGCGTGCTTACCATTTCTTATTCAGAACGCGGTCGATGCTGTATGCGCCCGGGCCGGTGACAGCCAGCAGCAGGAAGCCACCCGCAATGGTCAGGTTTTTCATGAACATCAGGGAGTTCACGCCTTCAGCAAAATTGCTGTGGAAGATGAACGCCGTCAGCAGGGTGAAGCCCGCAGTAAACAGCGCCGTGGTACGGGTCAGGAAGCCGAACAGTACCGCCAGGCCGCCGCCGAACTCAAGCAGAATGGTCAGTGGCAGCATAAAGCCCGGAACACCCATGGCTTCCATATACTGCTGGGTACCTGCATAACCGGTGATTTTGCCCCAACCTGCAACGATGAACAGAATTGGCATCAGAATACGTGCTACCAGTACACCAACATCTTCTAATTTTTTCATTTTACTCTCCAGGAAACCACATCAGCGGCTGAACATTATTTGTCTGCAAATTCGGGTAGATACCGCGTCTTTGCTGTCGATGGAGAGCATCATAAACGTGACGGTTGGCGATTGTTAGCAAGGAAAACTGTCAATCTTTTTCAAAGATATTGAGTAAGGGAGGCTGGGGGAATTTTGCCGGGTGGCGCTGCGCTTACCCGGCCTACGATTCAAAAGTAGGCCGGGTAAGGCGTAGCCGCCACCCGGCGAGAAGGCTAGCGAAGCTGCTGTTGGCGAATCGTCGCTTTCACCAGACGCCAGGCGCTCCAGGCACCAAAGCCGCGTCGGGCCCAACGGATCAGCATATTCGGATGACGGATCGTCCAGATTGCCATCACACTGCTGCCAACCAGAGCCCAGGAACGCAGGCTCAGGAAGGTGTTCCAGCCACGGTCAAACCGACGCGTCGCGTCAATCCAGTCGCGACGGCTGGCAGACAGATCCAGCCGTTGCTGCTGGATCTGGCTTAACAGAAAGGCTTTTCGCTTTTCACGTTCGGCTTTATCGCTCACGGCTTGTCATCCTCCAGCAGAGCGCGATCGTTCGCCAGCTCCTGGCGCGTATGGCGCAGGAAAGTGGACTTACGCGCTTTGCGCATCGTCCAGATACCGCCAATCAGTGCTGCAACCAGCAAAACGACGGTGGTGGCAATCATCGCGTTGAGTCGATATTGCGGATCGATGGCCCAGATGATGAGTACCATCAGGCTCATCAGACCAAACGCGGCGAAGAGCATGGTCAGTCCAAGCATCAGCAGCATCTGGAAGAGGTTGGCTTTCTCCTCTTCCAGCTCTACCACTGCCAGCCGGACGCGCGTTTCGGCAATCCCGACCAGCGTCGTTAAGATACGCTGGCCGATGCCGAGGACGTTGTTAGCAGGCCCTTGTGCGTGACGAGGATCTTCCATATCAACGACGCGTCAGCAGTACGCCCAGTACCACACCGATTGCGGCACCAATACCGACACCCGTCCACGGATTATCGCGAACATATTCGTCAGCACGCGCTGCGGCTTCACGGGTCTGTTTTGCCAGCGCATCACCGGTTTCACCCAGGCGATAGCGGCTCTCTTTCAGCGCTTGCTCCGCTTTACTGCGCAGTTTGCTGACCTCTTCTTTTGACTTATCGGCAGAGGAGTTCAGCACCTCTTCAAGGGTGTCAGCCAGGGATTTCAGTTCAGCGCGCAGATGTTCAGACGTCGTATCTTTTGACATGATTTTCTCCTGTTGAGATTTCCGTTAACTCAATAATCGCGAGCTTCCAGCGCTTTCAGGTCGTCCTGCGCTTCTTTCAGCTTTCTCTCGCGCTTGGCAATTTTTTCCGCATCCCCTTTCTCTTTCGCTTCCTGCAGGTCGTGACGACGCTCGGCTATCTCGTCCTTCTGTTCAGCGATTTTTTTCTGGTGATCGGCACGCAGTTGGCTGTCTGAACAGTTCGCTTTCACTTCGCTCAGCGCTTTTTTCAGCCCCTCAACACGATGCTGATTGTTGTGCTTTTCGGCATAACCGATCTCACGCTGAATATCCTGCTCTTTCTCCTGACAGAGAGAAGTGGCGAAGGAGGCAGTGCTTAAAGATAAAAGGGCCAAAGCCAGAGTAATGCGGAATTTCATTATCGAAACCTTCCATTGTGTTGCGGCATAAGCCGCTATCCAGACTAAGCGGAGAACATTTGAGGGGTGCTCCGCGTACTTAAGCATAGTAAGTAAACGGGGGATTCACCAAAGTGAGTGAAAAGATTCGGAATCCTGGTAATTATCCAAATCGATGCGACGTATCGCGAATCAGCGACAGCCAGGCCGCTGGCCGGCTGTCATCGTCCTGCTGGGCAATGATGTATCCCTGCGGCAGCGTGCGGTCAAGCACCACTTTCGCGGCCGCGCTCTGCGCACGAGAGTCAAACTTGATCAGTAACACATCGTTTTGTGGGGTGATACTTTTAAAGCGGATCCCGTTGGCATCCAGATGGTGCCAGACAGAAAACCCATCCGGTACGCTGACACCCTGATTAACCGGGCGAATGGCCAGCGTAGATTCCTGATGCGAAAGCGCGCTCCAGACCAGAAGCATGGCGCTGATAAGCACCAGGGCGATCAGTGCGTACGCACAACGACGCAGGGAGAGCGCTGAGATAACCATGGTTAGCTCCTGGCTCCGTATTTTTTCTTCCACAGGACAACCAGCGAACCGATCAGGCCGAAGACCAGCAGGACGACAGGCAGCAGCATCAGGCATGACATCAGCTGATCTTCATACTTCATAAATACCGGCGTTTTACCCAGCGCATAGCCCAGCGTGGTGAGGATCAGCACCCACAGCAGGCCGCTCATCCAGTTAAAGAACTGGAAGCGAGTGCTGCTGAGACCTGACAGACCCGCGATGGTCGGCAACAAAGTACGTACAAACGCAATAAAGCGGCCAATCAGCAGTGCGGAAAGGCCGTGCTTATGGAAAAGATGGTGCGCCCGCTGGTGATAATGCGCCGGAAGGTGCGAAAGCCAGTTCTGCACTATCCGCGTATTGCCAAGCCATCGTCCCTGGATGTAGCTCACCCAGCAGCCGAGGCTGGCAGCGACGGTCAGTAAAAAAATGGTTTGCGGAAACGCCATCGCCCCTTTGGCACACAGCACGCCGACCAGCACCAGCAAACTGTCGCCAGGCAAAAAGGCCGCAGGCAGCAGACCGTTCTCAAGGAACAGGATCATAAACAGGACAAAATAGAGCATGCCAATCATGGAAGGGTTGGCCAGCGTTTCGAAATCCTGAGCCCAGAGGGCATTCAGTAGTTGGGTCAAAAGTTCCATTCAGTGTTCCTGGAAATCGGTTAACGTCACGCCTGTTATCCGGGACAAACAGCACGGCGACATTGTTGTGATTTCATTATGGTCGCTCGCGGACACATTGCGGTGTGGCCAACACTGTTCCCTGTTAATTGGCTGGTTAGCAAGCACTAACTTACAAAATAAGGAATTGAATCCAATTGTAACAAAGCCCAACGTTCTGCGTCACAGAATTTGCAGGGTGTGATGATTTTGGCGTAAGCCCTGGAAGTGAGCGAGGGGATTTACAAAGGCTGACACTATATATGTTTTGCTTACCCATAAGCGCGGGAAGGCGCAGCGAAGCGCCTGCCAGCACGGAGGCAAACTATTTTGCCTGACTTGACGCGGTATCGAGGTGAACGACAGGATTATCCGCAAAAAGATAACGGTCGGCGTTAAATTCGAAGTCGTCACTGGTCTCATTGAACAGCATCTGCTTGGTGTTCTCGAGGTGCTGCCACATGGCCAGTTTCGCGGCGTGGGGATCTTTACGAATCAGCGCCTTGAGGATTTGGTCGTGATCGTCACACCAGTTATCCACCGTACGTGAATCAATATGATCGTGCAGTTTTTTCCAGTACGGGTTGTGAACGCGCTGAGTCCACATTTTTTCTACAATTGCGGCCAGCGCCGTATTTTGCGTTGCCAGTGCCACCTGAACGTGGAACTGCAGATCCCACTCCGAATCGCGGAAACATTTTTCCTTGCGGGCGTTCTCCTGGATCTCCATCAGTTTCATGATGTCCTGCTTGGTCACCTGGGTTGCCGCAAATTCCGCAATGTTGCTTTCAATGAGCTGGCGGGCCTGGAGCAGCTCAAACGGACCATAGCTGGCAAATTCCAGGCTTTCGTCCGCAACAGGAGAGTGTTTAGGCTGATTAGAAATCACATGAATGCCGGAACCTTTGCGAACCTCAACGTAACCTTCCACTTCGAGCATGATGATCGCTTCACGCACCACGGTGCGGCTCACGTTTTTTTCATCGGCTATGAAGCGCTCAGCGGGGAGTTTGTCACCGACAAGATAGACCCCTTGCTCGATGCGATCTTTCAGCTCGGCAGCAAGTTGTTGATATAAACGACGTGGTTCGGTGATTTCCATATGCGCTCCAGGCAGGGTACGGCGGATGATTTGTTATACCACTTTTGCATGCCACTCTCCAGATTTTGCCATTAAAAAAGCCGCCCGGAGGCGGCTGGTTTTATAGCTCGGGTAAGCGCAGCGCCACCCGGCACAGCAATGCTAACTCTGCGTCGCCGGTTTCCCGAGGGACTCTTTCGCCAGTTCGTCGGCAGATTTGCTTTTCAGCACCGTCCAGATAACGACTGCCCCCATCAGGTCGAAGATAGCCAGTACCGCAAACAGCGGGCTGAAACCGATGGTATCCGCCAGCGCACCCACCACCAGCGCAAACAGGGTACTTGCGGTCCAGGCGGCCATCCCGGTCAGGCCGTTGGCCGTTGCCACTTCGTTACGGCCGAACACGTCAGACGAGAGGGTAATCAGCGCACCGGATAACGACTGGTGTGCAAAACCACCGATGCACAGCAGGGCGATAGCCACGTACGGGCTGGTGAACAGGCCGATCATCCCCGGGCCAATCATCAGCAGCGCGCCCATGGTCACGACCATCTTACGGGAAACAATCAGGTTCACCCCAAACCAGCGTTGGAACAGTGGCGGCAGGTAACCACCCACGATACAGCCCAGGTCAGCGAACAGCATGGGCATCCAGGCGAACATGGCGATCTCTTTCAGGTTAAAGCCATAGACCTTAAACATGAACAGTGGGATCCAGGCGTTAAAGGTGCCCCAGGCCGGTTCAGCCAGGAAGCGTGGCAGCGCGATACCCCAGAACTGACGGGTCCCCAGGATCTGCCAGACGGACATTTTTTTGCCGTTGTTGGTCTGGTGCTGCGCTTCCTGACCGCCAATGATGTACTCGCGTTCTTCTTCAGACAGTTTTTTCTGGTCACGCGGGTGTTTATAGAACACCAGCCACGCCATGGCCCAGGCAAAGCTCAGTACGCCAGAGATAATAAACGCCATCTGCCAGCTGTGCATGACGATGGCCCACACCACCAGTGGGGGGGCAATCATCGCCCCGATGGACGAGCCGACGTTGAAGTAACCGACCGCAATAGAACGCTCTTTTGCCGGGAACCACTCAGAGCTGGCTTTCAGCCCTGCCGGTATCATCGCCGCTTCCGCCGCACCTACCGCGCCGCGTGCCAGCGCCAGGCCACCCCAACTGCCTGCCAGCGCCGTTGCACCGCAGAACACCGCCCAGGCGATGGCGAAGAAGGCATAACCGATTTTGGTACCGAGAATGTCCAGCACATAGCCTGCAACAGGCTGCATGATGGTATAAGCCGCGGAGTAGGCGGCAATGATGTAGGAGTATTGCTGCGTGGAGATGTGCAGCTCTTCCATCAACGTGGGCGCGGCGGCTGCCACGGTGTTACGCGTGAGGTAGCCCAGCACGGTGCCGAGCGTCACCAGTGCGATCATATACCAACGTAACCCTTTAATTTTACGCATCTAAAACCTCATCGTTATGTTATTTCCGTGCCAGGGCACGGCAACCTCTCACCGGTTTGGGGGAGGGCTGTGTAACGGGAGGGGCGTAACCGGGAGAACGTCCCGGAACGGCCCGAACCTTGCCATAAATAAGCGTGCATAAGTCGGTTTCCGTACCGTTAAATCCGATGTCTGACACCGGTAATGCATTCCGTCGGCTGCGTGTTTGCGACGGCGAAAAGATAACTTGTCATACAACTTTAAAAGGTGAGTGACATCACAAATGTATGATTCTTTGTAGGGGCATTATCTGGCGCAGGCGAAGCCAGTTCTGACGCGGCCTGCAGAAGGGTTTACCTCATTCGGGGTAATTTTTTTGTCCGGGTTTATTGATCCAACTCACGAAAAAAACCTCAGGCTCTGGAAATTGGTGTGATAACTTTGCAGCATCTGAACATAAGCTTTCTGCCGCTCCCGTTACGAGGAAGACGATAATGACACCGTTTATGACCGACGATTTTCTGTTAGACACTGAATTTGCCCGCCGCCTGTATCACGACTACGCAAAAGACCAGCCCATTTTTGATTACCACTGCCATTTACCGCCGCAGCAGGTTGCCGACAATTACCGTTTCAAAAACCTGTATGACATCTGGCTGAAGGGCGATCATTATAAATGGCGCGCCATGCGCACCAACGGCGTCGCTGAACGCCTGTGTACCGGCGACGCAAGCGACCGCGAGAAATTTGATGCCTGGGCGGCTACCGTGCCGCAGACCATCGGTAACCCGCTCTATCACTGGACGCACCTCGAACTGCGCCGTCCGTTTGGCATTACCGGTAAGCTGCTTTCACCGGCTACGGCGGATGAGATTTGGGAGCAGTGCAACGACTTGCTGGCACAGGATAACTTCTCCGCGCGCGGCATCATGAAGCAGATGAACGTGAAGATGGTGGGCACCACCGACGACCCGATCGACTCGCTTGAATATCACGCGGTCATTGCAAAAGACACCGCATTTGATATCAAAGTGCTGCCAAGCTGGCGTCCGGATAAAGCCTTTAACATCGAACTCGACACTTTTAGCGACTATATGGTGAAGCTGGGCGAGGTTTCTGACACCGACATCCGTCGTTTTGCGGACCTGCAGAGTGCGCTGATCAAACGTCTGGATCACTTTGCGGCACACGGCTGTAAAGTCTCTGACCATGCCCTGGATGTGGTGCTGTTTGCAGAATCTAACGAAGCCGAGCTGGATAGCATTCTGGCGCGCCGTCTCTCCGGTGAAGCCCTGAGCGAGCATGAAGTCGCCCAGTTCAAAACTGCGGTACTGGTCTTCCTTGGCGCTGAATATGCCCGTCGCGGCTGGGTGCAGCAGTACCACATTGGCGCGCTGCGTAATAACAACCAGCGTCAGTTCAAACTGCTGGGCGCGGACGTGGGCTTTGACTCCATCAACGACCGTCCGCTGGCCGAAGCGCTCTCTAAACTGCTGAGCAAACAGAACGAGCAAAACCTGCTGCCCAAAACCATCCTCTACTGCCTGAACCCGCGCGATAACGAAGTGCTGGGCACCATGATCGGCAACTTCCAGGGTGAAGGGATGCCGGGCAAGATGCAGTTCGGCTCCGGCTGGTGGTTCAATGACCAGAAAGATGGCATGGAGCGTCAGATGACGCAACTGGCGCAGTTGGGTCTGTTAAGCCGCTTTGTCGGCATGCTGACCGACAGCCGCAGTTTCCTCTCCTACACCCGCCACGAATACTTCCGCCGCATTCTGTGCCAGATGATTGGCCGCTGGGTGCACGCGGGCGAAGCACCGGCGGATATCCAGCTGCTTGGCGAGATGGTGAGAAACATCTGCTTTAACAATGCGCGTGACTACTTCGCCATAGAACTGAACTAAGCCCGTTTGAGGTTGATATGCACTACATCAAAATCCATTCGCTGGATAACGTCGGCGTCGCGCTGGCAGATCTGACCGAAGGAACAGAGGTCACTTTCGGTAATCAATCGGTCACGTTGCGCCAGGCCATTGGACGTGGACATAAGTTTGCCCTGATCCCCATTATGAAAGGGGAGAACGTGGTGAAGTACGGTTTACCGATTGGCCATGCGCTGGCGGATATTGCGCCGGGTGAATACATTCATTCCCACAATACCCGCACCAATCTGAGCGATCTGGACGAGTACAGCTATCAACCTGATTTCCATGCGCAAGAGGAGCAGGCGGCAGATCGTGAGGTGCAGATCTACCGCCGCGCCAACGGTGAGGTAGGGATCCGCAACGAACTCTGGATCCTCCCGA
Organism: Enterobacter sp. 03-F-07-AD-ECC; assembly: GCF_047530935.1. Taxonomy (NCBI): domain Bacteria; kingdom Pseudomonadati; phylum Pseudomonadota; class Gammaproteobacteria; order Enterobacterales; family Enterobacteriaceae; genus Enterobacter; species Enterobacter sp. 03-F-07-AD-ECC. The sequence goes on along the minus strand of NZ_JBLKBZ010000003.1, from coordinate 273,943 downwards.
CAGTCGGTTGCGTGAACGGGATCGCGCGTCAAATCCAGACGCGTTTCCTGAAAGAGACTCACGATGCCGAAGGCATTGACGGCGTGCACCTGTTCAGCCACACCTACGGCTGTTCACAGCTGGGTGACGATCACATCAACACCCGTACCATGCTGCAAAACATGGTGCGTCATCCGAACGCGGGGGCGGTGCTGGTGATTGGCCTGGGCTGCGAGAACAACCAGGTGGATGCCTTCCGGGAGACGCTGGGCGAGTTTGACCCTGAGCGCGTGCACTTTATGGTGTGTCAGCATCAGGATGATGAAGTGGAAGCGGGCGTTGAGCAACTGCACCAGCTGTATGAGGCGATGCGCCACGATAAACGTGAGCCGGGCAAGCTGAGCGAGCTTAAGTTTGGGCTGGAGTGTGGTGGCTCGGACGGTCTTTCCGGCATCACCGCGAACCCAATGCTGGGCCGCTTCTCGGACTATGTGATCGCCAACGGGGGAACGACGGTGCTGACGGAAGTGCCGGAGATGTTCGGTGCCGAGCGTATCCTGATGAGCCACTGCCGTGATGAAGCGACGTTTGAGAAAACGGTCACCATGGTGAATGATTTCAAACAGTACTTCATCGCTCACAACCAGCCGATTTATGAGAACCCGTCGCCGGGTAACAAAGCGGGTGGGATCACCACGCTTGAAGAGAAGTCACTGGGTTGTACCCAGAAAGCGGGCGCCAGCCAGGTGGTGGATGTCCTGCGCTACGGCGAACGCCTGAAAACCCACGGACTGAACCTGCTGAGCGCCCCGGGGAACGATGCGGTTGCCACCAGCGCGCTGGCCGGTGCCGGCTGCCACATGGTGCTGTTCAGCACCGGCCGCGGTACGCCGTACGGCGGGTTTGTCCCGACGGTCAAAATTGCCACCAACAGTGAACTGGCGGCGAAGAAAAAGCACTGGATCGACTTTGATGCCGGTCAGCTCATTCACGGTAAAGCAATGCCTGAATTGCTGACGGAGTTTGTGGACAGTATTGTGGAATTTGCCAACGGCAAGCAGACCTGCAACGAGAAAAACGACTTCCGTGAGCTGGCGATCTTTAAGAGTGGGGTGACGTTGTAAGTTGGGTGCGGGCCGGTGCCCTCACCCTGACCCTCTCCCACGGGAGAGGGGACAAACACTAAAAACGGCAACCTCAGGGTTGCCGTTTTGCTGTTAACCTCGTAATGCGTTCTTCGCTAAACGCGCATCTTCCGCCTGACAGGCCGCAGCGGTGAACAGCACGTCGGTAGAAGAGTTCAGCGCCGTCTCACAGGAATCCTGCAGCACACCGATAATGAAGCCGACTGCGACCACCTGCATGGCAATTTCGTTCGGGATACCAAACATATTGCACGCCAGCGGGATCAACAGCAGAGAGCCGCCCGCCACGCCGGATGCGCCACAGGCACACAGCGAGGCCACCACGCTCAACAGCAGCGCCGTAGGCAGATCCACCGCGATACCCAGCGTATGCACTGCCGCCAGGGTCAGCACGGTGACGGTGATCGCCGCGCCCGCCATGTTCACGGTTGCACCCAGCGGGATAGACACGGAGTAAGTATCACGATCCAGATTCAGCTTCTCCGCCAGCGCCATGTTAACCGGAATGTTAGCTGCAGAGCTGCGGGTAAAGAAGGCGTACACGCCGCTTTCACGCAGGCAGGTCATTACCAGTGGATACGGGTTGCGGCGGATCTGCCAGAACACCAGCAGGGGGTTAACTACCAGCGCCACCAGCAGCATGCAGCCAACCAGGACCATCAGCAGCTGTGCGTAGCCCCACAGCGCGTCAAAACCGGTGGTTGCCAGCGTAGAGGAGACCAGACCAAAAATACCGATTGGGGCGAAGCGAATAACGATTTTCACCATGAAGGTCACGGCGTTCGAGACATCGTTAACCAGGTTTTTCGTGGTCTCATTACCATGACGCAGCGCGAAGCCCAGCCCAATTGCCCAGACCAGGATGCCAATGTAGTTTGCGTTCATCAGCGCCGTGATTGGGTTGGAGACCATGCTCATCAGCAGGCCACGCAGCACTTCCACAATCCCGGATGGCGGCGTGACATCACCGGCCGCGCTGGTCAGGTGCAGCGTAGACGGGAACAGGAAGCTAAATACCACGGCGGTTAAGGCAGCGGAGAAAGTGCCCAGAAGATACAGGAACAGGATCGGCCGAATGTTGGTTTTTTGTCCGTGTTGGTGGTTGGCAATCGACGCCATGACCAGCATCAGAACCAGTACCGGTGCCACGGCTTTCAGTGCGCCAACGAAAAGGGTTCCAAGCAGTCCCGTGGCTTCTGCTGCAGGTTTTGACACCATAGCCAGCAGAATACCCAGTACCAACCCGACCAGAATTTGTTTTACAAGGCTGCCCTGCGCCAGGCGCGCGAACAGACCGCGTGATTGTGTGCTCATACGTTATTCCTGAGTGAAATTGCGTTCCATCCTGGCTGTGCTCTAAGGCACATTTATGTCCGGATGTAAGTATTTGTTTGCCTGGTTGAGTATCAGGGAAAGCGAGGAAAGGCGGAAGAGTAAAATGCTGGATTTTACGTGTTGCGTCATGTTTTTTAACTATTGGTTAACGAAAGTGCCGGGTGGCGCTGCGGCACCCGGCAAAACGCACTACGCCTGCTGCTTTTTATCGTGCTGGCGGTTAACCCAGGTATTGATAATCAGCGTTACCAGCAGAATGCCAAACACCACGCCGAGCGAGATGGCAATCGGGATATGGTAGAAATCAACAATCAGCATCTTGATACCGATAAACACCAGGATCACCGACAGACCGTACTTCAGCATTGAGAAGCGCTCAGCCGCGCCTGCCAGCAGGAAGTACATTGCACGCAGACCGAGAATAGCGAACAGGTTAGAGGTCAGCACAATGAACGGGTCGGTGGTGACAGCGAAGATAGCCGGGATACTGTCCACGGCGAAGATCACATCGCTCAGCTCCACCAGAATCAGCACCAGCAGCAGCGGGGTGGCGAACAGCAGGCCATTCTTGCGGACAAAGAAATGCTCGCTCTCGATTTTGTCCGTCATGCGCAGATGACCACGGATCCACTTCACCAGCGGCTTATCACCAATACCGGTTTCGTCTTCTTTCGCCAGCGCCATTTTAACCCCGGTGAACAGCAGGAACGCGCCAAAGACGTACAGCAGCCATTCGAACTGGGTTATCAGCCAGCTTCCGGCGAAGATCATGATGGTACGCAGGACGATTGCCCCCAGCACGCCGTAAACCAGCACGCGACGCTGCAGGGCAGCAGGCACGGCAAAGTAGCTGAACAGCATCAGCCAGACGAAGACGTTATCAACCGCCAGCGCTTTTTCAATCAGATAACCGGTGAGGAAGGCGAGCGCCTGAGGATCAGCCACCGCACGGCCTTCGGTCGAGGCCAGATACCACCAGAAGGCGGCGCAGAAAAGGAGTGAGAGGGATACCCACACCAGCGACCAGACGGCGGCTTGCTTGACGCTCATACCGTGCTCGCCGCGACGGCCCTGCAAAAAGAGGTCGATTGCCAGCATGATGAGCACGACAACCGCGAATCCGCCCCACAACATTGGAGTGCCGACAGAATGCATACTATTTTCCTTACACATAAAAAACAAAAACGGCCATGGTCAGAAGACGATAGCCGTTAGCTTTTTATGCATAGACCTCGCCTTCCGGCAAGGTCTCACTTACAACCACGAAGGTTGCCCGGCGACCGGATGCGGTTTTGCACGCATCGTAATGACGATCCACCGGCAAGGAAGTTACTCCCCTTTGCTCGTAACAAAATATGTCAGACCATCAGTTTCGTCAATGGTCCTCAGCCATTCATTACACAGCTTTACGCGATAGCTTCTGTACTCACGCCGTCTGCCGGGAAAACCACGCCGGTCTGGCGACGGATTTCCGTTTGCAGCTTCGCCGTGGTGCGGCTTATCGCAAGCCCAGGGTGATTCACTTCGTTGTCTTCCACCAGACGGGCGAAGACCTCTGCCTCATAGAGCATAGTGTTAATATGCTGAGGCTGCGTCAGCTCCTGCGCTTTACCGCCGCGCGGCACAAAGCTCAGTTTCTGGCATTCGGAGATCTTCTCGATAACCAGCGATCCGTTTTCACCCTGAATTTCACTTGGCAGGACGGAGTCACTCACTTTGGAGTGCTGCAGCGTGACGCTGAAATCACCGTAATCCAGCACCACGACACCGTGCGCATCCACACCGCTCTCCAGCAGGCTGGCAGTGGCCGTTACGCCGTGCGGCTCGCCCCACAGGGCAACCGCAGAGGCCAGGCAATAGAAACCGATGTCCATAATCGAGCCGTTGGAGAAGGCCGGATTAAAGGTGTTCGGGTTCTCGCCGTCCAGATAACGCTGGTAGCGCGACGAGTACTGACAGTAGTTAATAAAGGCTTTGCGCACTTTGCCCACCTTCGGCAAAGACTGCTGTAGCAGCAGGAAGTTCGGCAGGCTGGCGGTTTTGAACGCTTCGAACAGCACCACCTGGTTGTCGCGGGCGCACTGAATGGCGGCTTCCACTTCCTCGATATTCGAGGCCAACGGCTTCTCGCAAATGACATGTTTTTTGTGGCTGAGGAAGAGCCGGGTTTGCGGGAAGTGCAGGGCGTTCGGGCTGGCGATATAGACCGCGTCAATGGCGTCGCTTTGCGCCATCTCATCAAGCGAGGTGAACAGATGTTCAACCAGATAATCGTTCGCGAAGGCCTGCGCCTGTTCAAGGCTGCGGGAATAGACGGCGGTGAGCTTAAGTTTGCCGGTTTCGTGGGCGGCGTCGACGAACTGGCGCGTGATCCAGTTCGTACCAATGACTGCGAAACGTATCATAAACGTTTACGTACTCCATAGCGGGGAACCTTTAGCCACTGTAGCACGTGATTGTTGCAAAACCAGTGCGCTACTGCGCATTACTCTTTAACGATAAATGCGTAAGCCACAAACGGGTATCAAACTCCAGCTGATGGTACTGTGGCTCCATATGGCAGCACAGGGAATAGAACGCCTTGTCATGCTCTTTTTCCTTCAGGTGCGCCAGCTCGTGCACCACAATCATCCGCAGAAAGGCTTCCGGTGCGTTGCGAAAGACGGTGGCGACGCGGATCTCGGCTTTTGCTTTTAGCTTACCGCCCTGGACGCGTGAAATGGCCGTATGCAGGCCGAGCGCGTTTTTCAGCACGTGGATCTTGTTGTCGTACATCACTTTATTGATGGGGGGGGCACTCTTCAGATACCGGTTTTTGAGATCCTGCGTATACTGCCAGAGGGCCTTATCGGTCGCGACATCGTGCGTGCCGGGATAACGTTTTTCCAGCACCGCCCCCAGTTTTTGCTCGGCAATTAACGTGCGTACCTGGGAGAGCAGATGCTCCGGGTAGCCCTGGAGATAAGTCAGCTGGTTCATCAAAACCCCAAAATAAGTTGAAAACGGGTATACTCACGCACCCTTTTCAGGGATAACGCCAAATTTTACCATTCAGGAGGGCCGATGAGCCACTTAGACAACGGTTTCCGTTCACTCAACCTTAAACGTTTCCCGGAGACGGACGACGTTAACCCGCTTCAGGCGTGGGAAGCGGCGGATGAATATCTGCTGCAACAGTTGGATGACACTGAAATTCGCGGCCCGGTTCTGATCCTGAATGATGCCTTCGGAGCGCTGGGCTGCGCCCTGGCGGCGCACACGCCTTACAGCATTGGCGATTCATACTTAAGCGAGCTGGCGACGCGTGAAAACCTGCGTCACAACGATCTCGATGAATCCAGCGTGAAGTTCCTCGACAGCACCGCAGACTACCCGCAGGCGCCGGGCGTGGTGCTGATCAAAGTGCCAAAAACCATGGCGTTGCTGGAGCAGCAACTGCGTGCATTACGGAAAGTCGTCACGCCAGAGACGCGCATCATCGCGGGCGCGAAGGCGCGTGATATTCATACCTCAACGCTGGAGCTGTTCGAGAAAGTGCTGGGCCCGACCACCACGACGCTGGCCTGGAAAAAAGCGCGCCTGATCAACTGTACCTTCAGCGCGCCGGAACTGGCTGACGCGCCAGAGACGCTGAGCTGGAAGATGGAAGGTACCGACTGGACCATCCACAACCATGCGAACGTCTTCTCACGTACCGGCCTTGATATCGGCGCACGTTTCTTTATTGAACATCTGCCGGAAAATCTGGAAGGGGAGATTGTGGATCTCGGCTGCGGTAACGGCGTGATTGGCCTGACGCTGCTGGCAAAGAACCCACAAGCCAGCGTGGTCTTCAGCGACGAATCGCCAATGGCGGTGGCGTCGAGCCGTCTGAACGTGGAAACCAACATGCCAGAGGCGCTGGATCGCTGTGAGTTTATGATTAATAACGCGCTGTCCGGCGTAGAGCCTTTCCGCTTCAACGCCGTATTCTGCAACCCACCGTTCCACCAGAAGCACGCCCTGACGGATAACGTCGCGTGGGAAATGTTCCACCATGCGCGCCGCTGCCTGAAAATCAACGGCGAACTGTATATTGTGGCGAACCGTCACCTGGACTACTTCCACAAGCTGAAGAAGATTTTCGGTAACTGCGTCACCATCGCCACCAACAACAAGTTCGTGGTGCTGAAAGCGGTGAAGCTGGGACGTCGTCGCTAAATAACCAGTGCAAGCTGGGTGCCCTGCGCAATGGCCCGCCGCGCATCCAGCTCCATTGCCACATCGCATCCGCCGATCAAATGCACCGTTTTACCTGCCTCACGCAGCGGATCCGCCAGATCGCGCTTTGGCTCCTGCCCGGCACATAAAATCACATGATCCACGCGCAGCAGCTGTGGCTCACCGCCGATCGTGACGTGCAGGCCGTCGTCGTCGATCTTCTGATAGCTCACAGCCGGGATCATCTTCACGCCGCGCGAAAGCAGGGTGGCGCGGTGGATCCAGCCGGTTGTTTTCCCCAGTCCTTCACCCGGCTTACTTGCTTTGCGCTGCAGCATGACGATCTGCCGTGGGCTTTTCGGCAGCTGTGGCCCTTCCGGACGCAGGCCGCCGGGCTGGCTCAGGCTGGTGTCGATGCCCCATTCCACGCAAAATTCGGCAATGTTCTGGCTGGTGGCCTCGCCCGGCTGGCTTAAATACATGGCGGTATCAAAGCCAATCCCACCGCAGCCGATAATGGCCACGTTTTCCCCAACCGGCGCTTTATCGCGCAGCACATCGAGATAGCTCAGCACTTTAGGATGATCGATACCCTCGATCGCAGGCGTGCGCGGGGCGATCCCGCTCGCCAGGATAACCTCGTCGTAATCCAGCAGATCTGGCGCACTTACCCACTGGTTGAGCCGCAGATCCACACCCGTTAGCTCGATCATCCGGCGGTAGTAGCGCAGCGTTTCATAGAACTCCTCTTTGCCGGGGATCTGTTTGGCAATATTAAACTGCCCGCCAATTTCGCCTGCGGCATCGAACAGCGTCACGCTGTGCCCGCGCGACGCCGCATTTACCGCAAACGCCAGCCCCGCGGGGCCCGCCCCGACAACCGCCAGGCGTTTTGATTTGTCTACCGGGAGCACCGGCATTTTGGTTTCATGGCAGGCGCGGGGGTTAACCAGGCAGGAGGTCACTTTCCCGACGAAGATCTGATCCAGACAGGCCTGATTACAGCCGATGCAGGTGTTGATCTCATCCGCACGCCCGTTTTGCGCTTTGGAAAGCAGTTCTGCATCTGCCAGGAACGGACGCGCCATCGACACCATATCGGCATCGCCGCGTGAGATGACATCATCCGCCACCTGCGGATCGTTAATACGGTTAGTGGTCACGAGCGGAACAGACACTTTGCCTTTCAGCTTGCGCGTAACCCACGTGAATGCCGCGCGCGGTACCGGCGTGGCGATAGTCGGGATACGCGCCTCGTGCCAGCCAATCCCGGTATTGATGAGGGTGGCACCGGCGGCTTCAATCGCCTGCGCCAGCTGGACGGTCTCGTCAAACGTCCCGCCGCCTTCCACCAGATCCAGCATCGACAGGCGGAAGATGATAATAAAGTCAGCGCCCGCACGTTCGCGCACGGCGCGTACCACTTCGACGGCAAAGCGCATACGTCGCGCATAATCGCCACCCCATTCGTCGTCACGCTGGTTAGTGCGGGCGGCGAGGAATTCGTTAATCAGATAGCCCTCGGAGCCCATTACCTCGACACCGTCATAGCCCGCTTCACGCGCCAGCGCCGCACAGCGGGCGAAGTCGTCAATCAGCGCCAGCACTTCATCGTGGCTGAGGGCATGCGGCTTGAAGCGGTTAATCGGTGCCTGAATGGCCGACGGTGCCACCAGATTGGGCTGATAGCTATAACGCCCGGTATGCAGGATTTGCAGGGCAATTTTACCGCCTTCGCTGTGAACGGCATCGGTCACAATGCGATGGTGCGGCAGTTGTGACGCATCGTTAAGCACCGCTCCGCCTTCCATCCCCACGCCTGATGGCGCGGGAGCCACACCCCCGGTGACGATCAGCGCCACCCCGTGGCGCGCGCGTTCGGCATAAAAGGCCGCCAGACGCTCGGCCCCGTCCGGATGCTCCTCCAGCCCGGTGTGCATTGAGCCCATCAACACGCGGTTTTTGAGCGTTGTGAACCCCAGATCGAGGGGGGCGAATAGCGACGGGTAGCGGCTCATAGTCTCTTCCAGTGTAAAATTATTGTTATGTGGTCGGATGAGTTACTAATTTAGCCAGCACGAAGTAAAAGGGAAAAGGGGAATGCAGTGATTGTGATGGGATTCAAATAATGCCCTCACCCTAACCCTCTCCCACTGTACGGTCCGGGGACATAGTGAACACTTGTTCGGGGACATGGTAGACACTTACAACTAAGGCATAAGAACCCGTTTATGGAGTCGCTTATGCCCTGGGATGCGAGAGATACCATGTCATTACGTACCGAGTTTGTTTTGTTCGCCTCGCAGGACGGGGCGAACATCCGTTCCCTCTGCCGTCGCTTCGGCATTTCACCTGCCACCGGCTACAAGTGGCTTCGCCGATGGGGGGAGGAAGGGGCCGCTGGCCTTCAGGACCGCCCGCGCATACCGCACCATTCCCCGAACCATTCATCTGACGACATCACCGCCCTGCTGCGTATGGCCCATGACCGCCATGAACGCTGGGGCGCACGCAAGATAAAGCGCTGGCTGGAAGACCAGGGGCACCGTATGCCCGCCTTCAGCACCGTTCATAACCTGATGGCCCGTCACGGCCTGCTGCCGGGCACTTCTCCGGGCATTCCCGCCACGGGGCGGTTCGAACATGACGCGCCGAACCGGCTCTGGCAGATGGATTTTAAGGGCCACTTTCCCTTTGGCGGTGGCCGCTGCCATCCGCTCACCCTGCTGGATGACCACTCCCGTTTTTCCCTGTGCCTGGCGCACTGTACCGATGAACGGCGTGAGACCGTGCAGCAGCGGCTGGTCAGCGTGTTTGAACGCTACGGCCTGCCGGACCGGATGACGATGGATAACGGCTCACCGTGGGGAGACACCACCGGCACCTGGACGGCGCTGGAGCTGTGGCTGATGCGCCACGGTATCCGGGTGGGTCACTCCCGGCCGTATCATCCGCAGACGCAGGGCAAGCTGGAGCGTTTTCACCGCAGCCTGAAGGCAGAGGTGCTGCAGGGTAAGTGGTTCGCGAACGAGGGCGAACTGCAGCGCGCCTTCGACCACTGGCGGACGGTCTATAACCTTGAACGCCCGCATGAGGTGCTGGACATGGCGGTACCGGGCTCGCGGTATCAGCCGTCTGCACGGCAGTACAGCGGCAACACAACACCTCCGGAGTATGACGAGGGCGTGATGGTCAGGAAAGTGGATATCAGCGGAAAGCTGAGCGTGAAAGGGGTAAGTCTGAGCGCAGGCAAGGCATTCAGGGGAGAACGGGTCGGGCTGAAAGAGATGCAGGAAGACGGCCGCTACGAGGTGTGGTGGTACAGCACAAAAGTGGGGGTGATCGACCTGAAGAAAAAGTCGATCACCATGGGTAAAGGATGTTAAAAAGTGTTCACCATGTCCCCGAACACCTGTCTACCATGTCCCCGGACCGTACACCCACAGGGAGAGGGGACTTAATCTCCCTCTCCCTTAGGGAGAGGGGCGGGGTGAGGGGGAACGCACCAGCCCCGGTGCCTGCCACATCGACGTCGTCAGCCCGCTGTCCACCAGACCGAGCTGGTCGGCGTACACCGCCTGCCACTTCTGCATCATGCCATCGTACAGCGCCCGGTGCTGGGGGTTCGGGGTAAACTCGCGGCTCCATTTCACCAGCCGCTCGCCGGTGGTGGCCATATCCGCAAACAGTCCTGCCCCGGCTCCGGCGGCAATGGCGCAGCCCAGCGCCGTCGCCTCTTTCACTTCCGGTACGCGCACCGGCAAACCGGTGACGTCACTTAAAATCTGGCTCCATAGCGCCCCCTTCGAACCGCCTCCGGCAAACACCAGGCTCTCGAAGTTAACGCCGGAGAAACGTGAGATCTGCGCCAGGTTGCAGGCCGAGACAATCGCTGCGTTCTCTTCCAGCGCGCGGAACAGCGTCGCTTTGTTGCACTTTTCCGGGTCGATGGAGAGGTTAATAAACGACGGGGCGGCGTGGTACCACTGCTTAAAATGCATCGCGTCGGAGAAGATGGGCATCACGCCATGCGAACCCGCGGGCACCCGGCTCGCCATCTCCTCGAGCAGGGAATAGGTGTCCATCCCCATACGTTCGGCGATCAGCTTCTCTTCTGCGCAGAAGGCGTCGCGGAACCAGCGCATGGTCAGGCCGGTGAAGAAGCTGATCGACTCCGCCTGCGCCATACCGGGGATGACGTGTGGGTTTACGCGAATATTCATCTCAGGATCGGTGCGCACCTGCGGCAGATTGACCACCTGCTGCCAGAAGGTACCACCCAGCACCGCCGTTTGCCCGGCGCGGACCACGCCCAGCCCCAGACAGCCCAGCTGCACGTCGCCTCCGCCCATCACCACAGGGGTGCCTTCACGCAGGCCGCTCTGCTGCGCGGCCTCTTTAGTGATAGCGCCCAGCACGGTGCCGGTCTCTTTCACCGGAGATAGGATATCGGCGCGCAGCCCGGCCATATCCAGCAGTGCTGGCCGCCAGTCGCGGGAGAAGAGATCCAGCATCCCCGTAGTGCCCGCATTTGATGGATCGACCGCCAGCTCGCCGGAGAGCTTCGCCGCCAGCCAGTCGCTGATCATGGTAATAGTGGCAGCCTTGCGATAGATATCCGGGCGATGGTGCGCCAGCCACAGCAGACGCGGCATGGCGCTCAGGGCCAGGGTCTGGCCGGAAACGTCGTACACTTCGGATTCAAACTGGTTGTCGTGGATCTCTTTGAGTTCGGCCACCTCGCGGCTGGCGCGGGCGTCGACGTTGGCGCAGGCCCAGATGGCCTCACCGTTGCGGTCATACAGAACAATCCCTTCGCGCATGGAGCAGCAGGCGACGGACTGGATATCCGCCGCGCTCAGGTGCGCGCGATCCAGCGCCTGGTGGATGCACTGGCAGGTGAGCCGCCAGTTGGTATTGAGGTCGAACTCCATCGAGCCCGGCACATTTTCCACGCTCAGGTGCTGCCACTCGGCCTGACCCACGGCAACCTGGTTGCCCAGCAGATCGAAAATAACGGCACGCACGCTGCCTGTCCCTGCATCTAACGCTAAAAGGTAACTCATGAGTTTGCCTCGTTGTTAGCGCAGGGCTTACCCCGTTACGTCAGGGCCAGCACCGCGCGGGCTGTTGTCTCTTCCGTCACCAGGCCATTGATACGGCGACCTTTCAGTGCGGCGTAAATCGCATCGGCTTTCTCAACACCGCCAGCCACGCCGACGATGGTAGGTAACTGCGCCAGTTCATCAAGCGTGACGCCCAGCAGTTCTTTATGGATCTCCAGCTCCTCAACGCACTCTCCTTCGGCAGTGAGGAAATAACCGAGAATGTCGCCGACCGCCCCTTTACGGGCATACATCAGCTGTTCACCTTCGCTGATGTAGCCTGAGCGCAATATCGTTGCATCACGACGCTGGTTCACGGACCCAATCCCGACCACCGCCACGTCGGCGGCCGTTGCGGCGAGGATCACGTCCCGCACGCTGGTTTCACGTTTTAAGATCCCGGCCACCTCGGCGGAGGAGACGCGAAGCGGGGCGGGGATCATGCTGACGCTGCATGCCGCGTCCAGCTGGCCGATACCGGTCATATAGGGCCCCACGCCGCCGGAGAGCGTCACCAGGCGGATCTGCTGCGAGCTGATAAAGCCGCTTAAATGTTGCAGGCTGCTCATGGTGGTTTCACCAAATCCCACCGCTAACAGCTGGCCGGGTTCCAGCACGCCCATTAACGACTGCGCGGCACCAATGCCTAACCGCACGTTCATTGGCGGGGTATTCAGTGCTGGCAGTACGCGCACCAGCTTTAGCCCAAAGCGCTGCTGCAGTTCGGTTTCCAGTGCCAGACAGCCCTCATAGCGGGAGTTGATCTGCACGCGGATCACCCCTGACTGGCGACCTTTCTCCAGCAGGCGAGAGATCTTCAGGCGCGGCAGGCCGAGCCGTTCGCCAATGTCGTTTTGCGTCAATCCGTCGTGGTAGTAACACCAGGCCACGCGGGCAACCAGCTCCTCTTCCGCCAGTGCCAGCCCGGCAAACCGACCTTCTTCCGCAGTGCGTTTATCGCTCATAATTGAACTCTTATAAAAATTTAGATCATATGTTCGTGACGGCGCAGGTCGAAAGTGTGAGCCACGCGGCAAAACGGATCATTTAGATAGTTTCTTTCTCAGATGGATCTTAATCGATAAAACTGTGATCCCTGCACGGTTGTAAATATAGTTCACCGTCTACGCTTTTGAACATTATTAAATCTAAAAATCATTTGTTCAATAGCGGAGCGATGATGACCCCACTTATCGAAGCACGAGCCATCTGCAAGCAGTTTTCCGGGGTGCCGGTTTTGAAAGGCATTGATTTCACGCTGCTTGCGGGCCAGGTGCATGCGCTGATGGGCGGGAACGGCGCGGGTAAATCGACGCTGATGAAGATCATCGCCGGGGTGGAGACGCCGGACAGCGGTGAACTTTCCGTAGCAGGTCATTCATATGCGCGGCTCACGCCCGTGCAGGCCCATAAGTTAGGTATCTATCTGGTGCCTCAGGAACCGCTCCTGTTCCCCAATCTGACGGTGCGGGAAAACATCCTTTTCCGCCTGCCGCGTGAACGGGAAAGAGAGAATCGGCTGACGGAGAAGCTGCAGCAGCTGCAGTGCCAGCTAAATCTCGACGCCACCGCCAGCACGCTGGAAGTGGCGGATCAGCAGATGGTGGAGATCCTGCGCGGTCTGATGCGTAACGCAACGATCCTGATCCTCGACGAGCCCACGGCCTCCCTTACGCCGGGTGAAACCGAACGTCTGTTTCGCCAGATCCGCGCCCTGCAGGATCTGGGCGTCGGCATCGTCTTTATCTCGCATAAATTGCCGGAGATCCGCCAGCTGGCAAGCCACGTCTCGGTGATGCGCGACGGTGCCGTAGTGCTCAGCGGGGAAACCGCGCAGTTCGACGATAACGCGCTGATTGCCGCCATGACGCCGGTGAGCCGGGAGAAAGGCTTAAGCGATGCGCAAAAACTGTGGCTGGCGCTGCCAGGAAACCGTCGCACCCAGCCGCAGGATTTTCCGGTATTGCGCGTGGACGATCTTACCGGGGAGGGGTTTATCGATCTCTCGCTTGAGATCTATGCAGGCGAGATCGTCGGTCTGGCCGGGCTGGTCGGATCCGGGCGCACCGAATTTGCCGAGACGCTCTACGGCCTGCGTCCGGTGCGTGGCGGACGGGTCTGGCTGGAGAATCAGGAGATCACTCACGAGAGTGTGGGCGCCCGGCTGGACAAAGGCCTGGTTTATCTGCCGGAAGACAGGCAGGTGTCCGGCCTGTTCCTGGATGCACCCATCCGCTGGAACACCGTGGCGCTGAACGAGCCGTCTCTCTGGCAGCAGCGCAAGCGGGAGTCCGCGGTGGTGGAGCGTTACCACCGTGCGCTGGGGATCAAACTCAACCATGCGGATCAAACCGTGCGCACCCTCTCCGGCGGGAATCAGCAGAAAGTGCTGCTGGCCCGCTGTCTGGAAGCCAACCCGTTACTGCTGATCGTCGATGAACCGACGCGCGGCGTGGACGTGTCGGCACGTGCCGATATCTACCAGCTCATCAAAAGCGTGGCCGCGCAGAACGTGGCAGTGCTGATGATCTCAAGCGATCTCGATGAGTTTCCTGGCCTTGCCGATCGCGTGCTGGTCATGCACCAGGGCGTGCTCAGCGGCGAGTTGCCGCGCCATGCCGTCAGCCTCGAGCGGATGATGGCGCTGGCGTTCGGAGGACAATCATGAAGACGTTACTGAAAAACCGCGAGCTGAGCGCGTTTCTCGCCATTCTGGCGCTGTTTGCCGTGCTGGTGGCGCTTAATCCGGCGTACCTGAGCCTTCAGACGCTGGGGATGATCTTCGCCAGCGCGCAAATCCTGATCCTGCTGGCGCTTGGCGCCGCGCTGGTGATGCTGACCCGCAATATTGACGTCTCCGTGGGCTCCACCGTGGGGCTCTCCGCCATCGCCGTCGGCGTGGCGCTGAACAATGGCTACAGCCTGCCGGTATCGATGCTGTTCGCGCTGTCTGTCGGCGCGCTGGCAGGGGCGTTCAACGGGTTTCTGGTGGTGGCGCTGCGCATCCCGGCGATTGTCGCCACCCTCGGCACGCTGGGGCTGTATCGCGGGGCGATGCTGCTCTGGACCGGTGGAAAGTGGATTGAAGGGTTACCGCCGGGGCTGAAATCCCTCTCTGAACCCGTAGCCGTGGGCATTTCGCCGCTCGGCATGGTGGTGCTGTTTTTGGCCGCCATCGGCGCGTGGGCGCTCTCGCGTACCGCGTTTGGACGCGATTTCTATGCCGTGGGCGATAACCTTGCCGCCGCGCGCCAGCTGGGCGTGGCGGTTAACCGCACGCGGATGATCGCCTTTACTCTCAACGGCATGCTGGCGGCCTGCGCCGGGATTGTCTTTGCCGCGCAGATTGGCTTTGTGCCAAACCAGACCGGGAGCGGGCTGGAGATGAAAGCCATCGCCGCCTGCGTGCTCGGCGGCATTTCGCTGCTGGGCGGGACGGGCACGCTGATTGGCGCACTGCTTGGGGCCTTTTTCCTGACGCAAATCGACACCGTACTGGTGCTGTTTAAGCTCCCGGCGTGGTGGAATGACTTTATCGCCGGGCTGGTGCTGCTGGGCGTGCTGGTGCTCGACGGGCGTCTGCGCCAGGCGCTGGCGCGTCATCAGCGGGCGCTGAAATACGGTCGCTTCCAGCCGGGTAACAGAGGGGGAAAGCACGTCACCCCATTTCCCAAACGCAAAAAAGAGGTGGCGTAAATGAAGCTTAACTGGGAAAGCGCGCTGTTGATCTTACTGGTGCTGGAGATCCTGCTCTTTGGTGCCATCAACCCGCGGATGCTCGACATCAACATGCTGCTGTTCAGCACCAGCGATTTTATCTGCATCGGCATTGTGGCGCTGCCGCTGACGCTGGTGATTATCAGCGGCGGGATCGATATCTCCCTCGGTTCAACCATTGGCCTGTGCGCCATTGCGCTGGGGGTGATGATGCAATCGGGCTGGCCGATGGTGGTCGCCATTCCTATGACGCTGCTGCTGGGCCTGCTGTGCGGGCTGGTGAATGCGGCGCTGATCCACTACACGGGTATCAGCCCTTTAGTTATCACTCTCGGCACGCTCTACCTCTACGGCGGCGGGGCGCTGCTGCTCTCCGGCATGGCGGGCGCGACGGGCTATGAGGGCATCGGCGGCTTCCCGGACAGCTTTACCGCGTTCGCTAACCTGACCGTGTCAGGTCTGCCCATTCCGCTGGTGCTGTTTGCGCTCATTACGCTCTTCTTCTGGCTGATTACCCACCGCGGGCGCTTTGGGCGGCATCTGTTCTTAATCGGCCAGAACCCGCGCGCCGCGCGCTATGCGGCGCTGTCGGTTAACGGCATGCCCTACGCGCTGTATGGCCTGGTGGGCGTCGCCTCGGCCATTGCCGCCCTGGTGATGGTCTCCTATTTCGGTTCCGCGCGCTCGGATCTGGGGCGCGATCTGCTGATGCCAGCCCTCACCGCTGCCGTACTCGGCGGGGCGAATATTTATGGCGGGTCAGGTTCGGTTATCGGTACGGCACTGGCAGCGCTGCTGGTGGGGTACCTGCAGCAGGGGTTACAGATGGTCGGCATCCCCAACCAGGTGTCGAGCGCGCTGTCAGGGGCGCTGTTGGTTGTGGTGGTGATGGGACGTTCGCTGAGTCTGCACCGTGAATGGGTGCGTTCTCTCTTTAGAAAACTATCCGGAGCGTAAGATGAAAACAAAACTGATAGTCCTGGCAATGGCCCTCAGCTTCGCCTCGGCGCAGGCGGCGGACCGCATCGCCTTTATCCCGAAGCTGGTGGGGGTGGGCTTCTTCACCAGCGGCGGCAACGGCGCGAAAGAGGCGGGGAAAGACCTCGGCGTGGACGTCACCTACGACGGCCCCACCGAGCCGAGCGTCTCCGGCCAGGTGCAGCTCATCAATAACTTTGTCAACCAGGGCTATAACGCCATTATTGTCTCCGCCGTGTCGCCGGATGGCCTCTGCCCGGCGCTAAAGCGCGCCATGCAGCGCGGCGTCAAAGTGCTGACCTGGGATTCCGACACCAAACCGGAGTGCCGCAGCATTTACATCAACCAGGGTACCCCGGAGCAGCTCGGTGGCCTGCTGGTGGAGATGGCCGGGAAGCAGGTGACAAAACCGAATGCCAAAGTGGCGTTCTTCTACTCCAGCCCGACCGTCACCGACCAGAACCAGTGGGTGAAAGAGGCGAAGGCCAAAATCGAAAAAGATCATCCCCAGTGGCAGATAGTGACCACCCAGTTTGGCTATAACGACGCCACCAAATCCCTGCAAACCGCTGAAGGGATCTTAAAAGCGTACCCGGATCTGGATGCGATCATCGCCCCGGATGCCAACGCTCTGCCTGCCGCGGCGCAGGCGGCGGAAAACCTGAAGCGGGAAGGGGTGGCGATTGTCGGATTCAGTACGCCTAACGTCATGCGTCCGTACGTCGAGCGCGGCACGGTTAAAGCCTTCGGTCTGTGGGATGTGGTGCAACAGGGCAAAATTGCGGTCAATGTCGCCGATCGTTTGTTGAAAAAAGACGATCTTAACGTCGGCGACAGCGTGGAGGTAAAAGATATCGGTACGCTGAAGGTCGAGCCGAACAGCGTCCAGGGCTACCAGTATGAAGCAAAAGGCAACGGCATCGTGCTGCTGCCAGAGCGCGTGGTGTTCACCAAAGAGAACATCAACAAATACGATTTCTGACGGGGGAGCAAATGGCTGATTTAGACGACATCAAAGACGGTAAGGATTTTGGCATTGGTACACCGCAGCAAAATGTACCGTTCACCCTGAAGGGCTGTGGCTCGCTGGACTGGGGCATGCAGTCCCGGCTTTCGCGCATCTTCAACCCAAAAAGCAACCGCACGGTGATGCTGGCCTTTGACCACGGTTACTTCCAGGGGCCGACCACCGGTCTTGAGCGTATCGATCTCTCTATCGCGCCGCTGTTCGCCGAAACCGACGTGTTGATGTGTACCCGCGGTATTTTGCGTAGCACCGTACCGGCCGCCACCAATAAACCGGTGGTCCTGCGCGCCTCCGGCGGTAACTCAATTCTGGGCGAGCTGTCGAACGAGTGCGTGGCAGTGGCAATGGAAGACGCGCTGCGCCTGAACGTCTGTGCGGTGGCGGCGCAGGTGTACATTGGCAGTGAATTCGAGCATCAGTCGATCAATAACATCATCAAGCTGGTGGATGCGGGGGCACGCTACGGGATGCCCGTGCTGGCGGTGACGGGCGTCGGCAAGGAGATGGCGCGCGATGCGCGTTACTTCTCGCTCGCCAGCCGTATTGCCGCCGAAATGGGGGCGCAGTTTGTCAAAACCTACTATGTGGATGAAGGATTCGAAAAAGTGACCGCCAGCTGCCCGGTGCCGATCGTCATCGCCGGGGGGAAAAAGCTGCCGGAGCACGAGGCACTGGAGATGTGCTGGCGCGCGATTGACCAGGGAGCCTCCGGCGTGGACATGGGGCGCAACATCTTCCAGTCCAGCGCTCCGCTCGCCATGCTGAAGGCGGTGAAGAAAGTGGTTCACGAGAACATGAGCGCCCGGGAGGCGTTCCAGTTCTGGCAGGAAGAGAAACAGGGAGAAGCGAAATGAACGTGACGTTAGTGGAGATCAACATCAAACCCGAGCGGGTGGACGAGTTTCTGGAGGTGTTTCGCGCCAACCACGAGGGCGCGATTCAGGAGCCGGGAAACCTGCGTTTTGACGTGTTGCAGGACCCCCGGGTGAAAACCCGGTTCTTTATCTACGAGGCCTATAAAGACGAAGAGGCGGTGCTGGCGCATAAAAAAACGCCGCACTACCTGGCCTGCGTGGATAAGCTCGAAGAGCTGATGTCGGAGCCGCGCAAAAAACGCAGTTTTGTGGGGCTACTGCCGGAGTGACAAATTAACCGGCAGCCAGCGATTCAATGGGGATAGTGGTAAAAGAGGCGAAGAATAACGGATGTTATACTCTGGCGCCGGTTGTCTTTTATTTCATCTATCCCCAACGATGAGCTGACGTTAAAAAACGCCTCTTCTTTTATCTTATGACGCCAGCAATCCTTTCAATCAGATAGGGATAGAACGGATTCGAGGTGATACGCATTAAGGAGTCCATATCTGCCAGCAATACCGCTCGCTCCCCTCTGACGCGTAAAACACCCAGACTCAGACCATAGTGATTCGGTTCATAGGGTTCACTTCCATATAAAGAGTCATGGACAGGAAACGGGAGGGCGACATGAGATAGAGAAAAAACATCTCTCGGATAGCGCACATTAAGGGGCTGCACGTCTGCTGTTGTTGAGTGTGCTAAGTGCGTCGAAGCGACCATGTTCATACTCTCTGAAGAGGCATTTTTGACGATAGTCGTCGTGTAAGTACGCTGTGGTGTTGCCAGTAAGTGTGATAGCGCGCGATCCGAAGAGTGGCGAAACAGTGCACGAAAATTGACCGCACGATTAATATCAAACAACACCAGTTCGCTACCGTTATCCGGTAGATTATGATGGAGCACGTCCAGCACTGCCCGGGTACTGACTGTGGAATCAAGAACGGACTGAAACGTAAGCACATGAGGAAGGTCTTTCCAGCCAGCCGATGACTTGCGTCGCGTAAGGTCCCGTTTCAATGTCTCAGTCAGAAGATAAGCCTGCCGCGCACCATTCACGGGAAAAGAGTTATATTTAAAAGGATTAAATTCTGGTACCAGACCTAACCAGGCCGCACGAGAAAAGGCCGGGAGAAAGGCTGTCCATTCGGCCATTCCCGAAAACTGAGCAAAGCGGCTTATGCCTATCATGGGAGAAATCAGGACAATTTGTTGTGGCTTCTTCAGGCTCTCATCATCAAGGGCATCGATGGCATATTTCATGGCCAGCGCCCCACCATTGGAAAAACCAACAATATGCAGCGGCGCATCCGCATGGGTCATTTTTGTTGCCTCGCGCACCGCAAGACGCGTTGCTGCCAGCCAGTCCTGCCATTTTACATCCGTTAATGCCCCGGGTACGGTACCATGGGCAGGTAGACGGATCCCGATGGCGACAAACCCTTCTTTTTGATAGAGCCGGGCAATATGCTGCAGGCTGTAAGGGGAGTCCGTAAGTCCGTGCAGTAACACGACAGCCCCTCTCGGTTCCGCCTGTGGGCGCATGATGTAGGATCGATTCCAGTCTGTGGGAAGGGTGTCCGGAAATACCGGGCTTGACGGGTTATAACGATTTAAACTCGTTGTATCCTGATCGGTTTGCTTCATAACGACATTGTTATGCACCTCCATGAAGAGGGCGTTTTCAGCATTGATATAGTCATCCCAGTCGGCCCGATCGATCTCGTGTTCGCGTAATTCATTAGGGACAAAAGTATGCCAGGGCTGGAGTTCGCCGCTACGCTGTACCCAATAAAACAAGCCTGTCATTGCACAAAGCGTGAAGCCCAAAAGGATAAAAATACAACACTTCAACACTCTAATACTTTTCTTGCGCATAAATCCTCTAAACATAGATATTCAACCTGATATCTGCTGTATTTAGGTTTTAAAGCGCAGCGTGGTTGATGATGGGGGCACAGAATAAAGATATGGACATCGCATAAACTATGCTTTTAACCATTGCATGATCAGCAAGGAGTTAATGGCGAAATTGATATGCGCGACGATAGATAACATAATACTAAGCGCTGCCACAAACAGAACCTTGAGGTTGAGGATGCGTGTTTTTTTTAAGTTTGCATCCAGCCATAACATATTCCTTATTTTATTCTTTTGATATAAATACATTATCCCCATAGATAAATATAAGAGAGGCATGATAATGCTTACTGAATTGATCTGTAACAGCAGTAATTCACTGCCAACTAATGCAAATAGCCATGAAATAAATAGCAGCATAAGCGTTGCTCCTCAGTTTTTTTTGTTGGTAAGGTAAAACCAAATCATAAACAGAACATCTAAAAACAACCAAACCCCGCCCAGCAACAAAACGTGCGAGACAGCACCCGGCCAGAACAAAGCGCCATTGGGAGAAACAGAAAAGAAATCCTGTCCCCAGACCAGGCGTGCCACAATCATGAAAAGGGGCAGCAATAAAAGGTTGAACAGAAAAAGATAACGGATAAAGTTTGGTTTTTTGGGCCGTCTGATATTTTCTTCCGGGAACATGGTTTCCTCACTGGTTTCGGTGAAAATAAATAGGCATTCTAGTGCGAAAAGATAGATGGAACTTAAACACACGTCATTTTATAGCGTACGCAGCTGTCACCTCGATGATTAATGAATGAGAGTATTGTGAGTGAGGATCTCTTGTTTGTTTGAACTTCATATAACATCGCCCCCTAAAATAAGCCACCAGACAGAGCTTGTTTAAGGTTCTGACTTCTTTTTTTAATGTAGATTAGGTGATAACAAATGTTTAAAAAAACACTCACAGTAGTGGCAATTCTTTCAGCTCTTTCTGTTGGTGCTAACGCCGCTGAAATTGGCGCTCAGTTAGGTACACAACATACGGAGTTAAATGCACTGATTGCGCCAGAGCCGACCGGTATTTTTTATACTGCAAACTGGGCTAACAATTATAATGATGGCCGTAATTCTGGCGGTGTCGGCCTGGGTTATCAGGTGTCTCTGGGTAAAGCCGATCTTTACGCAGGTGCCAAGGCCATCTATATGGCGCCTAAGAAAGGTGATAATGGATTTGCGGCACCGATTGGTGGCGGGGTTCGTGTCCATTTTAGCGATGAGGTGTATGCCTATGGGGAAGGGTATACCGCGCCACGTGGCCTGAACAATGCCGTCGAAAACTATGTTGAAGTTGATGCTGGGTTGGCCTGGCAGGTACGAGATGAGGTGAAACTCAAAGCGGGTTACCGTCATATTAGCGTTCATGGTAAATCCGGTACGCCTAATCATACGCTGCTTGATGGTGCTTACCTGGGCGCCGCACTTCAATTCTAAACAAACACTCACCGCGAGCCCTACGCTCGCGGTGAGTCGTTGCATATAATCCAGTCATTTTTCTTTACCCTCCTTTTTATCCAGATACTCTTCTTCCTTCTTCTCTTAAAAAATTTCCTTTCCTGCGCTGATAGTAAAAAGACCGAGAGTGTAATGCAGGGCTGAGCCCTGCTACAGGTTGTAACGTAACCACCCGAAGAGTACGTTTCCGTTATTATAGGTGCCAGGAATATAGGTGAACTGGATGTTCACATTTTTATAACTCGCTGAAAAAAGCGGGAATATAATCGGTAAGGGAATGTAGTTGCCCATATCTTTACGCGCCGTTATCCCGGCGGTCACCCCTAATCCCAACCTGAAATCTTTTTGTTGGCCTGGATGCCATCCTTTCTCCCATGCATAGCCGGTGACCGGTTGCCACTCATTATGTGAGTCTTTAAACACCATTCCATACAGTGCACTCCAGTTGCCATTGCTGTGATGACGAGAAACACCCACTCCGGCACCCCAGGGCATTTCATTATAGCGATCGGTCTTTTCTTTATCGTACATGAACCGGTTATGCCAGCTGATAAAAGGAAGATAAATATCGTGGCTATCATAATCTGTCCAGGTTTGCGTAATATCGGAAACAATCCTGCTGCCCCAGCTTGCTGCATTTTCATCAGCATGAGTCTGGCCATAGGCACGTGTGGCAAAAAGAAGTAACCCGCTCCAGAGTAAAACAGAGCAAATCAACAAAAATAAATGATAAAAGCCGCCGATAAAGTCGATTTTTTCCTTACAGGGCTGCCAGGGGGTAGTGCTTTTCATTGCGAACACTCCAGTGGATAAAAGTAGTTAAAAATAATAAATAGGCCAGCGCATTAACAAAACATGAGACGAATTGTTAATAGCGCCAGAGATGACTGATTTTCTAAAACGAAATGACTAAGGTTGGATATTACGCCATCCTTAGTCATTGTGATTTAATTTATGGCTTTCTTTTTAAGGAGTTCGAACTCCTCCTGGCTAATAACGTCCTGGTCTAATAGTTTTTTGGCGTCTGATATTTGTTCCGCTGGTGATTTACAAAGACTATATTGTGCTGCGGCATTCGCATCCAGTCTGTAAGCACGTTGTCTTTTGGCCATTCCCTTACCTCTCAGAATGAGATAAAAAACAGAGGTGATCAGCGGGATGAAAAGTAACAGCATTATCCAAAGCGATTTAAAGAAGCCGTTGAGTGTATTGTCACGGAATAAATCAGTAACGATCTGGAAAATAACAAACAGATACGCAATAAAAAAGAATATAGAAAACAGGGTGGCTGCCATATTCCAAAATTGTAATAGATGAGTCGTCACAATGATGCCTTCTTAAGGATATAAATGGTCACATGGAATGAATAAAACATAAAAACCTGCCACAAAAAATTTTCATCCTTAATGAAAAGGACAATTATCCTATTGTGGCAGATATGATAAAGCGTGTTATTGAGCTGGAGAGATCGTTACCTGACCGCGATGCGAGGTAATATTTACACGTTGCCCTACGACAAATTCACCTTCACGGGCGGGCTGCACGGTAACGAACTCTTGCCCGTTATCAGGACGAATAAAGAGTTCAGCCGCATTATGTCGCGCCATTCCTCGTTGTATCGACTGTCCTGCCATCGCGCCAGCAACGGTACCGCCAGCCGTCGCCAGCAGACGGCCGCTTCCGCCACCAATAGCATTACCGGCAGCACCGCCAATCAACGCGCCCCCGACTGTACCGGCAGCGCTGCTTCCGGTGTCGTTTTGGATTGTGATGTATCTCACCCCTGTGATTGTGCCGTGCGACAGTGCCATCACCTGACCGGAAAGCGCAGCACTTGCATGATGGGCAGAACCAACGGGTTTTTCAGTACAGCCAGCCAATGCCAGCAAACCGGCCAAAATTAAAACAGAACGTGTAAACATCTCTCTTCCTTATGAGTAATCAACGGCATCACGAATTAATGGACATGTCATACAGTGGCCGCCACCGCGTCCACGCCCTAATTCACTCCCAACAATTTCAATGACCTCAACGCCTTCTTTACGCAAACGGTCGTTTGTTTTGGTATTGCGGTCATAGGCGATAACGACACCTGGAGACATGGCGACCACGTTATTTCCGCTATCCCATTGCTGACGCTCGGTGTCGTAAACATTGCCTTCGGTTTCAACGACCCTGAGCGAGCGTAAATTGAGTGCCCTGGCTACCACCTCTGTTAACGGCTCTGAATAATGCTCCAGACGCATTCCGCCAGGGGAGTCGTCCTTAATCAGTGAAAAGACTTCGATTTGATCAACAATGGCGGGATAAAGCGTCACTAAATCTCTGTCACAAAAGGTGAATACGGTATCCAGGTGCATCGCCGCTCTGAGCTTCGGCATCGCGGCAATAATAACGCGCTCGACATGGCTAAACGGGTTCGAAAACAGGGCAGATGCAAGCTGGGCAATGGCCTGATAGGACGTTCGTTCGCTCATACCGATTAAAACGGTCTTGTTGCCAATAGGCATAACATCGCCGCCTTCAAGGGTGGCGGATCCGTGATAACGCGTTGGATCTCCCCACCATGTATTGATCGTCTGACGGGTGAAGTCCGGATGGAACTTATAGATAGCAGTGGTCAGTAACGTTTCTTCACGGCGAGCCTGCCAGTAAAGGGGATTAAGCGTAACCCCGTTATAAATCCAGCTGGTGGTATCTCGCGTATAAAGCGTATTCGGTAACGGCGGGAGCAAATATTCACGCAGCCCTGTCGCTCTTCCGACGAGTTCAAGTTCTTCTTTATCGCCCCTGTGTCTGTTCAGCAAATCATAGGTTGAAAGCCCGCCGATCATAAACTCAGCCAGCCGATCTGCGGGTAACGAATCCAGGAACGAGCGTGTTTCATTAAGCAAACCCAACGGGATTTCATCAGCAGTAATCTGCTGTTCGATGAGCCAGTTGCGTGCCTGACGGTTAGCCAGCGTTTCGGAGAGCAGATCATGCATCTCAACAACGTCAACACCGCATCCGCGCATTTTGTTAATAAAATCGAGATGATCCTGACGGGCACGCTCTACCCACATGACATCATCAAATAACAGGCGGTCGCAATTGCCCGGTGTAAGACGGCTATGTGCTAACCCAGGGGCGCACACCATCACTTTGCGTAACTGGCCGACCTCGGAGTGAACACCCAGTGGTATATCTTGCATAGTGTCTCCTTAAGAGAGTAATTAAATGGTAATATTTCCGTTTATAATTCCATAAATACAGGCCAAAGCCGCGAGCACGATGGCGGTAAATAATATTCGTTCCGTACCAGAGAATATTTTTTTGTTTTGCTCACGCTTAGCAATGTAATAAAGCAGTGTGCCAGGCGCATAAATAACGGCGGACAGCAGCACATACGTTAATCCGCCGGCATAAATCATCAAAAAGGCATAGGCAGTGGCAATGACAGAGATCACCAGGTCTTTATAATATCCCTTTGTGCACTGTTCGTAGGTTTCTCGTGTAATAACCAGCTTCAGGCTATACGCGGCAACCAGAAGATAGGGGATAAGCGTCATCGCGCTGGTTAGCTCAAGGGCTAACAGGAATGCGTAATCGCTGAAAAAAGTGATAATTAAGAACAGCTGTATCGAGATATTCGTCAACCATACGGCTGAAGAGGGAACGCGCCAGCGATTCTCGCGTGCAAAAACAGCAGGCATGCTCTTTTTCAACGCCGCGGAATAAATAACCTCAGCGGCGAGCAATGACCAGGAAAGATAGGCTCCGAGGACAGAGATAATTAACCCCACGCTGATGAAAATCATACCCCAGCGTCCCACTATGCTTTCGAGAACACCGGCCATTGAAGGTTGCCGTAAGGCTCCCAGCTCGGCCTGGGGCATAACGCCATAAGAAAGCATGGTGACTAACATCAGTAAGCACAGCACCCCGATGAAGCCGAATACGGTCGCCAGGCCAACGTCTTTCCGGTTAGTTGCATAACGCGAGTAAATACTTGCCCCTTCGATTCCAAGGAATACGAATACGGTCACCAACATGGTGCTTCTGACCTGGGAAAAGATTGATCTGAAGAGAGGTGGCTCTCCGGCGGCCCCGCCCCAGAAATTAAGCATAAACATCTCTTTTTTGAATGCCATTATCAGAATGGCGATAAATACAAAAATAGGGATGATCTTGGCACAGGTGGCCAGGGTATTGATAAAGGCCGCTTCTTTAATACCCCGCAATACCAGGAGATGAAAAGACCATAAAACAACTGATGAGACAGCGATTGCCAGCAGCGTATTACCTTCGCCAAATGCAGGGAAAAAAGCGCCTAATGTTGATTTAATTAAAATAAAATAGGATACGTTGCCGATACATGTACCCGCCCAGAAACCGAGTGCCGAAATGAAGCCCGGATATTCGCCGAAACCGGCTTTAGCGTAGCTAAAGACGCCCGCATTGAGTTCAGGCTTTCTTTGCGCAAGGTTCTGGAATACAAATGCCAGCATCAGCATACCGCCACCGGCAATCACCCAGGCAATAATTGCACCAAGCCCACCGGTTGCTCGTCCGAATGCAGCAGGTAATGAAAATATACCCGCTCCGATCATCGCTCCGACGACAAGCGTCGTTAAAGACCAAAGCGATAGCGTATTGGTCGTAGATTTGTTCATATAATTTTCTTAACAATGAAGCTGTGATTGATGAAGTGTGAGTTTAAAAGCGTTAAATATACCGTACTTAAATGAAGTTAATTTTTATGCCATCAAGGCAGCACAGGAGCTGGCTGTTACTCAGATCGCACCGTTTAGATCGTAATAATAACCCTCTTCTCTTTGATTTCTGATTTGCCCGCTGTTGTAGGGTGCCAGTTTCTTTCTCAGACGACCAATAAGCACCTCGACGGTATTGTTTTCTTTACCCATCCAGTCGTGGTAGAGATGTTTCATGATTTTACGTTTGCTCAGCGCCTTACCTTTGTTCTTCACCAGTAGCTTCATAATTTCAAATTCAAAACGGGTCAGTCGAATTTTTTGCTTGTTGATGAAGAGTACCTTGCTGTTTAAGTCGAGTTCTAAATTACCTGCAGTAATACGGCTGGAAGGGGTGAGATAATTCCGGCGTACTAAAACCCAAATTCTGATGATAATCTCTTCAATATGACTAGACTTGACAACATAATCGTCAGCACCGCTTTCAAACGCTTTCACCTTGTGTTCAATATCGTTGCTGCTGTTAAGGATCATGATGCGGATAGTGCGCCCTTCGCGTCGCCACTTACGAATCGCCTGTAACTCAGTAGTGGAAAGCGTTTCAGATGCCATAATCAGGAGTTCAGCTTTATTTGAAAACATAAACATTTCCACTTCCTCAATACTCGAAGATACATCAGTTAAAATACCTGCCTCTTCAATTTGGGTTTTCAAATAATGCTGATTTATAATATTAGGATCTAATATTAACACGCGCATATCTTCCTCTCACTTTGTTGCTTCGCCTGTTAGGGTTTTTGACATTTTATGAAATGGATTTCTATGCTTTACAGATAAAAGCATCGTCACCAAAAGTTGGCTAAATAATACTTTCGAAATAAATTCAAACAATTCTTTTATGAGGGATATTAGAAATACAAAATAAAAAAATGCAGAATAAAAGAAGTGAAGGGAAGAGTATGAGAAAAACAGAGGAAGTAGAATTAAATCAAGAAAAATCACATTTAATAAGGTTTTTATTCTGCTTTTTTTGGCGTGTAGAGTGTTTGTTTAGATGAACGTATGGTTGCTCCAATTGCTTTCTGGTTGGATTTTTGTTAAGAGTTAAGTGCGAGTTTTATTTTTTGATTTAACAATCTATACATCTGTCTTGCATTCATAACATTAGCACAATGAGCCATGTGCTTGCGTCAATAAACTCATTTTCGGCAAATAAATATGGCACGCTGCAAATCGCTTATTCGCCAGGTTTTGGTGTCAAGCTTCTGGATCTTATAGTGCAGGACAGGCTGGCTTGAGGTGAGTTTCTCAACCAGCACAGAAGGTGCATTATCCTGCGGATTAGCAAGAAATTTACCTTTCGTAACTTTATGGAATCCGTTTTGCACGTCTGTGTCAATGGTCATGTTTCCTGTACGATCGACAAGGTACTCTTTACCATAATAGTTCAACGTGCCGTATTCGCTGACCGTGACGAGACCATCGTTGGTAATGTGGAAAACAATTTTGATATTTCCATTAATCCCTTGCTGGACATTATTTGAATCTTCATAGTTGATATGTACCGTCGACATACAGTTCATCGGTAGGTAATCATAAACACCAACAAGCTTGTATATTCCCATTGCAAGCAAGGGAAGCATCAACAGGCATAAAACAATATTAATTGTTGTTAATATTGACGAAGTTTTCGCATTCATGTCCTTTCCCTGTATTTTGTTTGCCACACAGGGCAATGTGAGTTGAGTACACCTTGCTTTTTAAAGGCGCTCTGTTGTCATCAAAATAGATATTTTTGGGATATTGCTGGCATTTTAATGCGATCCTTTGCCCTAAATTTGTATTAAAAAATGAGTCAATATTCTCTTGTTTGACGCCATTTTCGTCAGTATAGACATCGCATAATCCGACTGACTTATATTTATGCATAGTGCTATCGTTTAAATGGTACAAATAAAAGGCAGTGATGGTGCTCACCATTAAAACGGTTAATGCTATTGTGCTAATGTAAAAACCTTTGTGGGAGGAACAGATTTTTTTAAATTTTTCGTACGTGCTACTACGTGTAGTACTAACACGAGTACACTGACAGTGCAGTACAAATCCTTGTTTTGGTATTGTTTCGATTTTGTCTTCAAGCGAGAATTCAAGAAATGCTTTTCGCAACAGAGATATGTTTCGGTTCAGGTTGTTATCAGAAGCAACCAGACCATGTTCTTCCCAGACTTTTTCAAGGAGTTCAGTACGGCTGACCTGAGAATTATTGGCGTCAATAAGTGCATTTAATAATCGCGACGTCGCCAGTGAAAGCTCAACTTCGCGTTTATTATCGGTTAAAATGCGCGATTCATCATTATAATGCACTATCCCGTCAAGTAGGTACTGCATAGCTTAAACGTCCTCGCAAATGAATCTAAGCATTATAATTTTAGCGCTACTATTATTCAATGTTCTGATTTCTATTAAGAGTTGAGAAGACGTATTTTTACCGGGTTAATTACACGTAGACAGAGGACAAACTGCGAGGGCGGGGACGTTGCTTTCTCAACCATCCCTGAGAATGGATTACTTTATGAATGATGCGGTGTGGCCGGGTAAGCGCAGCGTCACCCGGCGTTTTTCAGGCCAGTTCCAATTCCGCAAGGATCGCTGAAAGCGCCTCGCGCGGCTCTCCCTGAATTGCCTGCAACGGGAACGGCAAGCCGGGTGTTGCCACTTTTCCCCTCATTTCCGCCGCTGCCGCGATGACCCTTACGCTACCGTAACGACGGAACAGATCCCATAGCGGCTCTAACCGTTCTGACTCTGTACTTTTCCCCGAACGCGCTATCGCCAGCGCCGATTTTGGGAACAACCCCGCGAGAACCGAATACCAGACGTCAAACCCGGCCTGCAGGGCTGAAGCTGCCCGCCAGTCACCGGCGATACCCAGTGTGACCGTATCAGGAAGCCGGGCACGTACCTGCGACAGGTCCTCCGGCACGCGGCCAAGCTTGATGGAGCCCACATTTGGCAGAGACGCGACGGCAAACAGCAATTCATCGCTAAACGCAAAACCGGTCGTGGCAGGGTTATCGTAAATGCACAGCGGTACGGAGAGCTGGCGGGTCACCGTTTCATAGAGCTTGAATACTTCCTCATCCGTTAATCGCTGGTACGACACGGGTGCCATCAGCACGCCGGAGACTCCGGCCGTTTGCGCGTCGTCAGCCAGACGCAGAATATCGTCCAGCCGCATTGCGCCGATGCTGACGATAACCGGTATGTTACCGGCATGTTCCACCGCACAGCGTGTCACCCGGGCACGCTCTTCAACGGTCAGATAGGCATAGCTCCCGGTCGAGCCAAGAATGCCCAGTGAATCGACGCCTGCCTCAACCACGGGAGAGAGCAGATGCGTAAAGGCCTGCTCATCAAACGTGCCGTTTTTCAGGGGCGTTAACGGAAATGCGCTGACTCCACGAAACATTGTTTATCCTCTTACAGGGTCAGTAACTGCCTGTGCACCACTGCACCCGGCATCAGACGTTGCAGGTTATCAATCAGATCCGCTCCGGCTTCTTCCAGTGCCGTAAGCGGCATTGACGGCAGACTTTCCAGAATAAACCACATGGTTTGCGCCTGACTGTCAAGACGCGTCCGTATACCCTGGCGCCAGTTCCAGCGACGGCAGGTAACACCGAGGTCGTCGCGCCAGATAACCTCGCCCGGCTCCGGGTATTCCACCACCGGCTGCCCCTCTTTGAAGGTATCAAACGGCTCGCTGCCGTCCGCCAGCGTCAGGCGCGGCGCGCCTGAATAAGTCGCAAGATTTTCTCCACCAACCGGGATGGCGTAGCGAATGCTCACCGCGTTGTAGATATCCACCACCGGATCGAGCGGTGGCAGCGAGCCGTCTTTTAAGACCCGCTTACGTAAGGCGGATGCCGAGCAGGGCGTACGTTTCGGTTTTGCGCCGAAGGCCTTAAATACCTCATCCCAGCCGGAAAGGTGCGCGTCAGCCCACGGCACATCATCATTAAGCATCTGCTGGCAGGCTTGCGTGAGCACGGCCGGAGCGACTTCCGGGTGGGTAACCGGCGCAGCTTCCACCAGAATGCTCAGCGCCCGAAAGCCCGGGGCAATTGCGGCAAGGCGCGGGTCTATTGACGGCGTAACGAGAGACATAAATAATCCTGTATTGACTGTTTTATACCATGGTAGTGACCAATGACTGAAAAAGTCAATATAATGACTGAGCAGGGTGCCGATATCACCCAGGTAAGCCTGGCCGTAGCGAACCGCATACGCAACTGGCGTAAAGAGAAAAAACTGTCGCTGGATGAGCTCTCGCGGCGTGCCAGCGTCAGCAAAGGCATGCTGGTGGAGATCGAAAAGGGCGCAGCCAACCCCAGCATCGCCATTTTGTGCAAGCTGGCTGCCGCGCTCGGTATCTCAGTGGCGGATATCGTTAACGTCTCCAGCGAGCCGCTGGTGCACGTTATCGAAGAAGCCGCGATCCCGGTGCTGTGGCAGGGGGAAAAGGGCGGACGCGCCAGACTGCTGGCAGGAACCGCGGGCCCGGATATGATTGAGCTATGGCAGTGGGAGATGCAGCCGGGAGAGCGTTTTACCTCTTCGGGGCATCCGGCGGGCACCTTTGAGCTGCTGCACGTGAACGAAGGCATATTAACCCTGACGGTGGATGAGACGGTTACGCAGGTTGCTGCCGGGGCATCGGCGGTGGCGAAAACGGAAGCCGCGCACGGCTATGCCAATGAGGGAAAAAAGGTGCTGCGCTTTACCATGACGGTGGCGGAGTTTCACCGATAAAAAGCAGCCCGGTGGCGCAACGCTTACCGGGCTGGTGTTGTAGGCCGGGTAAGCGCAGCGCCACCCGGCGTTTTTTACGCCTCTTCCACACTCACGCGCAGTGCCGCCAGCGCTTTACGTGCCGCCTTCAGTACCTGCTCACACTGCTCAATGGTCAGCGTCAGCGGTGGCTCAATGCGGATGGTTTTGGAATTGTTGAGCGTGCCGGCCACCAGCACCCGCTGGCGGAACATCTCGCTCGCGAAGCTATAGCCGATTTCGTTATCAACAAACTCAATGGCCATCAGCATCCCTTTACCTCGTGCCTCCTGGATCAGATCCGGGTATTCACGTCCCAGCTGACGGAAACCGTCCAGCAGCATGTCGCCTTTCTGCTCTGCCTGCGCAGGCAGGTTTTGCTCCAGCAGCACGTTGATGGTGGCCAGCGCGGCCGCACAGGCCAGCGGGTTACCGCCAAAGGTGGTGGTATGCAGGAACGGGTTGTTGAACAGCACCGAGAAGACCTCTTCGGTAGCAACCGTCGCACCAATCGGCATTACGCCGCCGCCGAGCGCTTTCGCCAGACACAAAATGTCCGGCTGAACGTTCTCATGCTCGCAGGCGAACATCTTGCCGGTACGTCCCATGCCGGTCTGCACTTCGTCGAAGATCAGCAGCGCGCCAAACTCATCGCACAGCTGACGTACGGCAGGCAGATAGCCCTGTGGAGGCAGGATCACGCCGCCTTCGCCCTGAATTGGCTCCAGGATCACCGCGGCTACGTCATCGCCGGTTTTACGGCATTCGCTGAGCACGGTGCGCATGGCATTAATGTCGCCGAACGGCACGTGGCGGAAGCCCGGCAGCAGCGGCATAAACGGTTTGCGGAAGGTGGATTTGGCGGTCGCAGACAGGGCGCCCAGGGATTTACCATGGAACGCGCCGCTGGTGGCGACAAAAGTGAATTTCCCGCGCGGCGACTGGTACGCTTTGGCGAGCTTAAGCGCCGCTTCGACCGATTCCGTGCCGCTGTTGCTGAAGAAGCTGTATTTCAGTTTGCCGGGTGTTAAGGCTGCCAGCGTTTTCGCGAGCATGGCGCGAAGCGGGTCGAGCAGTTCCTGGCTATGGAGAGGTTGTTTCGCGAGTTGATTCTGTACGGCGGAAACCACTACTGGATTACGGTGCCCCACGTTGAAAATGCCAAAACCACCCAGGCAATCAATAAACTCCTGTCCCTGGGTGTCGACAAGCGTATTCAGACTTCCCGCTTGCCACTCTACGGCTCCGTAATCCCCGCCGGCGGTAACAGATTTGCGATACTCCAGAAAACCTGGATTGACGTGCTCTTTAAAGTAATCGATGACCTCTCGGTTAAGTTGTTTCATCTCCTCATGATCAAGCGTTCGCTTCTCAATGAGATTCAGTGCGTGCGCGGTACAGGCAAGAGCCGAGGCGCTGGAAGGTAACCTGTTCAAAATATGCTCCCGGGGATCGCGTATCACATGATACTGCGTTAAGTATTGCAGGGATTACGCCACTTCAGCGGACTTAACGAAAATCGGGATAAACACCAGGTTAAAATAATGTTGCGCAATATTTAATCATGCCGATGTTTTCCAGACGGGATTTAGCGGTACGGAAAACGGGGGCAGGAAGACGTGGATGGGGTCAATTGCACCAGGGGGGGGCAGGCGGTGCGACTTAAGTGGGCGTTAACAGATCATCCTTTGCAGGTAATTTCATTGTGAAAGTATTTAAAATCAATCAATTATAAAATCTCACAAAAAGTGAGGTTTAAGTGAAATCTGCGATCTCCATCAAGTTTAACAACTAAAGATAAATTGTTTACCGCCGAAAAAACAATAAACCACAAAATTAACATTCAAATAACCTGCAAGGGATGCTCACGATGTCCTCTCCAACCTATGTCACCCAGAATGAATATCTTCTGGACGATGACACCACCTTAATGTCTACCACAGACGTCCACAGCTATCTGACTCATGCTAACGACACCTTTGTTCAGGTGAGTGGATATCATCTTAATGAGCTGATGGGTCAGCCGCATAATCTGGTGCGCCATCCTGATATGCCTAAAGCCGCTTTTGCCGATATGTGGTACACCCTGCAACAGGGCGAGCCGTGGAGCGGAATTGTCAAAAACCGCCGTAAAAATGGCGATCACTACTGGGTGCGCGCCAACGCGGTGCCGATGGTGCGCCACGGGAAGGTCACCGGCTATATGTCGATTCGCACCAAAGCGACGGCAGAAGAGATCGCCACCGTTGAGCCACTCTATAAGGCCCTGAATGCCGGACGCTGTACTAAACGGATCCATAAAGGGCTGGTGGTGCGTCAGGGCTGGTTCGGAAAGCTACCGGCAATGCCGCTGCGCTGGCAGGTACGCGGCGTGATGGCGGTGCTCTTTGGCGCGCTCGCCGCTACGCTTGTGGCAACCTCAGCAGGCTGGGTGTCGTTGGCCGCAGCAGCGATAATGATGCTGCTGGGCACGTTGTTGTTTGAACAGCAGATTGTCCGCCCGGTAGAGAACGTGGCGCGACAGGCGCTGAAGGTGGCAACCGGCGAGCGCAATAGCGTGCAGCACCTGAACCGCAGCGACGAACTGGGGCTGACCCTTCGCGCGGTGGGGCAACTGGGGCTGATGTGTCGCTGGCTAATCAATGACGTATCAAGCCAGGTGGTGAGCGTGCGCGACGGCAGCGACAAGCTGGCGCAGGGTAATGAGGATCTGAACGACCGCACGCGTCAGACCGTTGCAAACGTGCAGCAGACCGTGGCGACGATGAACCAGATGGCGGCCTCCGTTCAGAGTAACTCTGAAACCGCCACCGAGGTCGATAAGCTCTCCGTAGCCGCCAGCAGTGCGGCGACCAAAGGCGGGAACGCGATGCAGACGGTAGTCAAAACCATGGACGATATCGCCGACAGTACCCAGCGTATCGGCTCCATTACCACCCTGATCAACGATATTGCCTTCCAGACCAATATCCTCGCCCTGAATGCGGCGGTAGAAGCGGCACGAGCCGGTGAGCAGGGCAAAGGCTTTGCGGTGGTGGCAGGGGAAGTTCGTCATCTTGCCAGCCGCAGCGCTAATGCCGCCAACGATATCCGTAAGCTGATTGATGCCAGCGCCAGCAAGGTACAGTCCGGCTCCGAGCAGGTACACGCCGCAGGACGCACCATGGATGATATCGTTGAGCAGGTGAAAAACGTCACGCAGCTGATCGCGCAGATTAGCCATGCCACCTCTGAACAGGCTACCGGGCTTTCGGAGTTAACCCGCGCGGTGGCTGAACTGGACAGCATCACGCAGAAAAACGCCGATATGGTTGAAGAGAGTGCGCAGATCTCCGCGATGGTAAAACACCGGGCCGGACGTCTTCAGGATGCAGTGACGGTTCTCCATTGAGTCTGTAATGTTCCAGAAAAGCCGTTTATTCTGCCAGGCGTAAACGGCTTTCGTCGCTTCATTTGTAATTATTCTTGCGATTTATTGTTAATTTTATATTAAGTAACTAAAGAAAGTACCTCAGTTATTTATCCCTGCCTAAGTCATTTTTCCCCGATGCTATTTCATAAATGCCCCGTCTGGTGGTTGAGTAACGATCGATACGGCTATATTAATAGCCTCTGCCTATCCATTGTGATGGTTATGAAATAAAAAAACGATCAAAGTCATAAAGTTAGCGGTTTCGTTACCGATAACGGTGATCGTCTGAGAAATAATCACATCGATGGAGTAAATATGTTCTTACATGACGTAAAAATCGGCACGAAATTATTTCTGGCGTTTGGATTCTTTATTGTCCTGATGGTGGTGAGCGCGAGTTTGTCTTTAATGAGTCTGAACCGGGCAAACAACGGGATGCAATCCATTATTACCAGTGATTATCCAACCACGGTAAAAGCGAACCAGTTAATCGATAACTTCCAGGAATTTATTAGCACTCAGCAGCTCATGCTGCTGGATGAACAGGGAACGTACACGGCGCAGTCGCAGCAGCATCTTAAAGAGATTAGCGAGCACATCACGGTGCTCCTCGGTGAGCTGAACAACGTACTGCAGGATCAGCAATCGCAGCAGGTGCTCGCCGAGATACGCGGCGTGCGCCAGCAGTATCTGGACTCGCGCTATCGTATTTTGCAGGCGGTGCAGAATCACGATCGCGCCGGGGCGCTTCAGGAGATGATGACTAACACCCTCAAACTGCAGCAGGCCTATAAAGCCAAAGTGCAGCAGCTGATTGCGATTCAGAACACTGAGATGCAGAACGCCGGGGTGCAGGTGGAAAGTGATTTCAGGAGCAACCGTCTGCTGCTCATCCTCATTACTCTCTTCAGCGTGGCGGCAGGCAGCCTGATTGGCTGGTTTATCGTACGTTCCATTACCCGTCCGCTGGGCCAGGCCGTGGATTTTGCGGCGGCGATTGCGGATGGCGATCTCACCGGCAGTATCACCTCGCACGGTAAAGACGAAACCGGCCTGTTGCTGCATGCCCTGATGGAGATGAAAACGCGTCTGCTGGACATTGTGCAGCAGGTGCAGACCGGCTCGGAGAATATCTCCAGCGCCGCCGCGCAGATTGTCGCCGGGAACCAGGATCTGGCTGCGCGCACGGAAGAGCAGGCCAGCTCTGTGGAGCAGACCGCCGCCTCGATGGAGCAGATCACCGCGACGGTGAAAAACACCGCTTCGCATACCGGAGAAGCGACCAACCTGTCGGCAGATGCTGCGAAGGTGGTCAAAAACAACGGTGAGATGATGAAGCAGGTGACCAGCAAAATGCGCCTGATTAACGAGACCTCGAACCGGATGTCCGACATCATCGACCTGATCGATGCCATTGCCTTCCAGACCAATATTCTGGCGCTGAACGCGGCGGTGGAAGCGGCCCGGGCGGGCGAGCACGGTCGTGGCTTTGCGGTGGTGGCTGGTGAAGTGCGCCAGCTCGCGCAGAAGAGTGCTTCGTCAGCCAGTGAGATCCGTGAGCTGATTGAAAGCTCCACCAGCCAGACGCAGGACGGGATGAATCTGGTCGAGAAGGCGAGCGAGCTTATCAATGGCATGGTGGGCAACGTGGAAGAGATGGATGTGATCCTGCGTGAGATCCGCCAGGCCAGCCACGAGCAGACAGAGGGGATCTCGCAGATTAACAGCGCGATTGGCCTGATTGATGCCACCACCCAGCAAAACTCCGCGCTGGTGGAGGAGTCTGTTGCCGCGGCGGCCTCCCTCAACGAGCAGGCGATGCACCTGAAAGAGCTGGTACGCGTCTTCCGCGTGAGCGCGCACGCACCGGCTTAATCCAGCTGGGAGATCTCCAGCGCCGCGCGGTCGATCACGCCAACGATCTGCTTAAGCTGCGCGTCGCTGAGCGCTCCCTGATTCACCTTCAGATCTAACACCGCTTTGAAGTTATCCAGTGCCCGCTTCATCTGCGGGTTTTTGCGTAGCTGGAAACCAACCGTGCGGGCTTTGATACGCGCCTGAATCTGCTCAAGCTGTTCCTGGTTTTCCTCCAGCCACTGCTGTCCTGCCGCATTGATGGCAATGCGCTTACGCCCATTCTCTTCTTCCGTAATGGTGATAAACGCCTGATCCTGAAGATAATCCAGCGTCGGGTAAATCACGCCAGGACTCGGGGTGTAGTTCCCCTGGGTCAGGTTCTCAATCTCTTTGATCAGCTCGTAACCGTGGCTCGCGTTGCGGGTCAGAATATCCAGAATCACCAGCCGCAGATCGCCGTGACCAAAAAAGCGTGGTCGACGTCCGCCGCCATCATGTTCGTGTCGCATAGTGTGCCTCGTAAATTGATATATCTAAACTATATCTAAGATATATTCAGATGCAATCTAAAAGATCTTGCATTCTTGCTGATTAGCAATCATTATCATTTAAAATCAATTTAGATATATCGTATTCACCTGAGAAGGGTCTTAACATGGCAACCACCCGCTATCCACAACGCGTGCGTAACGAACTGCGTTTTCGTGAACTGACCGTGCTCCGTGTTGAGCGCGTAAGCGCTGGTTTTCAGCGCATAGTTTTAGGCGGCGAGGCGCTGGAGGGCTTTAGCTCCCGCGGTTTCGACGATCACACCAAAGTGTTTTTCCCGGCCCCGGGAACGACGTTTGTGCCACCGGTGGTCACCGACGAGGGCATTGACTGGGGCGACGGCGTGCGCCCGCAAAGCCGGGATTACACGCCGCTGTACGACGCCGCGAAGCATGAGCTGGCGCTCGATTTCTTCCTGCATGACGGTGGCGTTGCCAGCCAGTGGGCGCTAGAGGCGAAAGTGGGCGACAGGCTGACGATTGGTGGCCCGCGCGGTTCGCTGGTGGTACCGGAGGATTACGCCTGGCAGCTGTATGTGTGCGATGAGTCCGGGATGCCGGCGTTGCGTCGCCGCCTGGAAGGCATCGCCAGCTTGCCGAAACGCCCGGAAATTCACGCGGTAGTCACCGTCGGGGATGAATCATACAAGGATTATCTGGCGCACCTGAGCGCGTTCAACATCACCTGGGTGATCGGCCACAGCGAGCAGGCGGTGGCTGAGCTGCTGGCGTCGCTGAACGTTCCGGCGGAAGATTACTTTATCTGGCTGACCGGGGAAGGGAAGGTGGTTAAAAACCTGAGCCGACTGTTTGAGACTGAGGCTATCGATCAGCAGCTGGTGCGTGCCAGCGCGTACTGGCACGCGAAATAATTACGCTGCTGAATCGAGCTGCGCTTCGCTCACCTGATGTTCGAGCGAGGCGCGGACCTCGTTCAGCGCCTTTTCCTGCTGAGCGAAGTACGCTTCCATATTGCTGAGCGACGACACCAGCAGCCAGGATTCTTCTTTCTCCAGTTCTGCCAGCTCGTTCACTAAGGTGTCGATCTGCTCGCGAACCTGAGCCATTTTTTTGCGGATGCGCTCCAGATCGTTCAGCCTGTCGCTGGCCATCAGCGGCTCGAAGCCCTGCTGCAGGCGCGCCACCAGAGAACGAATGGCTTTGACGTCTCCACGCTGTTTAGCCTGGTTGAGCTGCACCATCATCGCGTTGGCTTCTTCTTTCAAATCGTCCGCCACTAGATCCGGGTGACACAGCTTGCTCGCCTGCCGCCAGAGCCGTTTCAGCTCGTCCCGATCCTCCTGTGAAAGATCTTTCCCTTTACGCAGACGCACTTCGGCATCCTGATGCTGCTCGCGGTATTTCTCGTACTCTTCGTTGGCCTCGTCACGCGCCTGACGCGCAGGCTCTTCCTCACGCGTTAAGCCGCTCTCCAGCTCCAGCGCCTCGGCAAGCAGGTTGGCAATCAGGTTACTTTGCTGCTGCAGATGCTTACGCGCCTCGGCTGCCTGTACGGAATCGGCAGGAAGTTCGCGCCAGCGCTGGGTGAGTGTTGCCAGCACCTCCACGGCCTGGGCCATGTAGCGCTGACAGCGGCGGTAGTCTTCCTCGCGACGACGCGCCTCAGCCTGCTGGCGGCGCAGGTTCAGCTCGGCCAGCGTTTTACGCAGGGCGAGGATCTGCTGCATCAGCGGGCCCAGGCGGGAGAAATAGAGATCGTTGAACTCATCAAGCTGCTGTACGCGCGCGTTACGGCGGTCAATCAGATCGCGCAGTCGCTCTTCCAGCGCTTTCAGTTCCAGTTTGCTCGCGGCGACCTGCGGATCGCGCCATGGCGTCACGGCACGCTGGCTCTGTAGCCACGCGACGATCGCGGCGATGGCCGCAGTGTAGTTTTTCTGCTCAAGCGCCACGACGATTGCCTGTAGCTCATCGTCAAACGCTTCATTTTTCAGCCGGGTTAGCTGGCTCTGAATGATGTCGTCATCTTCCAGTTCAATGGCATTTTTAATGATTTCTAGCCGTTTGATCGGTGTGCTCATGATGCCTTTCGCTTTGGCGCTTAAGTATTTGAGTTAAGGTTAGTTGTTGGAAACGCTACAGGAAATAATACACACGGATGATGATCGGCGCGATGGGGGATTTCTTTAGATTTACGCAGTGTCACCCGCTAAATTCTGAAAATGCAGCAAAATAGACCTTAAATTAAATGTGTGTATTTACACTGTTTACTTTTTGACATAAGTTGCGCGTTTTTTGACAGGCAAGTCTGAAAACGGACTTTTAGCAAGGAGTGGCAGTGATGTCAGGGAAAACGTCGATACTACAGGTGCTGGCTGGCATGGCCTTGCTGGCAGGTGCTGCGCAGGCGGCCCCCCTGTCTCCGGCCGACCGTAATACTATTCAGCAGCAACAGCAGCAGCTGCTGGATGAAAACCAGCGCCAGCGTGAAGAGCTGGAGCGCAGCGTGGTATTACCGCGTCCTGTTCAGCCCGACAGTGCCGCGACTCCGCAAGGTCCCTGTTTTGTTATCTCGCGCATTGAGCTGACGGGTACCACCCTTCTTTCTCCGTTAGCCAAAGATCGCCTGGTTGCGCCGTGGGTGAACCAGTGTCTTGATATGGCGCGTCTCAACGCCCTGACCAACGCCGTCTCTGACTGGTATATCAGCCGGGGGTATATCACCAGCCGCGCATTTTTAACCGAGCAGGATCTCTCTGGTGGCGTACTGCATCTCGCGGTACTGGAAGGTAAACTCCAGCAAATCCGGCTTGAAGGGGTTCCCGCCCGCACGCTGAGCATGACCTTCCCCGGCCTCGAAGGGAAAATTCTTAACCTGCGCGATATCGAACAGGGCATGGAGCAGCTTAATCGCGTGCGCCAGACGCCGGTTGAAATAGAAATTTTGCCCGGCGACAGACAGGGCTATTCAATCGTCAATCTGACGGCTTCGCCTGAATTCCCGCTCAGCGGTTCAGTGAGTTTCGATAACAGCGGGCAAAAGAGTACCGGTACCGGACAACTCAATGGCGCGCTGTACGGCAATAACCTGCTGGGGCTGGCGGATAAGTGGTTTATCAGCGGCGGGCGCAGCAGCGATTTTTCGAACAGCCATGATGCTCAGAATTTTGCCGCCGGGGTCAGCGTGCCTTATGGCTACGGCTTGCTGGACTACAGCTACAGCTGGAGCAACTACCTCAGCACCATCGATAATAACGGCTGGCTCTGGCGTTCGACGGGCGACACCGAAACCTACCGTCTGAATGGCTCCTGGGTCCTGTTCCGCAATGGCGATATCAAAACCGGCTTGTCGGCGGGCATCACCCACCGCATCAACCATAACTATCTCGACGATGTTCTGCTGGCTACCAGCAGCCGCAAACTTTCAAGTTTCTCCCTGGGCCTTAACCACACGCAAAAAATTGCCTCCGGCGTGGCGACCCTGAACCCGACCTTCACTCAGGGTGTGCCGTGGTTTGGCGCCGAAG
Source organism: Enterobacter sp. 03-F-07-AD-ECC (assembly GCF_047530935.1). Classification (NCBI taxonomy): domain Bacteria; kingdom Pseudomonadati; phylum Pseudomonadota; class Gammaproteobacteria; order Enterobacterales; family Enterobacteriaceae; genus Enterobacter; species Enterobacter sp. 03-F-07-AD-ECC. The sequence goes on along the minus strand of NZ_JBLKBZ010000003.1, from coordinate 233,411 downwards.
ATGATAACGACAAACATGGCGATGTGCCGAAAGCCGAGTTCCGCAAATGGAGCGTCAACGGCAGTTTTCAGCGCCCGGTTGCTGACGGGCTGTGGTGGTTGACCAGCGTCTATTTTCAGTGGTCGCCGGACCGGCTGTACGGCAGCGAGCGCCTGACGCTGGGGGGAGAGGCCTCCGTGCGCGGCTTCAAAGAGCAGTACCTCTCCGGTGATAACGGCGGTTACTGGCGAAATGAACTCAATTATTCGCTCTTTACGCTGCCGTGGGTGGGGGATGTCGGCCTGCTGGCGGCAGTTGACGGTGGCTGGCTGAAGAAGGACGGATTTGACCGTTACGCCTCCGGCACACTGTGGGGCGCCGCGTTTGGTCTGACGACGGCTCATCGCGGCTATTCAAGCCAGTTTACCGTTGGCACACCGATGGCGTATCCGGATTGGCTGGCACCGGATCACCTCACGATTTACTACCGCGTATCAGTGGCTTTCTAAGGGACAGGGATGATGAAACAGGATCAGGTTCGTTTTTCACAGCGCGCGCTGAGCGCGTTACTGAGCGTTCTGCTGGCGACGCAGCCGCTGTTACCTGCGGTGGCGGCATCCATCACCCCGTCCGGCAATACGCAGATGGATAAGGCGGCTAACGGCGTGCCGGTGGTGAACATCGCCACGCCGAACCAGTCCGGTATTTCCCATAACAAATACAACGACTACAACGTCGGGAAAGAGGGGCTGATCCTCAATAACGCGACCGGGCAGCTTAACCAGACTCAGCTTGGCGGGCTTATCCAGAATAACCCCAACCTGAAGGCCGGGCAGGAAGCCAAAGGCATCATCAACGAAGTCACCGGCGCTAACCGCTCAAATTTGCAGGGCTATACCGAAGTGGCCGGCAAGGCGGCGAACGTCATCGTGGCGAATCCCTACGGTATCACCTGTAACGGCTGCGGATTTATCAACACGCCGAATGTGACCCTCACCACGGGTAAACCGGTGCTTGATGCCAGCGGTAAGCTGCAATCTCTTGATGTAACCCAGGGGGCGGTCACCATCGAGGGCGCGGGCCTCAATGGCTCGCAGAGCGATGCGGTGTCGATCATCTCCCGTGCGACGGAGATCAACGCGCAACTGCATGCGAAAGATTTACGTGTCGTTGCAGGGGCGAACCGCGTAGCGGCGGATGGCAGCGTCAGTGCGTTAAAAGGTGAAGGTACAGCCCCGAAGGTCGCGGTAGACACCGGCGCGCTGGGCGGCATGTATGCCAACCGGATCCGTCTGGTCTCCAGTGAAACGGGGGTGGGCGTAAACCTGGGCAACCTTAACGCGCGACAGGGGGATATTGCGCTCAGCAGTGCGGGAAAAGTGGTGCTGAAAAACACCCTTGCCAGCGGCAGCACCACGGTCAGCGCAGCGGACGTAACGTTACGCGGGGACCATAAAGCGGGTGGCAACGTCACGGTCTCCGGCCAGACGGCGCTGACGCTTGACCAGGCTCACGTTGCCGCCGATAACAACCTTCAGTTAACAACCCGCGGCACGCTGACGCAAAACGGCGGTGCGTTCACGGCGGCAAATGACGCTACGCTTGCCGCGACCACCCTGATCCAGAGCGTAGATGCCCAGGCAAGCGCGGGTCGTCATCTTGCCGTAAATGCTGAGAAAAACGCGGCGCTTAACGGTTCTGTTGTGGCGGGTCAGCAGCTGTTGGTCAAGGGAGGCGAGCTGGTGCAGCAGGGAAATCTCAGTGCTTCCGAGATTGCCCTCAACGCGCAGACGCTGACGCAGGAGAGCCGCAGCACAACAAATGCCAGCGGGAACATCACGCTTACCACGTCTGGCCACAGCCAACTGAAAGGCAGCACAACCGCCGGACAATCTCTCGCCGTCAGCGCGGGTAGCCTCGCGAACCATGGCGCATTAGCCGCCGTGGCGGATACCCGGATTAACACCGGTATATTCAGCAATACCGGCACAGTTCAGGGCAACAGCCTGACCGTCTCCGGGACGGATATCACCAGCTCCGGCGCGCTGAAGAGCGCCTCCACGCTGGATATCCGCGCAGACAATGCCACGCTTTCCGGTGAGACCGGCGCGAAAGGGAAAACCACCGTAACCGCGAGCGGCAATCTGAACAACAGCGGCACGCTTATCAGCGATGACACGCTTACGCTGAACGCGGCGCAAATCGTCAACAGCGGTACGCTTTCCGGTGTCCGGGGGCTCACCACCTCAGGGAAGACGTTCACCGCCAGCGCAACGTCAGTGACCCACAGCGACGGGGATGTGGCGCTGAACAACACCGATACCACGCTTGCAGGTGAAACCAGTGCCGGTGGCGCCGTTACCGTGCAGGGCCGCAGCCTCAACACCACGGCCACGGCACAGACACAGGGCAACAGCGTCGGCGTGGCCGTGCAAAACGCAAAACTTGAAGGAACTCAGGCTGCCAAAGGCAACATGACGTTGAAGGCTGACAGCAGTCTCAACCACACGGGAAAATCATCAGCTTCAGGGCTTAAGGTTGAAACCGGCCATCTCAGCAACAGTGGAACCCTGACGGCCTCCTCGCTTGCAATCGACAGCCCTGAGGTCATTAACGGTGGTCTGATCCACGCCGGACAAACGCTGTCGCTGGTTACCCGTCTGCTGGATAACCGCAGCAGCGGCGTGCTGTACAGCCCGTCGGCACTGTCACTTTCCCTCTCTGAACTGAACAACGCCGGTATTATCACCAGCGACGCGGCGCTTTCCCTCTCTGGTTCAAATCTGACCAACAGCGGCGAGCTGAGCGGGACTTCACTGGCAATTGATTACGAGACGCTGAAGAACAGCGCGGAGGGGATGCTGCTGGCTCAAGGAGCAAACCGCATCACGGCACAGTCAGTGTCCAGTGCGGGCAGCATGGTGGGCAACACCCTGACGCTGAATGCCGAACGCCTGGAAAGTGCCGGTCTGTTACAGGGCGATAGCGCATTATCACTGACCGCCGGAATCCTGAATTTACTGACAGGCTCCCGCACGCTGACGGGGGGAGCGCTCGGCCTTTCAGGTACCACGCTGGCTACCGCAGGGCAGCTCCAGGGACAGGATGTCAGCATCCGTTCCCACGACTGGACTAACCGCGGAAGTTCCCTCGCGACCGGCTCACTTGACGTTACGACCGCTGGAACGCTCAGCAATACCGGCGAACTGATGAGCCAGGGCAACGGGACGCTGAATGCGGTCAATACCGTTAACAGCGGCACTATGTTGTCGGCCGGTGACCTTTCGCTTAACGGAAAGACGCTGCGCAACAGCGGTACGCTTCAGGGGAATCGCGTCACCGCGCATCAGGACACCATCACGAACAGCGGAACGCTGACCGGGATTGCCGCCCTGACGCTGGCCGCCCGCCTGGAGATGGCGGCGCCATTACTGACGCTGGTGAATGACGCGTCGGGATCGTTGCTGACTGCGGGCGAGTTGTCCGTGACTGGCGGCGATCTGCGTAACGCAGGACAATGGCAGGGGAAACGGGTACTTATTCATGCGCAGGCGCTTACGAACGGCGGTGCGATCCAGGCAGAAAATTTACTGGATGCGCAAATCGACAGCACCCTTACCGGGACAACGGGCAGCAAAATCACCTCTAATGGAGAACTGGCGTTCTCAGCACTGACGCTGGCAAACAGCGGGCAGTGGATTGCAAAACACCTCACGCTGGGGGGCAGTACCCTGAACAACAGCGGTGAGATCGCCGGCGTTGATGCGCTTTCGGTTGCCCTAACGCAGCTGAATAACCAGGCCGGAGGAAAACTGCTCAGCGCAGGCGCGCTGACGCTTGATGCGGACAATGCAACGAATGCCGGGCAAATCCAGGGGAAAGCGACCACGATTACCGCCGGGCAACTCATTAACAGCGGACGGCTTCAGGGAGAAGCGCTGACGCTGAATGCCTCGGGCGCGCTGAACAATACCGCCAGCGGTGTGCTGCTGAGCGAGAATGCGCTGACGGTATCGACAGCCACGCTGAACAATCAGGGCACGCTGCAGGGCGGTGGGGAATCTTCGGTGAAGGCCACCACCCGCGTACAGAACGACGGCAAAATGCTTTCCGGTGGCAAGCTCACGCTGACCGCACCGGAGCTGGAGAACAGCAGCAGTGGTCTGGTTCAGGCGGTGAGGTTGCTGCTGGATGTGGTGAACGCGGCAAATAGTGGGCGGATACTCGCCACTGACAACGCTGAGCTACGGGGAACGACGCTGACCAACGACGGCATGCTGCAGGGCGCAGACCTGCTGGTTAATTATCAAAAACTGAGTAACAGCGGTACGGCTCTCGGTACCCGTTCGCTTACGGTGAAGGGCGATGAGATTACCCATACCATCAGCGGTAAGTTGTTCAGCGCGGGTAACCTCACGCTCAACAGCGGCACGCTGAAAAACGCCGGGCAGATTGTGGCGCTGGGAGACGTCACGCTTCATCTGTTAAATGCGCTTGAGTTCAGTGGAACGCTCGCCGCCAGCAACACCCTGTCTCTCACCGCTCAGGGGGATATCACCAATAATGGCACCTTACAGGGAAACAGCCTTGTTCTGAGCACGGGTGGAGTATTAACCAACAACGGCCAGTTCACTGCAGGTAAGGGGGATAGCACGTTCAGCGCGCAACGTATTGTGCTCAATGCAGCCGGTAGCCTCTCGGCAGGCGGCGACGTGGTATTTAACAGCCTGAGTGACATAACCGTAAATGGCTTTACCGGTACGGCTGGCAGCCTGACGATGAATGCTGTGGGCACCTTGCTCAATACCGCACTGATTTATGCCGCGAATAATATGCAGCTCTTTGCCGACCGTATTCATAACGTCTACGGCGATATTCTGGCAGGGAATAGCCTGTGGATGCAGAAAAATGCGGCGGGTGCAGCGAACAGTGAAGTGGTGAATACGTCCGGGAATATTGAGACGCAGAAGGGTGATTTGACCGTCGCAACAGGGCTGCTGAGCAATAAATGGGAGCAGTTGGATGTGGAAGTGCTGCCTGAGCAGGCGGTGACTTCGTTGCCGTGGGTAACAATGACGGAAGCGTTGATCCCAGCAGGCTGGTTGCCCCGTGAGGAATATGATTGGTTTGTGACAGATTTCGGTGGCAGTGGTACTGGAGCCCCTGGTTTCAAACCGGAATCCTGGGCGACACCTTACGAAGCATACTATGAAAAAGCTTTTGCCGTTCTTGAGTCTGAAGTTCGGGTAAACGCGACGGGCAAAGCCGCCAGGATCGCCTCCGGGCGCGATCTCTTTATTACTGCGGGAGAACTTGATAATCAGGCGAGTTTTATTCTTGCGCAACGTGACGCCACGTTAAGCGGGAGCGTATTAAACAATCAGTCATGGGAATCGGGTAAGCGGATCACTTATCAGGTTTACCACTATGATGTATCCCAGACGCAGGGACGCCTGGGAAGCATGAAGCCTAACCCGGCAAAAACAGGGGATGTGCACGATAACATCCGGTACCTTGCTACTGGCGAGAGATACACTGCAACCGAGGGAACAGCAACGAGTTACCGTGCCGTTATTCAGGCAGGCGGTAATATTCACGCCACCTTCACCAACGACATCAGCAACACTCTCGTCACCGCCAACACGGATGGCTTTAGCAATACGATTGCCGCCCCTACGCTGACCCCGCTCAGCAACCAGTCCATTACCAGCGGCGAGCAGGCGCAGTCCCTTGTCGAAGCGGATGCGCAGGACATCACCACCCCGCAATGGCGTGATGCGGTGAGTGACGCCCTGAAAGATATCTCCGGCGGTTCATCGCTCTCCGACCAAAACGGCAGCAGCGGTAACTATCCACTGCCGTCCGGCAACAACGGCTATTTTGTTCCCTCCACCGATCCCGATAGCCCGTATCTGATTACGGTGAACCCAAAGCTCGATGACCTCGGCAACATGGACGACAGCCTGTTTAATGGACTGTATGACCTGCTTGGCATAACACCCGGTGCCACACCGCGTGAAACCAACAGCGCGTATACCGATCGGAACCAGTTCCTTGGCTCGGCCTATTTCCTGGACAGGCTCGGCCTGAACCCGGATCGCGACTACCGGTTCCTCGGCGACGCGGCGTTTGATACCCGTTACGTCAGTAACGCGATTCTGAACCAGACCGGCAGACGCTATATCAACGGCATCGGCTCCGATCTCGATCAGATGCGCTACCTGATGGACAGCGCCGCAGAGCAACAAAAAACGCTGGGGCTGAAATTCGGCGTGGCGCTCACGGTTGAGCAGGTTGCTGCACTCGATAAAAGCATGCTCTGGTGGGAGTCAGCGACCATCAATGGTCAGACGGTGATGATCCCGAAAGTCTACCTGTCGCCGAAGGATGTCACCGTTCACAGCGGCAGCGTGATTAGCGGCAATAACGTCCAGCTGGCGGGCGGGAACGTCATTAACAGCGGCAGCACAATTGCGGCGCAGAATGGGCTCTCAATCGACAGCAGCAACAGCCTGAGCAACCTCAACGCCGGGCTGCTGAGCGCAGGCGGCGGGCTTAACCTGAGCGCGCTGGGGGATATCAATAACATCGGATCCACCATCAGCGGCAAAACGGTAGGGCTGGAGAGCGTCGCGGGCAGCATTAACAACATCACCCGCGCACAGCAGTGGAATGTCGATGCGGGAAATGTGCATTTCAGTGGCACCGATGTCGGCAGGACGGCCTCCATCACCGCCACCGACGGGCTGACGATGCGCGCCGGACAGGATATCAACGTGACCGGCGCAAACGTCTCGGCGGGTGGCCGCCTGGGTATGGCGGCGGGGAATGATATCAACATCACCGCCAACGAGATCGCGACCAGCGAAGGACGCGCCGGGCGCAACCGCGCGACCACGGAGACGGCGTCCGTCACGCATCAGGGCAGCACCCTGAGCGCGGGCGATGACCTCACCCTGCAGGCAGGTAACGATGTGAATGCCCGTGCGGCGGCGATAGCGGCGGAAGGCGATGTGGGCATTCAGGCCGGTCGGGATGTGAACCTGCTGGCGGAAGCGTCGATGGAACGCTCCAGCAGCCAGGCGAAGAAAAAAACCGCCATTGACGAATCTGTTCGTCAGCAGGGTACGGAGATTGCCAGCGGGGGGAATACGGTGATCCTCGCAGGGCGCGACGTAACCGCGCAGGCGGCTGACGTGACAGCGCAGGGCGATATTGGCGTGGCGGCAGGCCGCGACGTAAATCTGACGACGGCGACGGAGAGCGATTACCGCTATCGGGAACAAACTAAAACCAGTAGCGGCTTCCTGAGCAAAAAGACCACCCACACCATCGAGGAAGACAGCGCGACACGGGAGAAAGGCTCGCTGCTGAGCGGCGATAATGTGACGGTGTCGGCGGGTAACAACCTGCGGGTGTTAGGTTCTGCGGTCGCTGGCGACGGCGATGTGGCCCTTTCCGCAGGCAACAATGTGGACATCGTGGCGGCGACCAACACCGACACGGCCTGGCGCTTTAAGGAGACCAAAAAGTCCGGCCTGATGGGCACGGGCGGCATTGGCTTCACCATCGGCAGCAGCAAGTCCACCCACGATCTTCGCGAGCAGGGTACCACCCAGAGCGAGAGCTTCAGCACCGTCGGCTCGACGGGCGGCAACGTCAGCATTACAGCGGGCAAACAGGCGCATATCGGTGGGGCAGATATCATCGCACAGAAGGATATCAGCCTGACCGGTGACAGCGTGGTGATTGAGCCGGGGCATGACAAACGCACCCGCGATGAGACCTTTGAGCAGAAGAGCAGCGGGCTGACGGTGGCGCTGTCCGGGGCGGCGGGGAGTGCGGTGAACAGTGCAGTGCAGACGGCACGTGACGCGAAAGGCGAGAGCGATGACCGCCTTGCGGCGCTGAAGGCCACCAAATCGGCACTGTCAGGCGTACAGGCGTCGCAAGGTGCAGAAATGGCGCAGATTAACGGCGATCCCAACAGCGGTATCGGCGTCAGCGTTTCGCTCTCTTCGCAGAAATCGAAATCCGAGCAGCACATGCAGAGTGACACGGTTGCGGGCAGTACGCTGAATGCGGGGAATAATCTGTCCATTACCGCGACCGGAAAAGGGAAAGGGGAGAACAGCGGCAACATCCTTATCGGCGGCAGCCAGCTGAAGGCGGGCGGCGACACCGCGCTTGTCGCAGCGAACGACATTGTGCTGGGCGGTGCGGCCAGCACACAGCAGACGACAGGAAAGAACAGCAGCAGCGGTGGCGGTGCAGGCGTCAGCATTGGCGGCGGCAAGAGCGGTTACGGCATCGGCGTGTTTGCGAATGTGAATGCTTCGAAAGGCAGTGAAAAGGGCGACGGTACGGCCTGGACGGAAACGACGCTCGACAGCGGCGGTACGGTCTCCATAACCAGCGGTCGGGACGCCATTCTGAACGGCGCGCAGGTGACTGGCGATAAAATCGTTGCGGATATCGGGCGCGATCTGTGGATGAGCAGCCAGCAGGACAGCAACGATTATAAATCGACGCAGAACAGCACGGCGGCAGGCGGCAGCTTCTCGTTCGGCAGTATGACGGGGTCCGGCTACATCAGTGCCAGCCAGGACAAAATGAAGAGCACGTATGACTCGGTGCAGGAGCAGACAGGGCTCTTCGCGGGCGATGGCGGTTTTGATGTGACGGTGGGACGCCACACGCAGCTTGACGGTGCGGTGATTGCCTCAACGGCGACGGCGGACAAAAACAGTCTCGATACGGGCACGCTGGGCTTCCGGGATATCCACAACGAGGCGGATTACAAGGTCAGCCACAGCGGCGTCAGCCTGAGCGGCGGCGGTGACTTTGGCGGTGATGCATTCAAGGGCAACCTGCCGGGCGGCGTGGTATCGGCAGCGGGCAGCAGCGGTCATGCGGAGGGTACGACACAGGCGGCGGTGGGCGAGGGTAACATCACCATCCGTGATACCGCGAACCAGCAGCAGGATGTGGCCAGCCTGAGCCGGGATACAGAACACGCAAACGACAGCATCAGCCCGATATTTGACAAGGAGAAGGAGCAGCGGCGGCTTGCGCAGGTGAGCGCCATCAGCGATATCGGCGGGCAGGTGGCAGACATCGCCAGAACGCAGGGCGAGCTGAATGCGCTGAAGGAAGCGCGTAAGACGCACCCTGACCTGACGGTTGAGCAGCTGAAAGAGACGCCAGAATATAGGACTCAGCAGGCGAAATACGGCACAGGCAGCGACCTGCAACGGGGTATCCAGGCGGCAACGGCGGCGCTTCAGGGGCTGGCAGGCGGAGATATCGCCGGTGCGCTGGCGGGAGCCTCGGCACCGGAGCTGGCGCATCTGCTGAAATCGACGGAGGGCAATCCGGCGGTCAACACCATTGCGCACGCGATACTGGGCGGCGCGGTTGCGGCGCTGCAGGGGAACAGTGCCGCGGCGGGTGCGGCCGGTGCCGCTACGGGGGAACTGGCTGCGCGTGCAATCATGCAGGCGATGTATCCGGGCAAAGCGGTGAGTGACCTGAGCGAGGAGCAGAAGCAGACGGTCAGCACGCTGGCGACGATATCGGCGGGGATGGCCGGAGGAATAGCGGGAGACAGCACGGCTTCAGCGGCTGCGGGGGCACAGGGGGGGAAGAATGCGGTTGAGAATAATGCGCTAAGTGCCGATCAGATTGACAGTTTTGCGGCAAGGGCGAGAGGGTGTCAGACTCGGGGCGACTGCAAACAGGTCGTCAAGGAGATGGAAGATCTCAGCCTGAAGCAACAGCAGGAAATGATCGCTGTCTGTGCAACAAACCCGGCGGCCTGTAAAGAGAAATATGGAGATATACCTGCTAACGGAATGCTGGTACGAGAAGCTATAGATCGCGTGTTAGGTGCAGATGTGCCGTCTGCAATGAAGAACGATATGTCTTCGTTGTTAGCTCAGCAGATCGAAGCGGAAGGTGTTGTTACCAGTACAGAATTTGCAAGTCAGCTGAAAATCCGTTATGGAATAGATGGTCAACAGGCTGATATTTTAGCAGCTGCTGCGCTTGGGGCTGTAACCGGTGGGATGAGTAAAGGCGGGAAACCAGCCGCAGGAACAGAAGGAAAAAACATTGTCATTGTTGACTCCGGTAAGAAAGGAGCCTGGAATAAAGCGATGAATAAACCGGAGCCGAATACGGTTTATCAGGTGGATGGTAATAAGACGTATCGTATTGATGCTGAAGGCCGAACAGGTTCTGCGGAGGCTACATTAGCTTGGACGAAAAATGACAGAAACACTTATCAGCAATGTAAGGCCGGAAAATGCGGCACCTCTGGTGATGAAGGTGGGCATTTAATTGCCAGTATTTTTAATGGTCCTGGCGAAAAGCTTAATCTTGTACCTATGGATGGCAACCTAAATAAGGGGGCGTGGAAACAGATGGAAAATACTTGGGCTAGTGCTCTAAAAAATGGTAAGCAGGTTAATGTGAAAATCGAGCCCTCTTATACAGGTAGTAATAAAAGACCAGACAGTTTTACAGTTACTTATCAGATAAATAATGATCGACCAGTAAGAGAGATTTTTAACAACGCCCCAGGAGGTAAGTAATGGCTTCTCGTGATGATGAATTGTATTCAGAAATTGGGCGGATATTGTTTGAATCGGCACCTGAGGATGCGCAGAAACTCTTCCTGGATGCTGAGTTATCCCCTGAAAATGATCATGCAAAATTTTTATACGATTACATCAATAAACAAGGTGAGAAAACATGGTTTTTGCCTGGAACCTCTGCAACAGACAGCTTACTTCTTAAGAAATTAGTAGAATTAAGGAACTTCTACATAGAACAAGGACTTACTGGTGGGCGGCCAGTATGGCATGGCTGCCTTGTTACAGTTGATCTTGAAAAAATGAAGATTAATTTAGACTATCGTTACGACTAAAAATAACCCCGGTCAGAACGCTCTGGCCGGGATCGTTTTATCAGATATGACTACATTGTTACTTACCCCCGCTTAATCACCGGCACATCCCCCAAATCATTGAGCGCTCCCGGAAATGTCTTCAGCCACTGCGCCACTTTCTTTTTATTGATATTCACCACGCTCATGCCTTCAAGACATCCCCATAACTCACGTGTATGTTGTGGCGTAATGACAATACAATCTTTCATAACCCGGATTTTGACAGGCATCCAGTCAATAAAACCTGCATTTGCGAGCCACTTGCCGCTGAGTGGGAGATATTTACAGTCCACCCGTGAATAAAGCTCGCAACAGGCAGAACAGTCTTCCGGCGTTTCCGCGCGGGGATGAATAGGGGCAGCATCAGTCCGGTTTCCGTGCAAACGGCGGATATCATTTTTGCGTATCAGATCGCGGTTTTCGGTAATACTGTTAAAAACATCTAATTCTGTTTTGAAAACAGTAAACTCTGGCTTAAAATTCGTTTCAGCCATATTCAACTCCTTGAAAGTTGTTTTTGGTTAGCGGCATGGGGGTGGTGGTACACCTTCATGCTGCGTTCTTTAATAATATAAAACTGTTAGCGCTTCCTTTACTGTGAAGTGATTTTCTTTGCGCTGATTATACCGGGCTGAATAAAAATACAGTATCTGTTAAAAAGATAATTGTAGGAATTGCGAGGTGGCTTCAGGAAATATTAAAGTTTGCTGTTGAGTTGCATAATAAATATAAATTATGGCTACTCTGTACCACCTCCAGTCAGAACCCGTTCCCTGGCTCGTCCTGTTTCCTTGACCGTCTGAGCCTAAACCCGGACCGCGATTATCGGTTCCTCGGTGACGCGGCATTTGATACCCGTTACGTCAGCAACGCTATTCTGAACCAGACCGGCAACCGCTATACCCGTCATACTTCAAGTTGCCTGTGCGTTGGCTGCACTCATTCACCCCGGTCACTTACTTATGTAAGCTCCCGGGGATTCACTCCCTTGCCGCCTTCATGCAACTCGAATTATTTAGGGTATATATCAACGGCATCGGCTCCGATCTCGATCAGATGCGCTACCTGATGGACAGCGCCGCAGAGCAACAAAAAACGCTGGGGCTGAAATTCGGCGTGGCGCTCACGGCGGCTCAGGTTGCCGCGCTTGACCACAGCCTGCTGTGGTGGGAAGCGGCAACCATCAACGGCCAGACGGTGATGATCCCGAAAGTGTACCTGTCGCCGAAGGACGTCACCGTGCACAGCGGCAATAACGTCCAGTTGGCGGGCGGGAACGTCATTAACAGCGGCAGCACAATTGCGGCGCTGAAGGCTACCAAAGCGGCACTGTCAGGCGTACAGGCGTCGCAGGGTGCAGAAATGGCGCAGATTAACGGCGATCCCAACAGCGGTATCGGCGTCAGCGTTTCGCTCTCTTCGCAGAAATCGAAATCCGAGCAGCACATGCAGAGTGACACGGTTGCGGGCAGTACGCTGAATGCGGGGAATAATCTGTCCATTACCGCGACCGGAAAAGAGAAAGGAGAGAACAGCGGCAACATCCTTATCGGCGGCAGCCAGCTGAAGGCGGGCGGCGACACCGCGCTTGTCGCAGCGAACGACATCGTGCTGGGCGGTGCGGCCAGCACACAGCAGACGACAGGAAAGAACAGCAGCAGCGGTGGCGGTGCAGGCGTCAGCATTGGCGGCGGGAAGAGCGGTTACGGCATCGGCGTGTTTGCGAATGTGAATGCTTCGAAAGGCAGTGAAAAGGGCGACGGTACGGCCTGGACGGAAACGACGCTCGACAGCGGCGGGACGGTCTCCATGACCAGCGGTCGGGACGCCATTCTGAACGGCGCGCAGGTGAGTGGCGATAAAATCGTTGCGGATATCGGGCGCGATCTGTGGATGAGCAGCCAGCAGGACAGCAACGATTATAAATCGACGCAGAACAGCACGGCGGCAGGCGGCAGCTTCTCGTTCGGCAGCATGACGGGGTCCGGCTACATCAGTGCCAGCCAGGACAAAACTGCCGGGCGGCGTGGTTTTGGGAGCGGGCAGCGGCAGCAAAAGATTCTCCAAACTGAAGACTGAAGGGGTAATACAAAGGGATTATCAGTATTACTGAAAAAAGTAGTAATCACGGTTCTGGGCACCTGCTCGGAATCCTTGTGGGATGAGGGCATTATGGTGCCTTCTAAATTAGGATAAAATTTATTAAGGATATTTAAATATGTCAAAAAAATTACTATTAAGTGTTGCTGTAGCATCAATGTTACTCACTGCTTGCTCTGCATTTAACGGCGGTAGTGAATTATTGTCTGATAAGAATAACAGTGATGCTTTAATTAATTCAAAAATAATAGACGGAGAAACAAATGTCTCTTCTTTGTCCAGTGTTATTGGCAAAAAAGATGAATCCCGTTCTGCTTTAAAGAAAACATTCCCTGATGGGAAGCTTTCGGTTGCTTCATATACAGGATTTTTGAACGGCATGACCGGCACTTATGCACATAGAGTTCTTTCAGTAGTCTATGGGCCTGATAATATTGTCATTAATCATGATATCTTTGTAAAAGATTTACATAATCCTAATAAATATAATCTTGATTATGTAAGTGCCCGTAATTTGGCATTTACAGAATTAGAAAAAGGTAGTGATAAAACGAAAGTAATAAATTTATTAGGTAATCCTGATGGTATGACGTTCACGGATGAGGGTAACCTTCTGCTTATCTATTCTAAAACGGATGTTTCCAGAGATGCCTCATCTTATATCCCAGTGGTTAACATGATAAGTGGGACAGAGTCTGGTGTATCAGAAAGACTCTATATTGAGATGAGTAAAGATGAAAAAGTAAAAAATGTTATTTCAGCTACTGTGCAAATTATTCAGGGAAGAGGTATTGGCAATGCGGATAGTTATAATGAAAAATACGAAAATATTAAAAGTAAATTCTAGATGGCGTATCAATATCAAATCATAATCGTAAACGCTAATAGCATTTTGCGATTTTATATTTCTTCATAAATTGACATTCCTGTTAGCCCAGTAATTATTTACTGGGCTGCTCAGTAGCAGAGCATTGATATCGGCGAGCAGATGGCAGGCATAGCCAGAATGCAGGCCATAAAATTCCTAAAATGTGTAATTTGCCAGCGACATCACTTTATCCTGCTCTGGATTGTTCATCTTCCATGTTAAAATACGTAGCAAACAACATTGTTAAAGGACAAACGATGAAAATGAAGCTTTCCCTGTTTTGCGCAAATACTGGTTTAAGTAAAAAGGACTTCCCCTTATGGTCAGATGTTTACGATGCGCTTCATCAGCTCAGGAGGAATACGGGAAGCGTTAATATTGTAGATGTTTATAATCAAAAAACGCTCAGCATCCATTCGGATGGTATGCATTTCCTGCTCTCATTAATTGAGGGTAAGGATGATAAAACAAAAATACAAAGCATCCAGACTGCTTGTTTTGAAAGGAAGGAAAGTTCTGTTCCGCCTGTTTTTCTGAGTCATTCTCATGGCCTGACAAGTGATTTCGAGTTTGTGACTGAGGTTTCCAGAACCTTTTTCATCACAGGACAGGTTTAGCGTTTTGCTGCATTAAACCAACCCTGTTATATCCGGCATTTAAATTCCAAACCCATTTATTTAAATCATTATGCCTAATGAAAAGTAGGTTGTGATTGTGTATTTCGTATTTTTTCTGAATTATTCTCAAACCAGACAAACCTTGTCCTGATTCAACACGTGGTAGGCTATGGTGTATAGCGTGTAATGGAGCCGTTAATGCCTCAGGAAAGAATAAACACCAATGACAAAAATACTGCTTGTGGATGACCATCCGGCAATCTGCTTTGCGCTCAAGGTGCTGCTGGAAAAAAATCCGGATTTTATCGTGACGACATCCTCCGGCGAGAACCTGCTGGCGCTGCTGCATCGGGAACAGCCGTCGCTGCTGATCCTCGATCTGGAACTCAAAAACGCTGACGGGCTGGATCTTCTCCCGCGTATCAAGCACCACTTCCCTGCGCTCAGGGTGCTGGTTTATACCAACCAGCCTGCAGGGATCTACGCACTGCGTACGCTGAAGGCCGGGGCGAGCGGGTTTATCAATAAAAGCCTGGCGCTGGAGCGCGTCGAGCCGGTTTGCCAACTGCTGCTGGACGGCTATCACTGTTTCCCGGAAGAGACGTTCACGAAAATCGTCGAGGCTACTGAAATACAACATGATACCCGGGCGCTGCTGGCGAGTTTCTCCGATCGTGAAATCGCGGTGCTGAACTATCTGAAGCAGGGCAAAAGCAACAAGGAGATTGCCGACCGGCTGGCGCTCAGCAACAAAACCATCAGCACCTATAAGGCGCGAATGATGAAAAAAAGCGGCTTTGCGCATTTTGAACAACTTTTCGAGCTTATTGATAATTCAGAGCCAGAGACGTGAGAGCCGTTACCTTTATCCTGCTTTTTTGTATTGCCTTTACCGTGTGCGCCGCGCAACCGGGGGAATCCCTTCGCCTGCTGGCGCGTAGCCATGAAAAGGTGATCGAGCCGGGACTCAGCGGTAGCGAATGGCGCTGGGTGCGCGAACACCGCAAAATCCGTCTGGCGGTCTGGGAGCCGATGATGCCCCCTTACGACATCACCACCGGGCTGAATGATTACGGTGGTATCAATGCGGATTTCACCGGGCTGGTGGCGGAAAACCTCGGTCTGGAGATCGAGGTGGTGCGTTATCCCACCTATGACGATGCCTTGTCAGCATTGCGGGCAGGCAAGGCGGATTTTATGCCTCAGGCAGGGGATAGCCAGCAAAAACAGGGGCTGATGCTGAGTGTACCCTACAGCGACAACATCCCGGTTGAAGTGGTAAATACCGATGCCTCGCCCGATGAGCCGGTGAAAAGGATCGCCGTTTCGCCTGTCTACAGCCGCAGCGACGTGCTGGCCCGTTATCCGGGGGCTGACATTGTGAATTTCTCCTCCACGCGACATGCGCTGGAGGCGCTGGCGTTTCGCGAAATCGATCTGTTCTTCAGCGATGCGATCACCGCGCGCTATCTGGCGAGTCAGTCCAATTTAAGCAATCACAGTATTCGTCCGGTGGCGGACACGTTCGAGGCGTCGGGATTCTCGTTCGCCGCGATGCCAAAGATGGCGGTCTGGATCGCGATCCTCAACAAGATGCTGACGGCTCTGCCGGAGAACGCGGGCGTGGAGATCCACCGTCGCTGGAGCGGGGGGATCCCGCTCTCCCTGAGCGAAGAGCCACCGCGTTACACCTCGCTCGAACATAAATGGATTAAAGAACATTCCCGGATCCGCGTCGCGGTGGCGCAGGATAACGCCCCCATTGCCTTTTTCAACGAGCGCGGGCAGCTGCGCGGCATCCTGGCGGATCTGCTGACCGCGCTCCGCCTGCGTACCGGGTTTACCTTTGAGATCCGCCGTTATCCCAGCCAGGCCGCCGCCTTCAGGGCCATTAATCGCGGAGAGGCCGAGCTGATTGCTGGCGTCACGCAGGAGGGGATCTGGCAGGCGGATCTCCTCACCACCCGAACCTGGTTGTATAACTCCTGGGTTATGGTTGGACGTGCGCTCCCGGGGAAGGAGGCGCTTCAGCCCCGCGTGGTGAGCCTGCGCGGTGAAGCGCCTGATGGCTGGCTTGGCCGACAAAACAGCGGCCAGACGGCGAAGGTCGATACCTGGTGGCAGGGTTTTAACAGCGTGGTGAAGGATAAAAACGACATGATGGTGGTGCCCCTGATCATTGCCAACGCCCAGCTCACCCGCAAAGAATTTGCCTCTCTGAAAATTCTCGCCAGCATCGATGCCGAACCGTTGCGCTTTGCCTTTGGCGCATCGTGGCAGGCCTGGCCGCTGATCACCATTCTGAATAAAGCGCTGATCAACATCCCGCCGGAAGATCTCCACGCCCTGACGCGCGGCAGCAATACGGGCAATGCGTTTGCCTCTGTGTCGACGTCGGCGCTGTCGATTACGTGGATGGTGACGTTCACCGCCGCCGGTCTGGCCTTGCTGGCGCTGGTGGCCGGGTGGATCTACCGTCGTCGGCGCATCCAACAGGCGCGCATCCGCAAGCTTATTCAGTCGCTGCGCGCAGCGAAACAGCGCGCAGAGCGAGCCCGTCGGGGAAAAAGCGCCTTTCTGGCGACCATGAGCCATGAAATTCGCACGCCCGTCAGCGCCATTATCGGCATGCTGGAGCTGGTGATGAAACGTCCCGACCATGCCCCGCAAAACCCGCAGTCGATACGGGTCGCCTGGGACGCAGCGCAGTCGCTGTTGCTGCTTATCGGGAATATCCTGGATGTGGAGCGTATTGCGTCCGGCCGTCTGGTGCTCCGCCCGGAGCGCGCCTCGCTTCGAAACCTGATTGAAGGAACGGTGTCGCAGTTTGAGGGGCTGGCGGCGCAGAAATCATTGAAGCTGCAGCTGGAAATGGATACCGCCCTGAAAGGGGACGTATTGATCGATGTGATGCGTTTTCGTCAGATCGTCACCAACCTGCTGGGCAACGCCATTAAATTCACCGACCACGGTCAGGTGATGCTGCGGGCGCAGCCGCAATGGCAGAACGGCGAGTTTATGCTGCTGGAGCTGACAATAGCAGACACCGGCGAGGGGATTGATATCGCGACGCAACAGCGTCTGTTCCAGCCTTTTAGTCAGGGGGAGAGCCGTACCCGGGCGCAGGGCAGCGGGCTGGGGCTCTATATCTGCCGCCAGCTCGCGGACATGATGGAAGGGGATCTCACGCTGAACAGCGTGCCGGGTGAGGGGACAACGGTCACGGTGACGCTCAGGCTGCCCGTTATGGCCGCACTGCCAGAGAAAGAAACTAAAGCTTGTGTGCCACCCGGCAAACGCGCAGCGTTGACCATCATGGTGGTAGACGATAATCCGGTCGGGCGGATGCTGCTTACCCAGCAGCTTGAGTGGCTGGGACATGCGGTCACCCAGCACGACAGCCCAGCAAAGCTGCTTGAGAGCCTGGCAATCCGACAGCCGGACGCGGTGATCACCGACTGCAACATGCCCGAGATGAGTGGCTATGCCCTGTCGCGCATAATCAATGAATATTACCCGGATGTCACGGTGTTTGGCATGACGGCGGACGCGCGTGAATCCGTGCGGGATGAGGCGCGGGAAGCAGGTATGCGCGACTGTATCTTCAAGCCGGTCACGCTGGTTGCGCTGGAAAATCTGCTTGCCCCTCTGGCCCCCTCCGGTAAATCGCCGGTTGCTTCGTCATATTCCATCACGCTCCCCCCAGCACTGCTGGACGGTGAGCATCTGGCAACGTTTCTGGATTTGCAGATAACCGTGCTGGAGGAGACGCTGGGCGATATTGCGCTGTGGCGAAAGGACCCCGGTACACCCTTGAAGGACGCGCTGCACCGACTGCGGGGCGGTATTCAACTGCTCGGTATGCCAGCGCTTGAGGCGCGCTGTCTGGAGCAGGAGCAGGCTGCCGACAGCGGCGGCATCCGTCAGCTTGAGGAGGAGATTCAGGCATTAAGGGCTGCATTACAGCGCTGGCGCGAGACGGGACTACAACCGGGCGAGACCGTCCTACAGCAGAATGAGGACGGGCGTACAGCGTAAGCTTCCCGTCCGCCGGGGTACTCTTTTATTCGAGGACGTTCACATATAAAGGAGATATCCCGATGAAAAAACTCGTATCCGCGCTGGCCGTTATTGCCTCTGTTGGTATGTTCACCTCCGCCCAGGCGGCAGAAAGCTGCTCTGCCAAAGCCGCGGCACTGGAAAAAGAGATCCGTATCGCCCAGCAGTACGGTAATACCTACAAGGTCAACGGCCTGAAAAAAGCGCTGGCTGAAGTGAAAGCGCACTGCACCCCGGCAAGCGTACAGGCTGACGCGCAAAAAGAGGTGAAGAAGCTGGAGAAGAAACTGGCCGAGAAGCGCGAAGATATTGCCGAGGTTCAGGCAGATCTGCGTGAAGCGAAAGCCAAAGGCGACAGCAAGAAAGTGGCGAAATACCAGCGCAAACTGGCTGAAAAACAGAGCGATCTGAGCAGCATTCAGCAAGAGCTGAGCCGTGCTCGCGCTGCGCTTGCCTCCCTGCAGAAATAACGCTTTTTTGTAAAACAGGTGAGGAGGCGTGAGCCTCCTCACCTTTTTGCGCTGCCTGCCATCATGATGCGACTCCATCTTCTCTTTTTTGTGCTGCTTTTTGCCATGGCAGAGAGCCGCGCGGCCACCCAAAAGACGTGGGTGATCCTTAATAACCTCTACAAAGGGGCGATTTCGTTTGAGGTGTCTGCCTCGGGGCCTTGCCTTAGCCAGCCGCTGATGGAGGAGTGGGGCGTACGTGACGCGGTGCTTGCGCGTCTGGTCTGGGATGCCAAAGGGTGCCTGACGCCACAGTCTGCGGAGCAGTTTAACCTCAAGTACTGGTACCGCCCGCAGGCGCAACTGCTGACGCTTCTGTTCCCGACAGACGCCATTAGCCCGCAGCAGAATGGCGTCAGCACCAGCCGCTGGGATGATGGCATCAACGCGCTGT
Organism: Enterobacter sp. 03-F-07-AD-ECC; assembly: GCF_047530935.1. Lineage (NCBI taxonomy): Bacteria > Pseudomonadati > Pseudomonadota > Gammaproteobacteria > Enterobacterales > Enterobacteriaceae > Enterobacter > Enterobacter sp. 03-F-07-AD-ECC. The sequence continues at coordinate 213,934 of NZ_JBLKBZ010000003.1, read as the reverse complement.
TTATTAACTATCGTCTGGATGCGGATAACAGCCAGGCGCAGTATGACTGGGAGCGTTCCGGTACTGACGCCACGCTGAGCCTGGACAACGGCCTTAATGTGGGCCCCTGGCGTCTGCGTTATCAAAACACCTTCTGGCGTGAAAAAGAGGGACAACACGGTTCGTACACCAATGCGATGTCGCTCTGGCGCAGCATCACGCCGCTGCGTTCGCGCGTGACCCTGGGCGACGGCAATACCTCTTCAAATATGTTCGACAGCCTGGCGTTTCGCGGTGCATCGCTCGCCAGTGACGAGGCGATGTACCCTGATAGCTGGCGACCCTATTCCCCGTGGATCAACGGCTATGCCCGCACAGAGGCGGAAGTCACCATTCACCAGAACGGGGTACGTGTTTACCGTATCCACGTCCCGCCCGGGCCGTTTACCATTCGCGATTTTTATCCGCCGGACCCGGACGGCAACCTGGAACTGACGGTGCAGGAGAGCGACGGTACGGAGCGTACCCGCCTGCTGCCTTATTCCAGCATGCCCAATCTGGTGCATCACGGGCTCTTTAGCTACGAACTGGCCGCCGGTCGGTATAAGCCTTTTCACGGTATCGACAGGGACAAGGATCGCTTCTGGCAGAGTACGTTCTCGTGGGGAGTTGCCCCGCAGGTCACCGTGTTTGCCGGGCTGCAGCAAGGGGAGCACTATTTCAGCCAGGTCGCGGGTTTTGGCGCTAACCTCGGGCGGTGGGGGGCGTTTTCCGCAGATGTCAGCGCGGCTCGCTATACGCAAGAGGCGGAGACGCTACGGGGCAAGGTGTGGCGTCTCCGCTATGCCAAAGCGTTCTTTACAACCGAAACCAGCCTCACCGCTCAGCTCCAGTGGTATCCACGTAATGAATGTTACCGGTCGCTGGAAGAAAAAATCACGCGGGCGGAGCTGCTGAGATACGGCTGGGACGATGACGTCACCCGGCGGGCGCTGCGCGGGCAGCTGGAGCTTAACCAGAATCTTGGCGAGGACGCCAGCCTGAGCCTGTCGTGGCACGGGTTGAAGTCACGTGAACCTGACGCAGGCAGCATGGGGATGACGCTGAGCCTGGATGCGACCTTACAGAACGTGGATGTCAGCCTGTACGGCGGTTATGAACGCTACGGTAAAAACCCGGATGAAACCACCGTGGGTATCAATCTCAGTGTGCCTTTATCCCTTTGGGGGACGACGAGTAATGTCGGCTATATCACCGAGCTCGCCAGCCGGGGGGAAGATAGTCATGGAGTGAATGTGTACGGTTCGGCGTTGAGTGATTACAGCCTGCGTTACGATCTGCAGGCGACGCATACCCTACACCGCAATGATGAGTTGTCTGCGAGCCTGGGCTATCAGTACAACGCGGGCGAGCTGAACCTCAGTATGGTACGCGGGGGAACGCGCCGTGATTATCATGCCGACACCAGCGGCAGCATTCTGGTACACGCAGGCGGCGTGACGCCTGGCCAACAGCTCGGCAGCACCGCTGCGCTGGTGGACGTGCCGGACTCCCCGGGCATTGGCTTCTATAACCAGTTTGGCTCCACAACCAATGCCAGAGGCGAGCTGCTGGTGAGTTACTTAACGCCGTGGCGAGTGAACCGCATTACGGTCGATAACTTCAGCTTGCCGGAAAACACCGCGCTGGATGTGACGGAACTGGAATCGGTGCCGACCGATGGCGCGATTGTTCTGCTGCGTTTTCCTCAACCGGTAACGGATTGAAATAAAAAGCAACGGTACTAAAAACAAGACAAATCCCTACGTAAAATTACCAGGTAAAACGCGTATTCATCCTAATAGTTTGCCCTTTCGGGACTGCTTATGATTCGTCTCACTGACTGTTTTTCAATGGAGTGTAGATGAAGATGAAAGCACTTTTAATCGCCCTGCCTGTCGCGATGATCCCGGCTACCGTTCTGGCGGCAAATACGGAAGAAGGGTATTACGGTTCGGCAAAATACCTGCAGATTGAACAGCGTGCGAAAGAGATGGATACCAGCGCGCGTCCGGGTGTCGGACAGTTTGTGGGCGGTAAAGAGAAAGAGCATTTTGGCGGCGCGGCGATTGCCGCAGGCTACCAGTTCGGCAACGGCTGGCGTACCGAAGGTGAATACACCTTTAAACAAAAAACGGAGTACACCAGCGGCTCCAGCACATTCGCGAACAGCTTTAACCACCTGCAGACCGAAACTGAACGACTGATGCTGAATGTCTACCGCGATTATGAACTCGGCTACGGTGTCTCTGTTTACGGTACCGCAGGGCTTGGCGTGAGCAAGATCAAAGCGGGCGGCTGGCAGGGTAACGCCAGACGTGAATACGCCTCGACCACCCAAAGCAACCTGACCTACGCGTTAGGAGCGGGCGTAAGCTACACGCCGGTTGAGCGTCTGTATGTCGATCTGGGCTATCGCTATATCGATATGGGCAAGATCGAAAGCGGATATAACAATTTCACTAACGCGCGCGGCTTAAAAGACGAGCAGATGAAAGCGCATATTGTCTCTAACGAATTTACGCTGGGTATGCGTTACGTGTTTTAACCTGTTGTGACCGTCACTGCTTTAAAACAGGGCCAACACCGTGGGAGTGCGGGGTTGGCTTTTTTGGCATTTTGATGCAAGCGATTATGAGTCCCTATCTTTACTGCCAAAAAACAATAATTTACTTAATTGTCATAAACTTGTTTCATAGAATAGTGAAGAATATGACAGCATAGTGATTAGATATGCTGCCATTTTGCTGCCACTGCGGGAGTCGTCGGTCGTTCTTTTTAACTTTTGATAAGGGCTATGAGGGTAGTCTTTTCAAGCTGCGAGTGATGATAACCTTCTGATTGATCGAAAAGAACATGGCATTTATTGGTTGTTTTATTATCTAGAATGCTAAATACATCATCTGCGACTTTACTAGTGTCGAAAGCTTTCAAAAATCTTTCATAGAAGATATCGTAACTATCATACTTTTTAAAAGTAAGTTGTTCAAATGAAGGGCCTGTTGCGATATTGGCTGATCCACTCAGGCATTCCACATAATTATCATTTACGCCGCAATAAATTTTTGCATGAAATCGAGTGTTTTTAATAGCTTCTTCTATCACTTGTGGCGTAAATTTAAATTTGCTTAAAACGTTATAATCATGAAAAACCTCTGATACTGCTTTTTTAAAAGAGTTCAATGTTTGAGTTTTAGTGATTATTTTAAGTTTGTTTGAGCTTGATTGGGATATGATTTCGCCCCATAATTCTAGTAGTTCAGAATTTTCGGATCTTGTATGACCAACGTAAGGGAATATTAGATAAGTTTTTTCAAATAATAGCTCCCACCTAACAATTAATTTTTTTATGGCTTCTATAAAATCAGATTTCGTAATGGTTCCATCGATTCTGTCTTCGAGAGAAACGCAATTACTTATATTTCCGAGTAAAAAATCGTTATCAGAAAAATCGCAATGGTCAAACTTTTTGTAGAACAAAGCGGAATGATTTTTACCACAGGAGCAAGTCAAATCGATTTTTAGTATTGATTTTTCTGCATTATATCCATAACCTGATATGTCTTCAGATATGTATTGATAAACTTGCTGGCCCCATTCTTGATATTCACTTGCCATGCTTTCGTAGGCTATTTTTTCTAAGTTATCATCACAGCTATGACATTTGTAAAGATTATAAGATTCAAAATCAAATTTTGGGTTGTTTCTGAAAATATCACCTTTATATTTGAATGCTACTGTCATTTTTTTGAGGTTTGATGGTGATTCACACTCATAATCCAAGTAATCTATTTTATCTGCTCCACTAACAATATACGATTCATCTGGATTCTTACATTGAATACCAAAAGTGTCCCCGCAACTTTGACATTTTGCGAGCATTTCCCCAATGTCATTTTCCATTTGGAATTTAAGTTCGTGATAATCAATTACATTATTGCAGTGTGGGCATGTGCCTTTAAATTGTTTTTTAGTGTGATACATGATGGCATCCATTTAAGAATTTCAATTGTTTAATAACGTTAATGGGTTTAGTTTAATTGCTTCAGTAAGATGATCTGGGGCGAAGTGAGCATAACGCATCGTCACCTTAATATCCGTATGGCCTAAGATGCGCTGAAGAACTAAAATATTACCTCCGCGCATCATAAAATGACTGGCAAAAGTATGCCGAAGAACATGCGAAAGCTGACCGTCTGGCAGCTCTATCCCCGCGCGCTTTATCGCGCTCCTGAATGCTGAATAACATCCGGTAAAAAGTGGTTTCGAGGTTCGGCTTTTAGGTAGCAGTTCGTAAAGCTCATCACTGATTGGAACCGCGCGGTTCTTCTTACCTTTAGTTTTGATAAAAGTGATCTTGCCAGGGCTTATCTGTTTGCCAGTTAAGCTTTCCGCCTCTCCCCATCTTGCGCCGGTCGCAAGGCAGATTTTCACAATTGTGGCTAAATCCTCTGCTTTGCTTTTTTCGCACTCTTCAAGTAAGCGTGTCGCTTCCTCAACTGTAAGCCAGGCCAGTTCAACTTCTGCGATCTTAAACTCTCTGACGTTTTCGAGGGGGTTTGGTGCTGTCCAGTCATCAAGTCTTTTCAGCTCATTGAACATAGCCCGAAAGTAAGCCAGTTCGAGGTTTACCGTGCGAGGGGTTACGGACTTAACGCGATCAGAGCGGGTGATTTTTCCGCTTAGCCGCTGCTCTCTATATGTTGAGAACAATTTAGCGTTGAATTCAGTTGCGAGGGGGTCGCCCATAGCGAGACAGGCAAACTCCATTGCGCCTTTACGCTTCTCTCCATCAGCAAGTGTTACACCATGTGCGTTATACCAGGTTGTAACCAAATCGCGAACTCGACGTTTGTCTGTCTTCTCGCCCAGCCAGGGCTTGTCCTGAGCTTGTTCCTTTACATGGCGTTCAAAAGCCAAAGCCTCCCCTTTAGTGGCGAATTGGCGACGAATACGCCGCCCATCTCTACCATTGGGGAAAACCTGAGCCTGCCACTTTCCATTGCTTAATTTGCTTACTGCCATTCTATAGGCCTATTGAGATGTGGAATGATCATCACGCATTAGGGCTTGCCAGTGTTCTTCACTGAGGATTTTAAGCGGAACTCCTTTATTGTCACGATAATCAATAGCCTGTTCTATTTTTCTTCCGAAGCTTTGAAATTTCCAATCCTTAGAGCTCAGGGCGCCAATAATTAGATAGTCCAAATCTTGAGTAACACGATCAACAATCTTGCAACCAAGCTTTATAAGGTCACTTTCACATTGTCTACGGGAGCTGCATAGAAACTTACCAGTAAGACAAACTTTCCTATCTGTAGGGTTAAACTCATCAATAAGGTCAACAGGTGAAGTTGTGGAATATCCATCCACTATTCCCTCAGAGATATTTGAGCCAGTAAAAGCAGTTATTTCTTGTAATAATTTGATGCGTTCTTCGTCTGTTATCACTCCATCACTAAGGATTGACTGGACAAGTTCGTAAAGATGTTTACCGGGATAGTTGCTTTTTAAAGCTACATTTGTAGATAAGAACCAGTTTAAATAGCTGATTTCTTCGTCGCTCAAATGATAGTCTGAAGCAAGCCCCTTGCATAGGCCCTCTAGCAAATGCTTGTCAGAGTCTGCGGAGTAAAGATCTATGTTAGGAGTATCCATCAAGCCGCGCTGCATTTCATGGAGTAGGTCTTTCAATTCGTCTAATTCAGCTTTTTCAACTACACCATCAGAAAGTATTTCACTTATTTTATCTCTGATGCAGTTTACGAAATAATTTTGGGAAAGAACGTCTGTCTCCATCAGCCACGTATCCAAGAAAATCATTTCTTTTTCACTTAAGTTTCCATCACAGGTCATTCCTTCAATCAGGTTGATTAAATTTGCGATGGCTTTATCTCTATTGTGTGTATAGTTGAAAGCGCTAAATTGAGTCATACCAATATTCCTTATTCAGTAAACGTTATTTTGCTGATCACTCTGCCATTGGCTTCAATATCCGATGGTGTACACTCAAAGGATGCGGGGCCATTTTCTACCCGTAAGCGTCCACCAGGAAGACGGTAAACCTGTCTGATACTCATAAAGCCATCTAATTCAATCAACCAGATTCCATCGTTGATCTCTCCCCTGAACTCGTCCACGAGATAGAACGAATTTTCAAACTTCACAATGAATGGAGCAGTTGTGTTTTGAGGTAAAAGGCGAGAGTCGTAGTGAACTTCTTCAGTAGACGTAAAAACCCCATTTGAGATTTCTTTTAATTGCAAAGGTAATCCATTGCCGCGATCTGCTTTTGTTGTAGATGCGCCTTGCCCTGTAGTTAACCAAAGCATAGATGCACCAGTATCTAGATGACATGCAATGAGCCAATCGTGCGGAAAAGTATCGCGCATCCAACGGTTTGCCATAGTGCTCTGAGATACCCCAAGGTGGTCACATAAAGCCTGCCGGGTACTGAATCCGTAGGCTTGGAGGATACGCGTTATCGCCTCCTTCCCCCCACTTTGAGATGTAAAGTTGTATTTTGAGATCGCTAAAGGGGTCTCTTTTGTGTTTGACATATTTAAAATGCGATCCTATCATCGGTTTTGTGGTCTTCGGAATGATTGAGAATAGTTCCGAATAGTGAAGTTTTTAAACACAAACTGAGGAATAGTGCATCATGAAAAGCAATTTTTCAATGCGCCCCAGCATCAACCTTGTGGTATCTGAGCCATTCATCACGCTCGATGAGTTCTGCCGCCGTACAGGTTACAAGCCAAGCTATGCGCGTCAGATGATCCGTGAAAACCGACTTCCTATCAGGAAGAAGGCCGGAGTTAATAGCCTTATCGAAATAAACATGTTTGCTTTGACGATGGAAGCGGCTCAGGGCTGCGAAGTCACAATGCAAGCCTGATAGTTCCATTTTGGGATAGTTAGGGATTAACCACATGTTTGTTTACGTCGTTTCCAAACATGCTGCAGATGAACCCTGAATCGTTTGCGTAAGGAAAAGTAACTTTATGGCTTCTGAAATAACCATCTTAAAAATACCTGCAGCAATAGTCACTTTGCAGCAGTTTGCGGAATTGGAGGGTATTTCTGTGCGTACAGGTTATCGCTGGACAACAGGGGACAATCCTTGCGTTCCCATCGAACCACGTAAAATCCGTAAGGGCTGCAAAAAAGCCGGAGGACCAATCCGTATTTATTACGCTCGCTGGAAAGAGGAGCAACTGAGAAAAGCTCTTGGGCATTCCAGTTTCCAACTTGTCATTGGTTCTTAATTCACGATGAGAATTGTAAGGATTCAATATGTTTGATTATCGCATTTCTCAGCATCCCCATTTTGATGAAGCTTGCAGGACTTTCGCATTGCGTCACAACATGGCGAAGCTGGCACAGCGCGCGGGAATGAATGTCCAGACGCTGCGCAACAAGCTGAACCCGGAGCAACCGCATCAGCTTACTCCACCTGAAATCTGGCTGCTGACGGATATCACTGAGGACTCAACGCTTGTTGATGGTTTCCTGGCTCAAATTCATTGCCTTCCGTGCGTACCAACGAACGAAGTAGCAAAAGAAAGACTTCCGCATTACGTAATGAGTGCGACAGCTGAAATTGGCCGTGTGGCTGCCGGTGCTGTGTCCGGGGAAGTCGGGACTACTGCTGGTCGCCGTGATGTGATCAGTAGCATCAATTCCGCCACCCGCTTTATGGCGTTGGCTGCGATATCCATGCAGGCGCGTCTACAGGCTAACCCAGCCATGGCTAGCACTATTGATACGGTTACAGGTATCAGTGCGACTTTCGGGTTTATGTGAGATGGTCATGCTGAAAAACGAACCCTCTTTAGCCTCGCTCCTGGTAAAGCAAAGCCCGGCAATGCACTACGGCCACGGCTGGATTGCAGGAGATAACGGCAAGCGCTGGCACCCATGCCGCGATCAGTCCGAATTATTAAACGGGCTGAAAACAAAAACGGCTAAGCCGTCAGCTTTTTTAATTATTCGTATTGCTCGTTTGGTTATTAAAGGAGTGAAACATGTCTCGTAATGAGTTGAGAATTATTTTAGGCGTGATCATCCCAAATATGGCGGAAGGTTTTGAAATTAAAACCCGTGATGGTGCTGTTTTGCGTGTCGATCCCGAATGGGAATGCTGCAAAGAATTTAAAGAAGGTTTGCAGGCTGAAATTATCAACCAGATTAAAAGTAAGCCTGTCCCTGTTTCTGGTTATATCTAAGTAACTAACCCGTTTTTTATGGCGTAAACCCGCCGGGCATTTTTTTGCCCGAATTCTGAGGAAATGAATATGAAAAATTTGAAAACCCACTCAACAAAAATAGGTCCAGACGATGCTGGCCTGTTCGCTTTGTTAAATGAAACGCGCCTGGATGAGCGCCGTTGCCGCGCTGATGCAATGGCGGCTCGTCTGGATAGTCTGGCCGTGCGCATCGTTTCCCGTCAGTTGAGCCATATCGAGGCGGCCGAACTGCTTCGCGTTGAAGCGGTACGCATCCAGAACGAAGCGCAGGAGTTGCACTAATGGCTGATTCAATGGACCTCGCTCAGCTGCGCGAACAGGAAGATCGTGAGCGCCATATCAACAATGCCCGCGCCAAAGTGCCGGGCGTTTCCCGTGTTATCTGTGCGGAGTGTGATGCTCCAATTCCGCCAGCTCGCCGCCGCGCTATTCCGGGCGTGCAGTGCTGTGTGACCTGTCAGGAAATTGCAGAGCTTAAAGGCAAGCACTACAACGGAGGCGTTGTATGAGCACTATCCTGAAATGGGCGGGAAACAAAACCGCCATTATGTCCGAACTGAAAAAGCATCTCCCAGCTGGCCCGCGATTGGTTGAACCTTTCGCGGGTTCCTGCGCTGTTATGATGGCAACAGACTATCCTCATTATCTTGTCGCAGATATCAATCCAGATTTAATTAATCTGTATCGTACTATTGCGGAAGATACAGAAAACTTTATTAACCTTGCTAAAGCAGTTTTTGAAAGTTTTATCGTGGCTGAAAATTATTATCGTGTACGAGAAGCTTTTAACCACGATTCGCAATTAGACCGCCTGCACCGCGCAGTATATTTTCTTTATCTGAACCGCCACTGTTATCGTGGATTATGCCGCTACAACCTAAGCGGTGTTTTTAATGTTCCGTACGGTAATTATAAAAAGCCGTATTTTCCAGAAAATGAGATCCGCGCATTTGCAGAGAAAGCAAAACGCGCCAATTTCGTTTGTGCAAGTTACGAAGAAACGCTGGCAATGGTTAAGCGTGACGATATTATTTATTGCGATCCTCCATACGACGATACATTTACGGCCTATCACACAAAAGGATTTAATGAGGATAACCAGTACCACCTTGCCTCAATCCTTCTTCATCTTTCCTCGCTGGGGCACAGCGTTGTTGTATCCAACAGTGACACCCAGCTAACGCGCTCTCTTTATCGTGATCTTAAAATTTATGAACTAGACGCGAAACGGAGCATGGGCGTAGCGGGTGGAGAAGGTAAAACCGCTAGGGAAATTATTGCTGTATCTGAACCAGTGCGTGCTAGCTGTAATGAGTGGCAATGGTATGGCGTTGATTATGCCGCAGGGGAAAGTAATAAGGGTGCCAATAAGCTCTCCATGATTGGGAGCAGGAATGTCTGATACTGCTTTTCCCTATAGCTGGAATGCTCCGCGTCCTGCAATTGGCGGTTTTAAGCAAGCTGATGCGGCGCCGGGGATCATGTATCTGACGCCAGACGGCAATCGCAAGCGTTTGTCGATTGCCGAACTGGCAGAAACTGATGAAGCACCAGACCGGAGCCGGGCGGTTCGCCGCCGCCTGGCTTCGCTGCCTCATTTTGTCCGTCGTATGTATGCTCAAAAACTTGAACAGGTAGACCGTAAAGGCAAACAAGCGGCTGATGCATGGCTTATCAATACGTTTGAGCGATTCGTTCTTAGTCGTATAGATCAGGTCAATGAGCAGTATTTGCCGCAGGGGGTGATGCCTGCGGCTTTGTTGCCTCTGCGTGAACAATTCTGGCGCCTGCTTTGGGCTGGAAAAAAAGAGCTGAAACGGCTGGCGCATAATCTTGCTGACCTGTTGGGTAGCGAGTTTAACCGCGAGTTTGATTTCCAGATGGCCCGCACGTCCGATCCTCATTTCGCCACCCTGTCAGGTTATGGCCGCATGGGATTTCTTGCCAATCACCTCAAAACACCGGTTCCGTGCTGGACGGCCTACTGCAAAGAAGAGCTGGAGGCGGAAGACGCACTGAAAGCAGTGGCCCGCCTGCAGTCTCCGCAGTGGTGGCTTAATCGTCTGCGCCGTATGCACGCTCGCTGGCGTGAGCATCTGATGGTTGCGGCCGGGTATGTACACAAAAAATCTGCACCGTACTGCAGTGATCCATGTTTGCAGGAGTGGACGGCTCAAAAGAAAGCCAATCGCGAATTTCTGAAAGCGATGGAGCTGGAAGATGAGGACACCGGAGAACGTGTATCGCTGATTGATAAAGTGGCCGGCAGCGTTGCCAACCCAGCCAACCGACGCCGTGAACTGATGGCGCGCATGCGTGGGTTCGAAGATTTAGCGAATGAGGCCGGTTTGGCCGGGGCATTCTTCACGCTTACCGCTCCATCCAAATATCACTCAATGCAGTACGACGGGCGCCGGAACAACAAATACAGCGGCGCGTCACCGCGTGAAACACAGAAATATCTTTGCAAGGTATGGGCGCGCACGCGTGCGGCCTGGCTGCGCAATGGTATACGCGCGTTTGGTTTTCGCGTTGTTGAGCCTCACCACGACGAAACCCCGCACTGGCACCTCCTGCTTTTCATGCGCCCGGAGCATATCGAACCGGCAACAGCAATCTTTCGTAAGCACGCCATGCGTGAGGATGGGAATGAGCCTGGCGCCGCTGAAAACCGCTTCGAAATGAAACCCATCGAGAAAGAGAAGGGCAGCGCAACGGGCTATATCGCCAAATACATTTCAAAAAATATTGATGGCTATCAGCTTGATGACGATCTGGATGATGAAACCGGCAAACCTCTGAAAGAAATCGCCCGCCGCGTAAGTGCCTGGGCGTCTCGCTGGGCGATCCGTCAGTTCCAGCAAATAGGCGGCGCACCGGTAACTGTGTGGCGTGAATTACGTCGCCTCGGTGATCGTGAGCTGGTCCTGCACCCCGAAATTGAGCCAGTGCGTCAGGCCGCCGACAGCAGCGCGTGGGATTTGTACGTGAGTGCACAGGGTGGTCCGCTGGTTTCCCGTGATCTCCTGCGCGTGCGCCTCAGCTATGAAGTCACCGAAAACGGCAACCTCTACGGGGATGACGTCTCCAAAATTTCCGGTGTTTACTCCCCGATCCATGGGCCGGAATCGCTGATTCATACGCGCACTACCAAATACAAAATTGTGCCGAAGCGTCAGACCGATGGCGTTTCAGGTTTTGACCTTGATTTTTCAGGCGGCCCCGCCGCCCCTCGGAGTTCTGTCAATAACTGTACGCGGGAGCCGCGGGAGGTTGAAAAACGCGCCGATCCTGGCGGCACGGTCATGAATGACTGTGCCAGCTGGGCGGATATGGGCTCTTTATCCCGGAAAGAACAACGGGTGATAGCGCAGCGGTTGAGCGAAGCGGCAAAGGTAACTAACAAGCGCGTAAAAGTGAGGCCAAAAACCAGACCTATGACGGAGCAGGAAACGCAAATTAGTGAGCTGCTGGCTCTGCGTGGTGTGGATGCCAGTGCCGGAATGGTCCGTTCGCTGAGTTCTGGCGCGGTGGTTGCCTTTGGCGATCAGGTGTTAACGGTTGATGAAGGGCGCTTTACTGTCCGAAACCGTGCTGCGGCAGGTGTTCAACGTCTGTCGTCCCAGATTGTGGAGATTAAACAGCATGCGGATGACCTTCTGAACCGAATGAAGCGTGCATTCTCAGGGCGGAATTAGCCCGTGATCAACATGGTCAGGTCTGACGGTGTGGTAGCGCGTTCCGGTAATGATTAACCTCAGCAAATAGACTCATCTGATTGATTGATAGAAAATATTTTACAACCTAAAAATCCTCATATACTGTATATATAAACAGTATATGTGTATACAGTTGTCGGTATTTCTTCCTGGGGATGCTGACAGGTATATCCCGTAGTGAGGATAGGAGGGAAAATGCAGGACTATCTTTTGGAGTCATTGAAGCTCCAGCGTATTGATTTCTTTATCAAGCTTGTAGCGGCTAGTGAGTGTAACGAAGAAGAGAAACGCCTTGCGATCCAGTGGGTGTCGGAACTGACGGATGAGCTGATGGCGAAAATTCGTAACCATGAGTACAGCCGCACAATGGACGCTACCAGTTAAGGGGAATCTGTGCGCATTGAAATAATGATCGATAAAGAGCAGAAGATAAGCCAAGCAACACTGGAAGCTCTTGAATCCGAGCTTTACCGAAATTTGCGCCCTCTCTATCCAAAAACGGCAATCCGCATACGTAAGGGAAGCGCTAACGGCCTGGAGTTGAGCGGCTTAAACTGGTCGAAGATAAAAAGCGAGTAATGGAGATTTTGCAGCAGGTCTGAGAGGACGAAAGCTGGATGCATTAGCTAACATTTCAGGCGGTAAAATTGTTTTTTACCGCTTGCAAGGTTGAATAACGAGAGCATCGAACCGTTAGGCCGTGGGTGTTAAAGCTATTAATCAACTGATTATCTATCGGGGACCGGATCTATGCTGCATGTTTTTAGTTAAAACTCATATTATATTGAAATTATAAGAATGTATGTCATTCTTCAAAGGAGCGAGCTAAGAAAGGAGGAAGAATGAAACGTGGCATAGTAGCTAATCCTAATGAAATGAGTTTTTATACAAATAGTAGTATTGTCTCTCTTGGAGCAGGTTTAACTGAACAGGATATTAATTATTTCTGTTTTTACTGGGATGATGTGATTATTCTTGACAGTGAAAATATTCACACGATAGTGCCCAAAGAAAAAGAATTGTTGGATAATGGGGTGTTACGTAGACCTATTATGAAACATGATGGGATGATGAATGTCCAAGATTTCCCGTTTTTATATACGGAATTTCAGTTACAGACACTTGATGAATTTAGAAAGAACGAACCCGCTACTTATTGGCACTTCCACCAAACAGGACAGAGTTTAATTTATGGTAAAGAACAGAAATCGTCTCTTCAGTTGAGACTAGAACTGTTTGATGTCCTGAGAATTCCTGATGAAGGTGCTCATATAGAGGACATCTTACGTTTTAAAGATGATTGCAAGGATGATCTTAATGCTTTACATGAATACTTAGAAAAGTTGTATACAGAAGTCCTGTATTCTAAAAATCCTGATCTAACGAGAGCCCAAAACTTTTCTTTATTACAAGAGGCTATTCTTAATCTTGATAAAGCTATTGAAGGAAAATGGAGAAATCCTATCAGAATGGGAGTCAAGGCTAGTCCAGAGGTAGATGGTGGGCAGGTTATTGATTTTTTAAAACCGTTGTACCATGCAGCTATTGCTGGTTATTCAGGCGGCATTATTCCCGGCATGGTTACAGCTATAGCAACAGCAATTCCAAGTTTTATTAAATTCCAACCAGAATGGGTGGGCTTTAGAGATAAGGGGCCTAAAGAATTAGCTTATCTTACCAAAGCAACACACAAGGGGTTGATTAAGAGGACTTAAGGAATTTTTAGCGGTGCTTCTCAATTATGTTCTTTTGTAACCACGCAAGTGCATGACTATGCCGCATGAATCTGCATGATCGTTTGATGATCGTTTTAACTGAGGCCCGCTAGGAATGGCGGGCTTTTGCTTGAGTCATGTAGGCGCATGAAAACTATTACGCAAAGCGGGCAGGCGTGGCGGGGCTACGAGCGCGCGGTTTTGGTGTTAATCGTGGTTTTGGCGCCTCAATGTCTGGCGGGCATGGTCATTTTTTGGGGCTGGTCGTGCGCGCCTGCGCCGTGGTGAGGCGCTGCGTTTAATCGTGAGGCGTCATGTGAGTAAAGGGCAAGAGCGCGCAGCGAGGCGCTGAGGCGCTCTGGTGGTGTGAGTGTGTGTAAGGGAATAAAAAACCGCCCGGAGAAGGGCGGTTGTTATCAAAGGTTGACCAGCTGCGCGTCAGTCTTCATCGGTCAGGTATGGATTAAAGCGTATCACTTCATCACCCAGCCACTCGTTAACTTCTGTGATGCGGCCCTGCAATGGTGTCAGCTCGTTGCGTACGAAAACGCGCGCCGCTTTTTCAACATCGCCGAACCCGCCGGTATTCGTTGGAATAATCCCCATCAGCTGCGGCGGCACGCGGTGAGCTGCCAGCATGTCATCACGGCTCACATTCTTGATGTTAAGAAACTCATCTTTCGCGGCGACTTCTGACAGTGGGATGATCTGAATGCCGTCTTTCTTGCCGTTCGGGCTGTACATAAACAGGTTGCGGAAGTTGCCCGGCCCTTTCGATTTTTTAAGTGCTTCGCGTATGTTGTCCACGTCTTCCTGATCGGCGGCGGGGTCGCTCATGTACATGATGAAACCAGCATGGCTACCGTTGAGGTAATACTTACGGCGAAACAGCGTTGCCGATTCATTCAGCAGGGCGGAAGGAATGGCGGAGAGGTATTCCGGCATTCCGTAAAGCTCCTGGTTAACGTCAGGTTCCATCAGATGGAACACGCTTCCCTCATCGAACTGATATGGCTTTGAGTTGTAGCCATACTGCGCAAACCAGTAGGTGTCCGGATCGATGCCACGGCGGGTGTATTTGGCAAGCGAGGCGCGCAACTCCATGATCTGGCCTAACCGATTTAATCGTTTTTCAAGGTAGGCGTTACCAAATACCAGAAAGTCCTGGGCGAACCGGGAAAAGGCTTGTTTAGACAGCCAGCGGTGAGGGATGAAGGTACTGGTAAGAATATTGCGTTTTACCTGAATGGCGCTGGAGTGATGCACGGCGGCGCGATAAGTTCGCGCCAGGCCATCCATGCTGATCGGTGGTTCGTACCAGCGGTCCACCTGCACGCATTCCAGGTAATCAAACAACTCCCGGCGGTCCATGACAGGGATCGGATCGCCAAACGTAAACGCCTCCGCATGTGCATTACTGACCATGTTGGCCGTATCGGCGGCGGTCTTGCCGCGCTGTGCCTTGCTGCGGTTTTTGCGGTTAGCCATTAAAAAATCTCCACGATGTTGCTGGTACTGGCGGAAGCTCCTGCCAGTGGTTCGTTATAAAGTGCGTGCATGGTTGCCCAGGCTAAATCCGCGTGGCTGGCTTCCTCTGTGCGGGCTGCTTCGTAGGTTGGCCGGTTGCCGCTGGCGGTGGTTGAGCGGCGAATGGACATAAAGGACTGCGCGATATCCAGCATCCCCGCGTCAAACTCCAGACGGCGACCGCTGATGATGTCGTAGGCTTTAAGCACCAGGGCATTTTTAACGGTCGGGTTGTAGACAAACTCACGCGCGGCAGGGAAGAACTGCTTAACCGTTTTGTAAACGCCATCGCCAACGCCGGTCGAGTCAATGCCGATGTAGGTCACGTTGTAGCGTCTGGTGATTTCCTCAATCGCTGAGGCCTGGGCGCGAAAGTCCATCCCGCGCCACTGGTGACGCTCAAGGATGCGGAATTTACCGCCGGGGACGACGGGAGGCGCAATGACAACGCAACCGGCGCTGTCACCGTTCTGCGTTCCTTTTGCCGGGTCATAGCCGATCCAGACCGGGTGGTATGCAAACGGACGCGGTAAAAGCGGTTCGAAATCGTCCCACACATCCCAGCTGTCAACCATGCAGGACTGCAGCAACGCCAGCGGGAACACGGACGCCAGGTCGTCAACAAACTGACACATCAGCAGGTTGTTGTATTCGTCCGGGCTGTACTCCAGGCGCAGTTGGTCCAGGTCGAAAAGGTTACACCCGCCGTTTACTGCATCTTCGATGGTGACTATCTGGCGGTACTGGCCGTCAGGACATAAAACGCCGTGCGCCAGGCTACTGTGAGAAAGGTCAAATTCTACCCTGTCGGCTTTCGGGCGCCCTTTATTGAACAGGGCACCAGACCAGAACGGGTAGGCGCTGTGCGTCAGGCTGGAAGGTGTTGAGAAATAGGTCTGGCGCCATTTTTTGTGCAGCGCCATACCGGAGGCCACCTTGCGTAGCTCCTGGAATTTCGGTATCCAGAAATACTCATCAAGATACAGATTGCCGTGATAGCTCTGCGCGGTACGGGCATTTGTACCGAGGAAGTAAAGACAGGCACCGTTAGGCAGCACCATCGGATCGCCTTTCAGTTCAACGTCCACCTCTTTTGCGAAGTCGATGATGTACTGTTTAAAAACGTGCGCCTGCGCTTTACTCGCTGAGAGAAAGATTTGATTTCGCCCCGTGGTGAGCGCGTCTATCAACGCTTCACGGGCGAAATAGTAGGTTGCACCGATCTGGCGTGACTTTAAGAGGTTGCGAATACGGTGCTTGATGCCAGCGTCCCACCAGTGGCGCTGGTACTCGAACATACCGGCGCGGAAAATCTCTTCCAGCTTTTCGATCTGCTCGTCGGTAAACAGGTTTTTTTCCGGCGGCTTGCGCGGACCTTTATTGCGGTTCGCCACGTTCGGATTCAGGTCTGCTTCATTCCCGCCATTGTTAAATTTGCCGATTCTGGCCTGTCGTTCGGACTGACGTGCCAGCAGGTCAATTTCTTTAAAGTCCTTTCCTTCCTTCTGCTCCTTCATGACGAGCTGGCAGTAACGTGCGGCGGTGGTGAGCTGCATCTGATCCAGTGGGCCATATTCGCCCCACTTATCGCGTTTTTTCCAGCTGTGAACGGTTGCAACTTTTTCGCCCAGCATTTCAGCAATGCGGGCTACGCGGTATCCCTGAAAGTACATCAGCATTGCCTGACGACGGGGATCGAGGTCTGCGGGGGTCAGTGTTGTCATGGCACAAACATACGGCCTCAAATCAGCACTTTCCCCGGCTTCGCATTGTGTGGGAGTTCGCACAAGCCCAACGCGTTGTTTACACGCGCCCATCACCGCAAACATAAGGCTCTGAACGTGTTACGAACTAACTAACCGGAGCCGGACCGATGGCAAAAAAATCTAAGCGTTTTCGCATTGGGGTCGAAGGGGCCACCACTGACGGGCGCGTTATTGAGCGTGAATGGCTCACCCAGATGGCAGCGAGCTATAACCCGCAGGTATACACCGCGCTGATCAATATGGAACACATCAAGGGCTTCACCCCTGATGGGCCTTTCCGTCGTTTTGGCATGGTGGAAAAGCTGGAAGCGGAAGAAATCACCGAAGGGGCATTGTCCGGGAAAATGGCGCTGTATGGCTGGATTGCCCCGACTGACGATCTGGTCACGATGACAAGCAACTGGCAGAAGCTTTTCACCTCAATGGAAGTTAACACCAGTTTTGCCGATACCGGCTCCGCTTATCTGGTTGGCCTGGCGATTACTGACGATCCGGCAAGCCTCGGCACTGAAATGCTGCAGTTCAGCGCCAGCGCAGAACATAACCCCCTGGCGCGCCGCAAGCTGGATAAAGACAACCTGTTTACCGCTGCTGTTGAAACACTGATCGAGTTTGAGGACGTGCCGGAAAAAACCAGCCTGTTTACCCGCGTAAAAGAGCTGCTGTCCCGCAAAAGCGCCGATGATAACGCCCGCTTTGCTGATGTGAATCAGGCTGTTGAAACCATCGCGCGTGAGCATCAGACGCTGGCGGAGCAGGTCAGCACCCATCAAACCGATTTCAGCAACAAGCTGAGCGATTTGCAAAAGGTTGTTGATGAGACAACCAGCGCACTCTCCACCCTGCGTGAGCAGCTTTCCACCCAGGACAGCCGCAGCGAGCGCCGCCCTAATGCGACCGGTAATAACGGCGCAGAACAAACCACCGATTGCTGACGGAGCAAAAGCACAATGAAAAAAGAGACTCGCTTTAAATTTAACGGCTATCTGACGCAGCTCGCCAAACTCAACGGCGTATCTGTGAGCGATATCGCCTCGAAATATACGGCTGAGCCGTCAGTGGCGCAGACGCTGGAAACCAAAATCCAGGAGTCTTCCTCGTTCCTGCAGAAAATCAACATTGTCCCGGTTGATGAGCAGTCCGGCGAGCGCCTGGGGCTGGGTATTGGTTCCAGTATTGCCGGAAATACTGATACCACCCAGAAAGACCGTGAACCCGTTGATCCGACTTACATCGACGGTGAAGGGTACAAGTGTACCCAGACCAACTCTGATACGGCGTTGCCTTATGCGAAGCTGGATTTATGGGCTAAATTCCAGGACTTTCAGACGCGCATCCGTGACGCCATCATTACCCGCCAGGCACTTGACCGCATCATGATCGGCTTCAACGGTGTGAAGCGTGAGAAAACGTCAGACCGCAAGACCTATCCGCTGCTGCAGGATGTGAATATCGGCTGGCTGGAAAAAATCCGCCAGGAGAAGCCCGTTCAGGTTATGGACAAAATCGTGTCCGAAGGCGAGGTGATTTCTCAGACTATCCGTGTCGGCAAAGGCGGCGATTTCCTGAATCTGGACGCGCTGGTTATGGGCGCCGTGAATGAGAAAATTGCGCCGTGGTATCAGGAAGACACGGAGCTGGTTGTTATCGTCGGGCGCCAGTTACTTGCGGATAAATATTTCCCGATCGTCAACCGTGACCAGCCAAACAGCGAAGCGCTGGCGGCAGATCTCATCATCAGCCAGAAGCGTATCGGCAACCTCCCGGCCGTTCGCGCGCCTTTCTTCCCGGCGAATGCCATGCTGATCACCCGTCTGGATAACCTGTCTATTTACTGGCAGGCCGGTACTCGTCGTCGTTCAGTTATCGACAATCCGAAGCGTGACCGCGTGGAGAACTACGAATCCGTTAACGAGGCGTATGTTGTTGAAGATTACGACGGCGCTTGCTTGGTTGAGAACATCGAGTTGTTACCAGAGCAGGCAGACGGCAATCCGGGCGCGGCGCTTACTGCTGAAAATATTCAGACCATCGTTGCTGCAGCAGTGCAGGGCGCGCTTGATGCTCAGAATGCGGGCGGCACTGGCGACGGGGCGTGATAAATGAATCCGTTCCGTGCTCACACTCAGTATGTACAGGCACAGGATGCCGCCCGGCAGGGCGGCAGTAATGCCAGCCTGACGGGCTACAACCAGATGCTGTTACAGCTGACAGAACACCGCAGGCGCCTTAAAACCGTCCAGTCAAATGAGCGCAAGGCTCAGCTCAAACGTGAGTTTCTTCCCGCTTATGCCTCATGGATTGCCGGTTTACTGGATGCTGACGCGTCAGGCCAGGACGACGTGGCGATGTACGTCATGATCTGGCGGATTGATGCCGGAGACTATACCGGCGCGCTGGACATTGCCCGCCATGCCATTAAACACGGCTGGGTCCTGCCGCAGCGATTCAACCGTACCTGCGGGACCGCTGTTGCGGAAGAGTTTGCCGACGCGGCAATGCGCGCTTTTTCTGCCGGTGAATCATTCAGTGCCGCCATTCTTACCCAGGTGCTCGATATCGTTGAAGGTCAGGATATGCCGGATCAGTCCCGCGCCCGACTTCATAAGGCGATGGGCTACGCGCTGCGGGATAACGATCAGGCAGTGGCGGCACTTAACCATCTGAAGCGTGCCCTGCAGCTGGATAACAGTTCTGGCGTCAAAACCGAAATCAACAAGCTTGAAAGCCGATTGCGACAGGCAATATCGGCTTAACGAATCGTGCCAACGCGCGGGGCGGCACGGGGTGGCGACAGGCTTTATGCCGCGTCAAAACCCCGTCCACCGCCCAACTATTTGGGAGTGCCAGAAATATGCAATTCGTTTCGCCGGAACAGGCCGGGGAAAGTACCCAGGACGTTATTAAAAACACCAGTTTCTGGCCTGATGTCAGGGTTTCAGAGTTCCGCCGTGATATGCGCATGGATGGGAGTGTCACCGATCCGCGCCTGCGTCTGGCGTTGCTGACAGCGATTGCTGAAGTTAACGCCGATCTTTATGAGTTCCGCGAGAAACAACGGGCGCAGGGGTATGCGAGCCTGGCCGACGTCCCTGCAGATGTGATCGACGGCGAAAGCCAGCGGCTCATGCTGTATCGCCGTGCGGTGTTTTGCTGGGCAAAAGCAAACCTGGTTGAGCGCTATCGCGATTTTGACGCAACCGGCGACGGAAGCAAGAAAGCTGAAGATATCGAAACAACCTTAGGCGAGCTGTGGCGCGATGTGCGCTGGGCGGAGTCCCGCCTGCGCGATATGCCGCATATGACGGTGGAGCTGATTTGATGAAAGTGCGTGCGCATCAGTATGACACGGTGGACGCACTCTGCTGGCGCCATTACGGGCGCACGCAGGGAGTCACTGAACAGGTGCTGCAGGCGAATCCGGGGCTGGCTGAATATGGCCCCTTTTTACCGCACGGGCTGCAGGTGGAGCTGCCGGACATTACGGCGTCAACCACTGCGCAGACTGTCCAGTTATGGGACTGAACTATGACGCTTGAACGAATCAGCGCCTTTATCACTTACTGCGTTGCCCTGCTTCTGGCATGGCTCGGTGATTTGTCTCTTAAAGATGTATCGACCATCACCGGTCTTGCGCTGGGGATTATTACGGCAGCGGTGACCTGTTATTTACGCTGGAAAGCCTACCAGCTGCTGCGGGACGGCAGAATATCCAGGGGGGAATATGAGTCCTTCAATCGTTAAGCGTTGCCTGGTCGGCGCGGTGCTGGCGATTGCCGCCACGCTGCCGGGCTTTCAGTCGCTTCATACCTCCGTCGAGGGGCTGAAACTGATTGCTGACTTTGAAGGGTGCCGCCTGCAGCCATACCAGTGCAGCGCCGGGGTCTGGACTGACGGGATCGGCAATACGTCCGGGGTAGTGCCGGGCAAAACCATAACGGAGCGACAGGCCGCGCAGGGGCTGATTAATAACGTGTTGCTGACGGAAAAAAGGATTGAAGCCTGCCTGCAGGTTAAGCCACCTCAGCATGTTTACGATGCCCTGATCAGTATCGGCTTTAATGTCGGAACGGGGGCAATCTGCCGGTCAACAATGGTTTCTTACATCAATCGCCAGCAATGGTGGCAGGCGTGCAACCAGCTCCCCCGCTGGATTTATGTAAATGGTCAACGGAATAAAGGGCTGGAAAACAGGCGCGCCCGTGAGCTTGCCTGGTGTCTTAAAGGGGCTGGGGCATGACGCGCGCGCTGGCGGTGATACTGGCTCTGGTGCTGGCATTGCTGGGCTGGCAGTCATGGCGCCTTAACAATGCCGGTCACACCATCGGGACGCAGGCTGAGGCGCTTAAAAATAACAAGCAGGAGCTGGCGAAGAAAAACAGCCAGCTCATCAGCCTGTCCATTCTTACTGAAACCAACAGCCGGGCGCAGATGCAACTTTATGCTGCAGCGGAGGAGACTTCCGCGCTGTTGCGGAGTCGCCAGCCCCGGATCGAGGAGCTAAAACGTGAAAACGAGGATTTACGCCGCTGGGCTGACACTCCTTTGCCTGCTGACATTATCCGGCTGCGGGAGCGCCCGGCCCTCGCCGGAGGTGCAGCTTACCGTGAGTGGTTGTCCAAAAGTGACGCAATGCCGCCTGGACAGGTCAGCGCCGCGCAGTAATGGGGATTTGAACCAGGTGCTGGATGAGACTGAGGCCGCCTGGGCGGTATGTGCCGACAAAGTGGACACGATCATAGCGTGTCAGGAGCGAGACAGTGAACAAGCCGCAGTCCTTACGCAACGCCCTGAATAAATCGGTGGCGTATGTCCGTGACAACCCGGACAAGCTGCACCTTTTTGTTGATAACGGTTCGCTGGTCGCAACCGGCGCCCGTTCAATGTCATGGGAATATCGCTACACCCTGAACGTGGTGATTGAAGATTTTAGCGGCAACCAGAATTTAGTAATGGCGCCCGTGCTGCTCTGGTTAATGACCAATCAACCGGACGCCATCAACAACCCGGATCTGCGCGAAAAACTTTTTACCTTTGACGTCGATATCCTGAGCAACGATCTGTGTGATCTCAGCCTCAATCTGCAGCTCACGGAGCGCGTGATTGTCAGCACAGACGGCACCGTATCGAGCGTAGAAGCGGTGCCGGAACCCGACGTACCCGACGAAATGTGGACGGTGAAACGTGGATGACCTGCAGAGGGTGGATGACTGGCTGGCGGCCCTGCTGGTGAATCTGGAACCGGCAGCCCGCAACCGTATGATGCGACAACTGGCGCAGGAGCTGCGCCGGTCGCAACAGCAAAACATCAGGCTGCAGCGCAATCCAGATGGCACCGCCTTTAAGGCGCGCCGGGTGACGGCCAGAAGTAAAAAGGGGCGCATCAAGCGCCAGATGTTCGCCAAATTGCGCACCACTAAATACCTGAAAACCGCAGCCACTGCGGACTCTGCCAGCGTGCAGTTTGATGGGAAAGTCCAGCGCATCGCTCGTGTTCACCATTATGGCCTGCGTGATCGTGTCTGTCGCAATGGGCCAAAAGTCCGATATGCAGAGAGACGATTGTTGGGAGTTAACAGCCAGATAGTAAACATAACAAAAGATATTTTACTTTTAGGAATGATATAACGATGTGGCATTGCCACATCGTTAGTTATTTAGTCCATAAATGGTTCGAGTATTATACTTAACTCGTTATCATCCATGATGATCCATCTACAAAATGCAGAAAAGGCTGCTTCTCGTCTAATCAACATTTTCATCTTTTCAATTAATAACTCTTTATGTTGTGGTGGTGTATCTTCCTCATAATATTTATTGATATTTTTTATTAGTTTTTGTGTTGCTTTTGTGACTTGCGAACGAAGAGCAGCAGAAGTTAATTTCTTACTGATAGTATGGTCGCTATTATATACTTTGTTAAGAAGTTCTGCTGTGCTTTTCGTTTTTACATCATCGAATAATGCCTCGACAGTAACTCTTTTGGAACGAAATGAAAATCCAGGAAGGAGCTTTATTCTATCCCACACGGTTTCTTGGCAACAATCTAACAAATTATCATATTTTGTTAGTTTTATATTGTTGCAGCGAGAACATGATAAATACAAGTTGTCCCAATCGAAAGTTCTTTCATTGTTATCGCCTTTAGGCTTGAAATGCTCAATGTTTATATCCAATGGTTCTTTTGTTTCACAAATATAACATTTGCCAAAAAAACATGTTTGTAAAGCATCATGCACGTCTGCACTATCGTAATGCACCTTTTTTAATAATGATTCCGGCGCAGGATATGTTCTGGTGACTTTGAACATTACTCCTCCTGAGGGTTCGCTTTTTTGTATTTAAGAATTTGCATTTTTGCGAAGTCTACAAAGGCACTTGCATCGCTATCCATAGACTCCTCTAAAGATGCTAAAGATGCTATTAGTTTATCGCCAGACTTTATATTTTCTTTGTTTAAATTTAAAATTATCTTTTCAATTTCATCAAGTTTATCAGAGAGTACTTTTGATATAGGGTCCACACCAAATAATTCTTGAAGTATTATACTGTAGGAGTACGAAGATACATCCATGATCTGCTGGTTGCTTGATAAATCGTAAATAACTGCATCTGTAACTGATGCCACTACAAAAGGAGAATGAGTGGTGACGATAAATTGGATTTTTGGAAATGCAGTTGTAAAAAATCTGAAAATTTGCTTTTGCAATGAAACGTGCAAGTGAGCATCGATTTCATCGATGAATATTATACCTTCAATGCTTTCGGGGGTCAGTTCCCACATCTCCACACGCATTATTAAATCTGCATATATTCTTAATATAGAAGAATAACCAGAGGAAAGAGTCTGGAAGGTGAATTTATTTTTGTCTTTCTGCAGAATAAAAAACTTACTTTCATCACTGTCAAACTTTAAAGAAAGACTAGTATCTTCAAAAAGACCACGCATGTCATTTTCTATTTTATCAAACCAGCATTGAATATTTTCAGCTTTAACCATATCTTTTTCAAACGATATGGCGTAACTCTGAGCGGTCTTAAGGCTGACAAGATAATTTTCAAAAATATTATCACCATCCTGCTCGTTGTGAAAGTGAGCATTATCTCTCTTTAGAGATGATAACCTTGGTACTGAGTCAGGTGGTGAAATTGTAGCTTCACGTAACGCTTTATGAAATCTAAGCAAGGAACGTGTATTATTATTTTCCTTTGATTCTGTTTTAATGTTGAAATGTTATAACACATTAATTCTATTTTCAAGTCCCATTATTTGCTGTGTATGATATGTATAGTTTCCGCTATCTCTGCCGTCTGTTTTGATTTGTTGTTTGTGATGGTTGAGCATAGAGTTTAAATACTCTAGATTATTATTGTTTGAGTCGTCAATGCTATTTTTTAGGAAGTTGTATATAGAGGTGATGAAACTGGTTTTACCACTCCCATTTCCGCCAGTGATTATTAGATTCTTTCCATGAAGATGGATCTCTGCCCTTTTTTCTGTATACGGAATCGGAATTGAGATTTCATTTATAGATGTAAGCATAAGTCCTCTTGTGTCATCAATGAAACAAAGCTGTAGTCGATGAATATAAACCGAAAAGAAATATAGTTCATCATAAAGAGGAACTAATGAACGCACAACTAACCGAAATCATGCGCCTTATCACCAACCTGATCCGCACCGGCACCGTAACCGAAGTGGACCGGGAAAACTGGCTGTGCCGGGTAAAAGTGGGCGAGCTTGAAACCAACTGGATTAACTGGCTGACACTGCGCGCAGGCGGTGCCCGTACATGGTGGTGCCCGTCGCCGGATGAGCAAGTGGTGGTGCTGAGTATGGGCGGCAATCTGGAAACCGCTTTTGCCTTACCTGCGATCTATTCCAACCAGTTCGCGCCGCCGTCGGACTCAGTGGACGGCTGCGTAACGGAATATCCGGACGGTGGCTGGTTTGAATATGAACCCGCGACCGGTCGCTGGCATGTGCGGGGTATCAAATCCATGGTGATCGAGGCTGCAGATAACATCACCCTGAAAACGGGGGAATTTGTGGTGGAAGCAAGCAACACGCGCATAAACAGCGAGGTGGTGATCAATGGTAGCGTCACCCAGGGCGGCGGCGCCATGAGTTCTAACGGGATCGTAGTCGATAAACACGGTCATACCGGCGTTAAGTCCGGCGGTGATACATCGGGAGGCCCGGTATGACGCTTTATATCGGCATGAGTCAGGGCAACGGCAGGGCCATTACCGATACGGACCACCTGCGCCAGTCGGTCCGGGATATTCTGCTGACACCGCAGGGGAGCCGCATTGCCCGCCGGGAATACGGCTCGCTTCTGTCTGAACTGATAGACCAGCCGCAGAACCCGGCGCTGCGCCTGCAGGTTATGTCTGCGGTCTATGTGGCTCTGAGTCGCTGGGAGCCACGGCTTACCCTGGATTCCATCACCATAAACAGCAGTTTTGATGGTTCGATGGTGGTTGAGCTTACCGGGCAGCGTGATAACGGCGCGCCTGTTTCTCTTTCGGTATCAACAGGAGCAGACAATGGCAGTCATTGACCTTTCCCAACTGCCCGCCCCGCAGATAGTGGATGTGCCGGATTTTGAAACGCTGCTAAACGAACGGAAAGCCGCGTTTGTAGCCCTTTATCCGGCAGACGAGCAGGACGCGGTAAGGCGCACGCTTGAGCTGGAGTCTGAACCCGTGATCAAGCTCCTGCAGGAAAATGCGTATCGTGAAATCCTCCTGCGTCAGCGCATTAACGAGGCGGCGCAGGCGGTCATGGTGGCTTATTCCATGGGGAGTGATCTCGATCAGCTGGCCGGTAACTGCAACGTAAAACGTCTGACGGTTATTCCTGCAGATAACGACGCGGTACCGCCGGTTGCTGCTGTGATGGAAAGTGATGAGGCTCTGCGTCAGCGTGTTCCTGCAGCTTTTGAAGGGCTGTCAGTTGCAGGCCCAACGGGAGCTTACGAGTTTCACGCTAAAAGCGCTGACGGGCGCGTCGCTGACGCCAGCGCAACCAGCCCGGCCCCGGCTGAGGTGGTGCTTACCGTGCTGAGCCGTGAGGGCGACGGAACGGCAGTGGCGGACCTGCTGGCGGTGGTTGAACAGGCGCTTAACAGTGAGAACGTGCGGCCGGTTGCTGACCGTCTGACGGTGCGCAGCGCTGAAATTATTCCGTACAGTGTGGATGCAACGATCTTTCTTTACCCGGGGCCAGAAGCTGAGCCGGTGATGGAGGCGGCAAAGGCCAGCCTGCAGAAATATATCGCCAGCCAGACGAGGCTGGGGCGCGATATTCGCCGCAGTGCTATTTATGCCGCGCTGCATGTTGAAGGTGTTCAGCGTGTTGAGCTGGCCTCGCCGCTCGCTGATGTGGTGCTGGATAAGACACAAGCCGCTTCATGTACGGAATGGAGCGTAACCAACGGGGGAACGGATGAATAGTCTGCTTCCTCTTGGTTCATCGCCGCTTGAGCGCCGCCTGGCGCAGACCTGCAGCGGCATTTCCGATCTGCAGGTGCCGCTGCGGGATTTATGGAACCCGGCAACATGCCCGGTCAAGTTTCTGCCGTATCTGGCGTGGGCCTTTTCGGTTGATCGCTGGGACGAAGGATGGGCGGAGAACGTGAAGCGCCGTGTGGTGCAGGATGCTTTCTATATCCATCAGCACAAGGGCACAACCAGCGCTGTGCGACGTGTGGTGGAGCCGTTCGGCTTTCTGATCCGCATTATTGAATGGTGGCAGACCGGCGAGGCGCCGGGCACGTTTCGCCTGGATATCGGGGTGCAGGACCAGGGCATAACAGAGGAAACCTATCTGGAGCTGGAGCGCCTGATTGGTGACGCCAAACCCTGCAGCCGGCATCTGATCGGCATGTCCATAAACCTGCAGACGAGCGGACCATATTTCGTTGGGGCTGCCACTCACACCGGCGAAGAAATCACGATTTACCCGTATATCAACGAAACCATCATTTCCGGTGGCACTGCCTACGAGGGCGGCGCCGTCCATGTTATTGACACAATGAGAGTGAACCCATGAGCGCAAAATTTTATACTCTGCTGACGGATATTGGCGCGGCGAAACTGGCAAGCGCTGCCGCGCTCGGTGTGCCGCTGAAAATTACCCAGATGGCGGTGGGGGATGGCGGCGGCGTGCTTCCAACTCCCAGCGCACAACAGACGAAGCTGGTTTCCGAAAAGCGGCGCGCTGACCTGAACATGCTTTACATCGATCCGCAGAACAGCAGCCAGATTATTGCTGAGCAGGTGATTCCTGAAACTGAGGGCGGTTGGTGGATTCGTGAAGTTGGGCTGTTCGATGAAACGGGCGCGCTGATCGCAGTGGGAAACTGCCCGGAGAGCTACAAACCGCAGCTGGCAGAAGGGAGCGGCCGCACGCAAACAGTGCGCATGGTACTGATTACCAGCAGCACCGATAACATTACGCTGAAAATTGACCCGTCCGTAGTGCTGGCTACCCGCAAATATGTGGATGACAAGGTGCTGGAACTGAAGGTGTATGTAGATGAGCTGATGGCGGCGCATCTTGCTGCAGCTGATCCGCATACGCAATATGCGCCAAAAGCTAGCCCGACGTTTACCGGCACCCCAAAAGCCCCGACTGCAGCTGCAGGTAACAATACCACTCAGCTTGCCACAACTGCGTTTGTTCAGGCGGCTCTGATCGCCCTGGTGAATGGTGCCCCGGCTACACTGGACACGCTGAAAGAAATTGCTGCGGCTATCAACAACGATCCTAATTTCAGCACCACCATTAATAACGCGCTTGCACTCAAAGCCCCACTGGCAAGCCCGGCCCTGACCGGAACGCCGACAGCCCCCACGGCTGAGCAGACTGTCAACAATACGCAAATAGCCACTACTGCTTTCGTAAAATCAGCTCTGGCTGCGCTTGTTGGCTCATCACCTGCGGCGCTTGATACCCTGAACGAGCTGGCGGCGGCGTTAGGAAATGATCCTAACTTTGCAACCACCATGACAAATGCACTGGCAGGCAAGCAGCCGCTGGATAGCACGCTGACAACTTTGTCTGGAAAGACAGCGGATGGGATTATCGAATACCTTGGTTTAGGGGGAGGCTCTGCTTTGCCGGTTGGCGTGCCCATTCCGTGGCCGCAGGCAACTCCGCCAGATGGCTGGCTGAAGTGTAATGGTGCAACATTCGATAAAGCAAAATATCCGAAGCTGGCAACGGTATACCCTTCAGGTACTTTGCCAGATTTACGTGGTGAATTTTTGCGTGGGTGGGATGATGGACGCGGTGTGGATTCCGGGCGTGGTCTCTTGTCGTTACAGCAGGGCTCTATAGTTGGCAAATATGTTGGTGGATATAGTGACCAGACTATTTATAACCAGTTAGCGCAGTTTGACAGCATGGCAATAACATCTACCGCGTGGTCTCACATTTCATCAGCAGGAATTACGTCCCCAATCACGGGGCAGGAAAGCGGTGTCGGGGCTCGCCCGCGAAATATTGCATTTAACTACATCATGAGGGCTGCATAATGGCGCAGGCAAAATTAAATAGCGAACTTATCGCCACAGAGGCAGGCGATATTACAGTATTTAATTATGATGACGAGACGCGAGAATACCTTTCTACATCTGTTGAATATCTGGCTGTAGGTGTAGGTATTCCAGCCAGCTCATGCACTGACTCACCCGGTGAGGACAAAGAGGGTTTTGCTATTTGCCGGACAGCCGATTTCACCGCCTGGGAATACGTTGCTGATCATCGTGGTGAAACGGTATACAGCACTGAAACAGGCGAGTCGGTGATAATTTCTTTGCCTGGTGACTATCTAGAAGGCACCACCACGCAGGCTCCGGACACGCCGTATGATAAATGGGATGGCTCCGCTTGGGTGACGGATACGGAAGCGCAGCACGTGGCGGACGTGGAAGCGGCGGAGCAAAAGAAAGCTGCTCTACTGCTTAAGGCCCAGGTAACTATCAGTCTCTGGCAGACAGAGCTACAGTTAGGCATTATCAGCGATTACGACAAAGCCAGCCTGATTAGCTGGCTGACGTATATCAAGGCGCTACAGACCGTTGATACCGATGCAGTGCCGGACATCAACTGGCCGGTTTCTCCGGCGGTGTAGGCCACTCAATATCTGGCGCGGTGGATGTGTTCACAGCGTTCACCGCATCCAGATAGTCCAGCCATTCGCTGAACATCAGTTTTTCTTCATCCGACAAGCGGCCCATCGCTAATTTAGACGGCCATTGATGGGAGTTTATTTGCTCATTTGCATGGTTGATTCTGGTTTCTTTATCCGCTTCAGTGATAGCAATCAACTCCTCTTTCGTCGGAGGAGGAATGTCTACCAGAACAGGACGCCCCTCTGTATCGCTCGACCACTTTTTACCATCGTGTGTAGCCTCGGTTTTAAATGGATGTTGGTCATTATTAATCTCAATACAGTGCGATAAGTCATGTACGTGGTTTGGGGAAGTAACGGACCATTGCCTAAAAGTCTGCATGGTGGACCCTGGCCGGGTATGGTGACTCGTCGTGTTATTCCGTCTCAAAAGCACCATATGACCGGCAAACCGATTGAGCTTATGGAGAGCCTGGTTGCTCCAGTCCCCCCCAGGCGGTCATATTCTTGATCCATTTATGGGAAGTGCATCAACTGGCGTTGCCGCGCTGAGGAAGGGATATAAATTTACCGGGATTGAAATGAGCCAGCAGTATTTTGATATCTCATGCGAACGCCTGGAAAAAGAAAACGCAGATATCCGCGCGGGCGTATTGTGTGATTAAGGGAACAATGCCGCGTAGCTGTCTGCGCGGCCCATTCAATTCACCATAGGGCGAAACCTAAACACCGGAGGGTTCGCCGTATGGCTCAGGATTATCACCACGGTGTGCGCGTCGTTGAGGTCAACGATGGCACCCGCCCCATTTCAACAGTAAGCACGGCAATTGTCGGTATGGTCTGTACCGGCGATGATGCAGATGCGTCCGTGTTCCCCCTCAATAAACCTGTCCTGCTTACCGACGTGCTGACCGCCAGCGGTAAAGCAGGCGAGTCCGGCACGCTGGCCCGCTCGCTGGATGCAATTGCCGACCAGGCTAAACCCGTGACCGTCGTTGTGCGCGTTGCACAGGGTGAAACCGAAGCGGAAACAACCTCCAACATTATCGGCGGCGTGACAACTGACGGTAAAAAAACGGGCATGAAAGCGCTGTTATCAGCACAGTCCCAGCTCGGCGTTAAGCCGCGCATTCTTGGCGTACCGGGGCATGACACGCAGGCGGTTGCCACTGAGCTGCTGAGCGTGGCGCAGAGTCTGCGCGGCTTCGCCTATCTGTCAGCCTACGGCTGCAAAACGGTAGAGGAGGCCATTGCCTACCGCGCTAATTTCAGCCAGCGCGAGGGGATGCTGATCTGGCCTGATTTCATCAGTTTTGACACCGTGCTGAACGCTGACGCAACGGCTTACGCCTCAGCCCGTGCGCTTGGCCTGCGTGCCAAAATTGACGAACAGACCGGCTGGCACAAATCCCTGTCCAACGTAGGCGTGAACGGCGTCACCGGCATTTCTGCTGATGTGTTCTGGGATTTGCAGGACCCGGCAACCGATGCGGGGCTGCTGAACCAGAATGATGTCACCACGCTGATCCGCAAAGACGGTTTCCGCTTCTGGGGTTCCCGCTGCCTCAGTGACGATCCTCTGTTTGCCTTTGAAAACTACACCCGCACCGCGCAAGTTCTGGCTGACACCATCGCAGAAGCGCACATGTGGGCGGTGGATGGCGTGCTTAACCCGTCGCTGGCCCGCGACATTATCGAAGGTATTCGCGCCAAACTGCGCAACCTGAAAACGCAGGGCTACATCATCGGCGCCGATTGCTGGCTGGATGAGTCCGTAAACGATAAAGATTCCCTGAAAGCCGGGAAGCTCACTATCGATTACGACTATACGCCGGTACCGCCTCTGGAAAACCTGATGCTGCGCCAGCGCATCACCGATCAGTATCTGCTGGATTTCTCCAGCCAGGTAAGCGCGTAAGGGGACAATATGGCTTTACCACGCAAGTTAAAACACCTGAACCTGTTTAACGACGGGAATAACTATCAGGGGATCGTTGAGTCCCTGACCCTGCCTAAATTCGGCCGCAAGTTTGAAAAGTATCGCGGCGGCGGTATGCCCGGTTCGGCTGATGTTGATCTGGGGCTGGATGATGGCGCGCTGGACACGGAATTTTCAATTGGTGGCACAGAACTGCTGTTATTCAAACAGATGGGTAAAGCCACTGTTGACGGTATCCAGCTGCGTTTCACCGGCTCCATTCAGCGTGACGATACCGGCGAAGTGCAGGCCGTTGAGCTGGTTGTGCGCGGGCGACATAAAGAAGTCGATTCCGGCGAATGGAAAACCGGCGAGAGCAACACAACAAAAGTCAGCAGCACCAACAGCTACGCGAAGCTGACCATCAACGGCGAGGTGCTCTATGAGGTGGATGTGATCAACATGATTGAAATCGTTGATGGCGTGGACCTGATGGAAGAACACCGCAATGCCCTGGGCCTCTGATCTACTTTAAAGGCGCGGGCAGCCGCGCCAGTATCTTATTAACAGGAAATGACAATGAGCGAACAACTGACTGAAAAAACCGTACAGCTGGACACCCCAATCAAACGCGGTAAAACCGAAATTGCCGAAATTGTGCTGCGCAAGCCGCAGTCCGGCGCGCTGCGTGGCACCCGTCTGCAGGCGATCATGGATATGGACGTCGGCGCGATGATGACGATTATTCCCCGCATCTCCACGCCCGCGCTGACCGCTCAGGAAATGGCTGAAATGGACCCCGCAGATCTCACCGCGCTGTCGGTTGAGGTGGTCACTTTTTTGTTGAAGAAATCGGTGCTTGCCGGTTTGCCGACAGCCTGACGGTAGAAGACCTGGTGGCTGATATCGCCACTATTTTTCACTGGCCGCCGTCCGTCACTGACGTTATGCCGCTGACCGAAGTGCTGGAGTGGCGGCATAAAGCGATTCAGAGAAGCGGGGCCAGCGATGAGTGACACTAACCTGCGTTTGCAGGTAATTCTAAATGCGGTTGATAAGCTCACCCGCCCATTCCGATCAGCGCAGGCCAGCTCTAAAGAGCTGGCTACCGCCATTCAGCAAAGCCGCGCAAGATTAAAAGAACTGGACGCCCAGGCGGGCCGTATTGACGGTTTCCGCAAGGCAAGCAAGCAGTTGGCCATCACCGGCAACAGTCTTAAAGCCGCACGCGAAGAAGCGGCGAAGCTTGCCACGCAGTTCTCTGCTACTAACCGCCCGACGGCGGCGCAGGCTCGTCTGCTTGAGCAGGCAAAAAACCGCGTTAACGAGCTGCAGAGCAAATACAACGGCCTGCGTCAGTCGGTGCAGCGTCAGCGTCTTGCGCTCAATGAGGCCGGGCTGGACACAAAAAAGCTGAGCAGTGCGCAGCGTGAGCTTCGGCAGAATGCCGATGAAACCCGGCAGGCGCTGGACCGACAGCAGAAATCCCTTAAACGCCTGGGCGAGCAGCAGGCTCGAATGAACGCCATCCGCGATCAGTATTCGCGGCGCCTTGAGGTGCGGGATCGTATCGCGGGCGCCGGAGCAACGACTACTGCCGCCGGGCTGGCGATGGGCGCGCCGGTGATGGCTGCCGTTAAAAGCTATGCCAGCATGGAAGATGCGATGAAAGGCGTGGCAAAGCAGGTTAACGGGCTGCGGGACGACAACGGCAACCGCACAAAACAATTTTACGACATGCAGGATGCCATCAAGGCCGCCAGTGAACAGCTGCCAATGGAGAATGGCGCCATCGACTATGCCGCGCTGGTTGAAGGTGGCGCCCGCATGGGCGTGACAAACCAGAGCGATTCTTACGAAGACCAGAAGCGTGACCTGCTGGCCTTTGCATCCACTGCAGCAAAGGCCGCAACGGCATTCGAGCTGCCTGCTGATGAGCTGGCGGAGGGGCTGGGGAAAATCGCGCAGCTGTATAAAGTGCCGACCCGCAATATTGAACAGCTTGGCGATGCCCTGAACTATCTGGACGATAACGCCATGTCTAAGGGGGGCGATATCATCAATGTGCTGCAGCGCATGGGGGGCGTGGTAGACCGGCTTGATTTCCGCAAGGCGGCCGCGCTGGGTTCCACCTTCCTGTCTCTGGGGGCTGCACCTGAAATTGCCGCCAGCGCATCAAATGCGATGGTCCGCGAACTGTCAATTGCGACCATGCAGAGCAAGCGGTTCATGGAAGGTATGGATCTGCTGAAACTCAATCCAGAAGAGATTGAACAGCAGATGACAAAGGACGCAATGGGGACCATTCAGCGCGTGCTGGAGAAGGTCAACAAGCTGCCGCAGGATAAACGCCTGTCCGCCATGACGATGATATTTGGCAAGGAGTTTGGCGATGATGCGGCGAAGCTTGCAAACAACCTGCCGGAGCTGCAGCGACAGCTGAAACTTACCTCAGGCACTGAGGCTAACGGCTCCATGCAGAAAGAATCCGATATCAATAAGGATTCACTTTCCGCGCAGTGGTTGCTTGTGAAAACTGGCGCGCAGAACGCTTTCAGTAGCCTGGGTGAAACCCTGCGCCAGCCGCTGATGGATATCATGGGGTACGTAAAAAGCGTTACCGGGGCATTGCGTCGATGGGTTGAGGCTAACCCGCAGCTGGCGGGCACGCTGATGAAAGTGGCGGCTGCCACTGCTGCGATCACCGTTGTACTCAGCACGCTGGCGGTGGCCGTGGCTGCCGTGCTGGGGCCACTGGCGGTGATCCGTTTAGGTATGTCCGTGCTGGGTGTAAAAACACTCCCTTCCGTTATGTCTGCAGTGACCCGCACCGGCGGCGCGCTGTCCTGGCTGGCAAGTGCGCCGCTTTCCCTGTTGCGCCGTGGTATGGCGGCGTCAGGTCGCAGTGCCGGGTTACTGACTTCTCCCCTTAATTCCCTGCGCCGTTCTGCCGGGCTGGCGGTTAATGCACTGAAAACGATGGCCGGTGCTCCGATTGCTATCCTTCGCAGCGGAATTTCCGGTATTCGCAATATTATCGGCATGGTAATGAACCCGCTGGCCGCATTGCGCGGGGGATTATCCGCAGCCGGTGGCGTGTTTCGTTTTCTGGCGTCCGGCCCGCTGGCCCTCTTTCGCGTCGCGCTGTACGGGATTTCTGGATTGCTGGGCGCCCTGCTTAGTCCGATAGGGCTGGTCGTGGCGGCCCTGGCTGGCGTTGCGCTGGTTGTCTGGAAATACTGGCAGCCGATAAGCGCATTTTTAGTCGGAGTGGTTGAAGGATTCAAAGCTGCAGCTGCGCCTATCAGTGCGGCGTTTGAGCCACTGCAGCCTGTTTTCCAGTGGATAGGTGACAAGGTCCAGGCGTTGTGGGGCTGGTTTACTGACCTGCTTACGCCGGTTAAATCCACCTCTGCAGAGCTGCAAAGCGCGGCGTCGATGGGGCGGCAGTTTGGCGAAGCGCTGGCGGCAGGGCTGAACATGGTCATGCATCCGCTGGATTCGCTTAAATCGGGCGTGTCCTGGCTGCTTGAAAAACTCGGCATTGTCAGCAAGGAGGCGGCCAAAGCGAAGCTTCCTGAGCAGGTCACGCGGCAGCAGCCAGCCACGGTAAACACAGACGGTAAAGTGGTGCTGCCGCCTGGCGGATTCCCGACGATGGGTTTTGCTGGCATGTACGACAGCGGCGGTACCATTCCGCGCGGCCAGTTCGGCATCGTGGGCGAGAATGGCCCTGAGATTGTTAACGGACCCGCCCATGTCACCGGCAGGAAACGGACTGCTGATCTGGCGAGGGTGGCGGCAACGCTCAATCCTTCCCGGACGGAACCGGCCAGCGCTAAACAACGTCCTGAACGCGGGATAGTTCTGCCGCCTGATAGTGTGAACGGTCCGGCAAATCTTCCGGTAATCAATCGCACTACTGAACTGGTGAAACTGGCGCCAACAGTAAGCCCCGTTCGTGATTTAACAGCCAGCCCGGAGCAACGGCCTGAAAGTAGGTTAATACTGCTTCCTGAGATTGTTAACGCCCCGGTAAAACTTCCTGGTCAGGATCGTGCTGCGGAGCTGGCTGATATCGCTGCAGCTGTCATGCCAGCACCGGCCATTACGGAAATCACGGATAAGAGGGCTGACCCGGTGGCTATGCGCCAGAAGATGCTCGCTTCCGTCGTCGCTGGGGTAATGGGCCTGGCGGCTGCCCCGGCAGAAGCCGCACCACTTCATCCGTACAGTGTACCTGTGAGAACGCAACCGGCGCCGTCAGCAAAGGCAGAGAGACAGCCGCAGGTAATTAAGTACGAGATAAGCGCACCAATTCATATTGTCGCCCAGCCAGGGCAAAGCGCACAGGATATCGCCCGTGAGGTAGCCCGGCAGCTTGATGAGCGAGAGCGCAGGGCCAGGGCAAAAACACGCAGTAATTTCAGTGATCGAGGGGGTTACGAATAATGATGATGGTGCTGGGGTTGTACGTATTCATGCTGCGAACCGTGCCCTATCAGGAGCTGCAGTATCAGCGCAGCTGGCGGCACGCAGCCAACAGCCGGGTTAACCGGCGCCCGTCAACGCAGTTTCTTGGGCCGGATAACGATTCGCTTACTCTGTCCGGCGTCCTGCTGCCGGAGATAACCGGCGGCAGGCTGTCTTTGCTGGCGCTGGAGCAGATGGCGGAGCTGGGGAAAGCCTGGCCTATGATTGAGGGGAGCGGGACGATTTACGGCATGTTTGTGATCGAGAGTCTGAGCCAGACAAAAACAGAATTTTTTGAGAGCGGTATGCCCCGGCGTATCGAATTTTCGCTGAGCCTGAAACGGGTGGATGAATCGCTGTCTGATATGTTTGGCAGCCTCAGCGATCAGCTCAGTAATTTGCAGGACTCCGCCACCTCTGCGATAGGCAATATGAAAAATACGGTGGGGGGGTTACTGCAGTGAATTTCAGCTCTGATCTTCTGAACCTGAACAGCAAAACCCCCGGTTTCAGCATCACCATTGAAGGTAAAGATGTGACTACCGTGCTGGATGCGCGCCTGATGAGTCTGACGCTGACGGATAACCGGGGCTTTGAAGCGGACCAGCTTGATCTGGAACTGGACGACTCGGACGGTCAAATCGTTCTGCCGCGTCGGGGGGCCATTATTCAGTTTGCGCTGGGGTGGAAAGGTCAGCCGCTTTTTCCAAAAGGGGTCTTTACTGTCGATGAGATTGAGCACAGCGGCGCGCCTGACCGTCTCACAATTCGCGCGCGTAGTGCAGATTTCCGTGAAACCCTGAACACGCGGCGTGAAAAGTCCTGGCACCAGACAACGGTGGGCGAAGTCGTGAAGGAAATCGCCGCCAGGCATAAATTAAAGATGGCGCTGGGGCAGGACCTGATGGAAAAGCCTGTGGATCATCTTGACCAGACAAATGAAAGCGACGCCAGCTTTTTGATGAAGCTGGCGCGGCAGTATGGGGCGATAGCCTCCGTTAAGGACGGCAATCTGTTGTTTATCCGTCAGGGGCAGGGCAGAACGGCAAGCGGTAAGCCGCTGCCTGTTATCACCATAACCCGTCAGGCCGGTGACGGTCATCGTTTTACCCTGGCCGATCGCGATGCCTATACGGGGGTAATTGCCAGCTGGCTGCATACTCGTGAGCCAAAGAAAAAAGAGGCAGCAAAGGTTAAGCGCCGTCGAAAAAAAACCACTGCGACAAAGGAGCCGGAAGCAAAGCAGGGGGATTATCTGGTTGGAACGGATGAAAACGTGCTGGTCCTCAACCGGACCTATGCTAACCGCAGCAATGCGGAGCGCGCCGCTAAGATGCAATGGGAGCGCCTGCAGCGCGGGGTTGCAACCTTTTCCCTGCAACTCGCAGAAGGGCGTGCCGATCTGTATACCGAAATGCCGGTGAAGGTGAGCGGCTTTAAACAGCCCATTGATGATGCCGAATGGACCATTACCACGCTGACGCATAATGTCAGCGCGGATAGCGGTTTCATGACCACTCTAGAACTTGAGGTGAGAATTAATGATTTAGAAATGGAATGATTACTTCACAAAATGGAATTATGTTGTATCATTATTGCGATTACAGCAAAAGTGGGGAAAAGACTAAAATGATGAATTGTCCGTTGTGTGGTCAGGCCGCACATACACGCAGCAGCTTTGAAGTTTCCCGCCAAACCAAAGAGCGTTATAACCAGTGCACAAATATTGAATGTGGGCACACTTTTGTTACTCATGAAACGTTCGTCAGGTCTGTTTGCCGCCCTCAAAAAATCAGTTCTGCACCTCCGCATCCGAAGGGTCTGCAGCAACAACTTTCTTACTAACCCGCTGCTAGCGGGTTTTTTTATGAAACGCCTGCTGCCATTTTGCTGCCAATGGGTTTTAAATAAACAAAAAGGCCACTCGCGAGAGTGGCCTAATTATATGTTTTTACTTCTAAAATTTGGTGGCCCCTGCTGGACTTGAACCAGCGACCAAGCGATTATGAGTCGCCTGCTCTAACCACTGAGCTAAGGGGCCGTGGCGGTGGATTATAATGTAACTCCCCGCAGCAATCCAGCCATTCACACCCGCCTGCTGTTTTTATAAACAACGCATAATCAATCCTTTATACTTCCATGATGATGTATCAATCGGGAGTAAATATGATCAACGATATTCTGGCCCCGGGATTACGGGTGGTGTTCTGCGGGATCAACCCCGGTAAATCCTCGGCGCATACCGGTTTTCACTTTGCTCATCCGGGGAACCGCTTCTGGAAAGTGATCTACCAGGCCGGCTTTACCGACCGGTTACTCAAGCCTGAAGAGGAGCAGCATCTGCTGGATACGCGCTGCGGGATCACCAT
Organism: Enterobacter sp. 03-F-07-AD-ECC; assembly: GCF_047530935.1. NCBI lineage: Bacteria > Pseudomonadati > Pseudomonadota > Gammaproteobacteria > Enterobacterales > Enterobacteriaceae > Enterobacter > Enterobacter sp. 03-F-07-AD-ECC. The sequence continues at coordinate 176,037 of NZ_JBLKBZ010000003.1, read as the reverse complement.
GCTGGTGGAGCGACCAACCGTGCAGGCGAGCGAAGTCAACCTGCATGAGCTGCGCACTGGCGGGCGGGAACTGATTAAGAAGATCGAAGACTACCAGCCTGCCGCGCTGGCGATTCTGGGGAAACAGGCCTATGAGCAGGCGTTCAGCCAGCGCGGGGTGAAATGGGGTAAACAGGCCATCACCATCGGTGTGACGCAGGTATGGGTGCTGCCAAACCCGAGCGGACTTAACAGGGCAACGCTGGATAAACTGGTGGAAGCTTACAGGGAGCTCGACGAGGCACTGGTGGTGCGGGGGCTTTAGGGGCCTCTGCGGCCTGATGCCTCGTCCTGGCCCTCTCTCACAGGGAGAGGGGATAAACAAAAAAAAAGCTCCCGATTGGGAGCTTTTTGCTGTTTACCTGGATTAATCGTCCAGGAAGCTACGCAGCACTTCAGAGCGGCTCGGATGGCGCAGTTTACGCAGCGCCTTCGCTTCGATCTGACGGATACGTTCGCGGGTAACGTCAAACTGTTTACCCACTTCTTCCAGCGTGTGGTCGGTGTTCATATCGATACCGAAACGCATACGCAGTACTTTCGCTTCACGGGCGGTCAGGCCAGCCAGAACGTCGTGCGTGGCAGCACGCAGGCTCTCGGTGGTGGCAGAGTCCAGCGGCAGCTCGAGGGTGGTATCCTCGATGAAATCACCCAGATGCGAATCTTCATCATCACCGATTGGTGTTTCCATGGAGATTGGCTCTTTGGCGATCTTCAGCACTTTACGGATCTTGTCTTCCGGCATCAGCATGCGTTCAGCCAGCTCTTCCGGCGTCGGCTCGCGACCCATCTCCTGCAGCATCTGGCGGGAAATACGGTTGAGCTTGTTGATGGTCTCAATCATATGCACCGGAATACGGATGGTGCGCGCCTGATCCGCGATAGAGCGGGTAATTGCCTGACGGATCCACCAGGTCGCATAGGTGGAGAACTTGTAACCACGACGGTATTCAAACTTATCTACCGCTTTCATCAGACCGATGTTGCCTTCCTGAATCAGATCCAGGAACTGCAGACCGCGGTTGGTGTATTTCTTGGCGATAGAGATAACCAGACGTAAGTTTGCTTCAACCATCTCTTTCTTCGCACGACGGGCTTTCGCTTCACCGATGGACATACGACGGTTGATGTCTTTGACCTGCTCGATGGTCAGGCCGGTCTCTTCTTCGATTTGCTGCAGCTTCTGCAGACCGCGATGCACGTCTTCTTTCACGTCGTGCAGTTTTTCAGACCACGGTTTGTTCATCGCGATAGCAGCGTTGAACCAGGTTTCGCTGGTTTCGTTGCCGGTGAAGAGGGTGATGAAGTTCTTCTTCGGCATTTTGCACTGCTCAACGCACAGCTTCATGATGATGCGTTCCTGGGTACGTACGCGATCCATCATCACGCGCATGCTGTTCACCAGGTAGTCGAACTGTTTTGGCACCAGGCGGAACTGTTTGAAGACTTCAGACAGTTTCAGGATCTCTTCCTGAGCAGCAGCGTGACTGCGGCCTTTGGCTTTGATGGTGTCACGCGTCACTTCGTACTGGGTACGCAGTTCGGCGAACTTCTCACGTGCCAGTTCCGGGTCGATGCTGTTGTCATCATCGGCGCTGTCGTCGTCGCTCTCTTCTTCATCTTCGTCTTCGTCGTCATCCATCTCTTCCTGAGACAGTTCAGAACCGACGTGAGTGGCGGTTGGCGCCATATCTTCTTCAGCGTTCGGGTCGACAAAACCGGTGATCAGATCGGACAGACGCGCTTCTTCCGCTTCAACACGATCGTACTGCTCCAGCAGATAGGTGATCGCTTCCGGGTACTCAGCAACAGAGCACTGAACCTGGTTGATCCCGTCTTCGATGCGTTTTGCGATGTCAATTTCGCCTTCGCGGGTCAACAGTTCAACGGTACCCATTTCGCGCATGTACATGCGGACCGGGTCAGTGGTACGCCCGATTTCAGATTCCACGCTGGACAGTACCTGTGCAGCAGCTTCTTCCGCATCTTCGTCAGTGTTGTTGGAGGTTTCAGCCAGCAACAGATCATCGGCATCCGGTGCTTCTTCCATCACCTGAATGCCCATGTCATTGATCATTTGGATGATGTCTTCGATTTGATCTGAATCGACGATATCTTCCGGCAGATGGTCATTGACCTCGGCATAGGTCAGATAGCCTTGCTCCTTACCACGTTGGACAAGAAGTTTCAGCTGTGACTGCGGGTTTTGCTCCATAAGACGGTATCCACACTTAATTCGTTTGATTGGTGTCGGCGATGGTTTGCCAACCTTTAAAGCGAGGGCGTACTTATATTTTTGCCGCTGCCTCTCAGTGCGGCTGCCGGGGGCTTCCCGATCGATATTCGGCACTTAAGCCGTTAAATACTTTTGTCTTTTTGCTTATTTCTTCGCCAGTTCCTGGTTTATCATCCAGAGCTCCCGGCGTTCTTCGCTGCTCAAACCGTGTGTGCGCTCGCGAGCAATCAACTCTTCCTGGCGCAGCTCGAGCATCGAATCAAACATATGGTTGAGTGAGTCGGTGAACGTTTTTTCTGCAATGTCCTTATCTGCTATATCGTCCCACATCGACAATTTTTCAAGGGTAGCGGCCTCTTTTGTGCCGCGATAATGTTCTAAAAGTTGTCCGGTGGTCAGACCTGGCTGAGACAAACATGTGTTGACCAGTTCTGAAAATAAGCCAAGTCCGGGCAATTTTTCGTGGTTCAAACCCGCCAGCGATGGCACTTGCGGCGCAAGTTCGGGGTTTTGGACCAGTAACCCTATCAGTATACGCATGGTTGTGCGTTTTAGCTGAGGCGCGGGGCGAACCGTGCCGTTTTCAGCCTGTTTTGGCATTAAACGTTCAAGCTGGCTGTCATCCAGAATGCCGAGCTTGTTGCCTAACTCCTGACGCAGATAGATGCGCAGCGTTTCGCCGGGCACCTGGCTGATTAACGGCAGCGCCAGCGTGCTGAGCTGCGCGCGCCCGTCAGGGGTACTTAAATCAACCTGCGGCATCAGGCTGTTAAACAAGAACGTGGAGAGCGGCTGAGCCTGCTCCATCCGCGCTTCAAACGCCGCTTTGCCCTCTTTACGCACCAGCGTATCCGGGTCTTCACCGTCGGGCAGGAACATAAAGCGTAACTGCCGCCCGTCGGTCATATAAGGTAGCGCAGTTTCCAGCGCACGCCAGGCGGCATCGCGCCCTGCGCGGTCACCGTCGTAGCAGCAGATGACGTTGTTGGTCACCCGAAACAGCAGCTGAATATGATCGGCCGTGGTGGACGTGCCCAACGAGGCTACTGCGTAATTGATGTCATACTGCGCCAGCGCAACGACATCCATATACCCTTCGACGACGAGAAGGCGCGGAGGTTCCGCATTTGCCTGCTGCGCCTCATAAAGGCCGTAAAGCTGACGGCCCTTATGGAAAATGTCGGTTTCCGGGGAGTTGAGGTACTTGGGCAGGGCATCACCCAGCACGCGCCCACCAAAACCAATCACCCGGCCACGCTTGTCGCGGATCGGGAACATCACCCGTTCGCGGAAGCGGTCGTAGCTTCGTCCCTGGTCGTTGGTGACCAGCATACCTGCGTCGATCAACGATTTACGATCTTCGCTATTGCCGCCAAAACGCTTTAACACGTTGTCCCAGCCGGGCGGGGCGTAACCAATAGCGAAACGCGCAATGACATCGTCGCTCAGTCCGCGCTTGTTCAGATACTGACGCGCAGGCTCAGCCGCAGAATGCTTAAGAGACTGTTGGTAAAACGAATTCAGGCCATCCATCAGTTGATACAGCGTTTGACGCTGATGGCGCTCTATCTGGCTTGGTCCACTGCCCGCTTCATACGGCACTTCAAGGTTGTGCATCGCCGCCAGCTCTTCGACGGTTTCAACGAACTCGAGCTTGTCGTAGTTCATTAAAAAATCGACGGCATTACCGTGTGCGCCACAGCCGAAGCAATGGTAAAACTGCTTTTCACCGTTGACGGTGAAGGAGGGGGTTTTTTCGTTATGGAAAGGACAGCACGCATGGTAGTTCTTGCCCTGCTTTTTCAGCTTTACCCGCGCGTCGATAAGATCGACGATGTCGGTTCTTGCCAGCAGGTCATTGATGAAAACGCGTGGGATTCGTCCGGCCATATGCCCCAAAAGTTTTTAGCAACTCATAAACGAAAACAAGCCGCGCATTCCTTCCGGAAGCACGGCCTTACGACTATTACTCTGTCTGTCAATTGAGGACTGTCGCCCTCAATGGATTAGTACAGACGAGTACGGCGTGCGTTTTCGCGAGCCAGTTTCTTCGCGTGACGTTTCACTGCAGAAGCTTTAGCGCGCTTACGTTCAGTCGTTGGTTTTTCATAGAACTCACGACGACGAACTTCAGCCAGAACACCTGCTTTCTCGCATGAACGTTTGAAGCGACGCAGTGCTACGTCGAACGGCTCGTTTTCACGTACTTTAATTACCGGCATGTAACTCTCACCTTTGATAAATTCGGTTTGCCGCTGGCATCAACGCCAGCTTATTTCAAAATGGTGCGGAATTTTACTGCAAATGCTGCTGCTTTGTAAAGCACCGACGCGTTTTTGAAAGGGACTTTTATAAGGGGGAAGAGTATACACGAGCGGATGTCCTGGGGCGAACAAAGTTTTACATCAACCCGCCCAGGCTCTACACTGCGCGGTACTGAAACGAGGTAAAACAAGTCATGCGTGTACTGGGTATTGAAACATCCTGCGATGAAACCGGCATCGCCATTTACGACGACGAAAAAGGGCTTCTTGCCAACCAACTGTATAGTCAGGTGAAATTGCATGCTGACTACGGCGGCGTCGTGCCTGAACTGGCCTCTCGTGACCACGTACGTAAAACGGTTCCCCTGATTCAGGCGGCGCTGAAAGAGGCCGGATTGAGCTCAACTGATATTGATGCCGTCGCCTACACGGCAGGCCCGGGTCTGGTCGGCGCGCTGCTGGTCGGTGCGACGGTGGGCCGTTCCCTGGCCTTCGCGTGGGATGTTCCGGCTATTCCGGTTCACCATATGGAAGGGCATCTTCTGGCACCGATGCTGGAAGAGAATCCGCCCGAATTCCCGTTTGTGGCGCTGCTGGTCTCTGGCGGCCATACCCAGCTGATTAGCGTGACGGGTATTGGTAAGTATGAGCTGCTGGGCGAGTCGATTGATGACGCTGCCGGAGAAGCCTTCGACAAAACCGCTAAGCTGCTGGGTCTGGATTACCCGGGCGGCCCGATGCTCTCGAAAATGGCCTCGCAGGGCACGGAAGGGCGTTTTGTCTTCCCGCGTCCAATGACCGACCGTCCGGGGCTGGATTTCAGCTTCTCCGGCCTGAAAACCTTCGCCGCCAATACCATCCGCAATAACGATGACAGCGAGCAGACCCGTGCTGACATCGCTCGCGCGTTCGAAGATGCGGTGGTCGATACGCTGATGATCAAGTGTAAACGCGCGCTGGATCAGACCGGCTTTAAGCGCCTGGTGATGGCGGGGGGCGTCAGCGCTAACCGTACGCTGCGTGCGAAGCTGGCGGAAATGATGCAAAAGCGTCGCGGGGAAGTATTTTATGCGCGCCCGGAATTCTGTACCGATAACGGGGCGATGATCGCCTACGCCGGGATGGTGCGCCTGAACGCTGGCGCAACGGCGGATCTGAGCGTCTCCGTACGTCCACGCTGGCCGCTGGCGGAGCTGCCGGAAGCTTGACCGACGCTCCCGTCTTAGCGGCGGGAGACGTTTACATTCCGATCTCAAACATCTGGTTCTTGATGATCAAAGAGTAAAGCTGGCAGTCGTTTTGTACGTCCAGCTTTTCCATCGCCCGGACCTTATGTGCGCTGACCGTTTTGATGCTTAAATGCATAAACTGTGCAATCTCCTTCAAATTTAATCCCTTACAAATCAGGCGCAGCACGTCAATTTCCCGCGGAGAGAGTTTCTCCACGTCCGTCTTTTCATGACGGAAAAGCATATTCACCAGCTGGTTTTCGATATAAATCTCGCCTTTCAGGACAGTGGTAATCGCCTGGCTTAAGGTTTTCTCGTTGATATCACGTGATAAGTACGCTCTGACTCCTTCCTTTAGCGCCTGACGGATAAGCGTGGCGTTTGCATAGGGCGAGAGCAGGATAATGTTAAGCGCAGGATAGGTCTGTTTAAGCCATCTCAAGAGCTTCAGCCCGTCCATTCCCCCGAGCGGAGGGCGGCTGAGGCTGGTTGTCAGCGAATAGCCAAGTATAGCGATATCCGGATTATGCTGGCCAAGAAGCGACTGAAGTTCAGCGGAGGCCGCTGCCTCACCGATCAGAACGCACCTCTGATCCATGCCAACGGCGGGTAACGAGAGGGACTGCATCATGGAGGATAAGCCGCGTCGAATTAACGAGGATTCTTCAGCGATAACGATTTTAATGTCCATAATGATGCGTCGTATTAACCCTTTCATGAAATGGCGGGGCCAACGGCGGTTGGAGCACCTCGCAAGATATAATGTTATTAAAATTCATTTTGCGGTAAAGTCGCAGCAGCAACGAGAATATTTTTAACGCCGACGGCTCTTGATTATTTCATAATGATTAAGCTTTACGTTTTTTGTATCTAAGTGTATCGTTGCATTGCGAAATATAAATTAACGCAGTATGGAGTTTTCTTAATTATTTAGAGAAAACTCTGTTCATCAGAGTAGGCCACTCTTATTCTTCGCGGTCCGTGTGTCAGTGATACTGAAAAAGGAAAAATTTCAATTCACACAGGAACCGTGATTATCATGAAAAAAAGCGCTTTATCTCTTTTTATTTGTGCAGCAATTTCATTCTCTGCTGCGGCTGAAACTCTGGTGCAAAATGAATTTGCACAGGATAATGCCACCTACACCGCAATTGTGCTCAAGCTAAAACCGACGACAGGTCTGTTAAAAGCCACAAACAATAAAATTACCTTGAGCGACGCTTCCCTGACAACAACAAATATGTTCCGTCCGACCAACTTGCGTAGTTCTACTCAATCCTCTGAATTGACGGAGCTTAATAAACGCTATGGTTTTGACCGTTATCTGCGCATCGAGTTACCGAAAGATAAAAGTCAGGATAAAACATATATTAACCATATTATCACCGAGCTTGAGCAAAATCAGAACGTAGAGTTTGTGTACCCGGAAGCCGAGCCGGTATCGCTGGATGACACGGCCCTTACGCCACAGTTAAAGTCCTCACTGAATGATAATTTAACGTCTGCTGCCGTTCCGGATTTCCGCAATAAGCAGGATTATCTCAAAGCGCCGGATGTTAAGCGCACCGGTTATTATATGGGGGGCGTCAACCGCGACAGTGTTGATCGCTATGCAGGCAGTGCGGGTGAAGGGGTAACGATTATTTCGGCGGAGATTGATGCCTGGAATACCAGCCATGCCAACTTACCGCCGATGAGCCTCAGCTCAGGTAAGACGACGTATGTTGCAAGCCATGATCACGACACCGCTTCAGTGGGGATTATGGCGGCGAAAGATATGGGCACCGGTATTCGCGGTTTAGCCTGGAAAAGCCGGATGGGGTATGCGGCCTCCGCGAGTAATAACCTCTATAATTTAATCCCCCAGCTAAAAGCGGGTGATGTGGTGCAGATCGGGATACAAGTTGCGGGTGGTTATCCATCGGGTTGTCAGAAGGATTGCTGGGTCGCAATGGAATCCCAGACCGCCTATTACGATATTATTAAGGCGCTGACCGACAAAGGTGTTCACGTTATTGAGGCAGCAGGTAACGGGAATATCAACATGGACAGCCCAGGGTTCCGGGGGGAGTATGACGTGAATGTCCGGGACTCCGGGGCTATTCTGGCGGGTGCGTTTTGTGCGAAAGACGGTAAAAAAGCGTCGTTCAGCTCCTATGGCTCGCGCATTACCAGTTCTGCCTGGGGCTGCTGGGATGTGGTGACCACCGGTTATGGCGATCTGTATAAAAACGCTGGCGCTAACGATTCCTATACCGCGACTTTTGCCGGAACCTCTTCCGCGAACCCGATTATTGCGGGTGTGGTAGCAAGCCTGTCAGGCATCGCCAAAGCCAACGGTATTACCGTGACACCGCGTCAGATGCGTCAGATTCTGGCGGAGACCGGTACGCCGCTGGCGAACGGGGATTCGGCAAAAGTGGGGACACAGCCTGACATGGAGCGCGCGGTAGCCCGTATTATGGCGCTGAAAGACGGTAACACCCCTGTCGCTCCGGCCCCAACCGCTGCGGCAGGCGCGGATTACACCATGGTCTCCCCGACCACTGGCGTGAGCACCTATCCGCTGGATGGCAGCAAGAGCCTGAATGCCAAATCCTATAACTGGAGCGTGACAAAAGGGGCGGAAACCTTCTCGCTGGAGGCGAACCTGAACGGCACGCTGGTGAAGAGCGTGGATAGCGCGCATGCCTATGCCGTTATTCCTGCCAACAGCGAGGGAGAAGCGGTCTTCACGCTGACCACAACCGGCGCAGATGGCCGGACCGCGACGGACAGCATGACCATTAAGGTCACTAAGCCTGCGGTACCCGCGAAAGACGACACCACGGAAAAAGATGACACGCCGGTAAAACCTGCCGCACCGGCCTATAACGCCAAAATCGCTTATCCGACCAAATGCACCAAAGTCTCCTATAACGGTAAAATTTGGTTCAACCAGTGGTATGTCAACCCGGGTCAGGAAACCCCGGGAACCGGCGGCCAGTGGGGCGCGTGGCGCGAGCAGGGTTCTTCCAGTAACAGCTGTAAATAACCCTCACGGCCTGGCATTGCGCCAGGCCTTTTTTCAGATCCTCAGCATCCCTTTCTCTTCCAGAAACGCAATAATCGTTGCCAGGCCGTCACCTGCCTTCAGGTTGGTAAAGGTCCACGGACGCTCGCCGCGCATGCGGTTGGTGTCGCGCGCCATCACCTCCAGCGAGGCACCCACGTACGGCGCGAGATCGGTTTTGTTGATCACCAGAAAATCGGATTTGGTGATCCCCGGCCCGCCTTTGCGCGGGATCTTCTCCCCTTCGGCGACGTCGATCACGTAGATCGTCAGATCCGCCAGCTCCGGGCTGAAGGTCGCGCTCAGGTTATCGCCGCCGCTTTCGACGAAGATCAGATCCAGATTGCCGAACTTCTCGCTGAGCGCTTCCACCGCGGCCAGGTTCATCGAGGCATCTTCGCGAATGGCGGTGTGCGGGCAGCCGCCCGTCTCTACGCCCACAATGCGCTCCGGCTCAAGCGCGCCCGCTTCGGTCAGAATGCGTTGATCCTCTTTGGTGTAGATATCGTTCGTCACTACCGCCAGATGATACGTGTCGCGCATCGCCTTGCAGAGCGCTTCCAGCAGCGCGGTTTTGCCCGAACCGACCGGGCCGCCCACGCCAACGCGCAGGGGATGTTTGTAATCAGCCATGTTGCATCCTCAGGAACGGAATAATCGTGAATATTGTGTTTCGTGGCGGGCAGAGGCGATGGCGGAAAGCGGCGTCGCCGCGCCCAGTGCCTCATCGTCACGTAAAAATGCCTGTTCAAACCCGGCGGCAAAATGGTCGCTGAGTTCGATAATCAGCGGTTGTGCGGCCTGTTGCCCAAACGGTACCAGCTTGACGCCAGCCATTACCGCGCTCTCAATCCAGCTGTAGCCCAGACTCAGGGCCAGCTCGTGCGCGCTAATACGCCAACGCACGCCGAGCCACGCCATGCCGCTGAGCTGGCTTTGCATAAACAGCGGCTGCCAGAGGGGCGGGCAGTCCGGCTCCCAGCTTTTGATGAGCCGCGTAAAGGCGGCGCCGCGATTGCGTTCTTCTTCCCGCAGTTCACGGGTTTCCCGGCAGGCGAGCAGGTATGACGTCCAGCGTTTTGCTGCCGCCAGATCGCCCTCTTCACAGGCCCGGTAGAGCCGGGCAAAAAGCGGCAGGTCAACGCAGAAAAAGCTCTGCTCCATCTGCAGGGTTTGCCAGTTTTTGAACGCCTCTGCGTCGGTAACCCAGCCTGTCTCGACGGCCCACTCCAGCCCCTGCGACCAGGTAAACGACCCGACCGGCAGGCTGCTACTGGAGAGCTGCATCAGACGCAGCCGCTGGCGGGCGAGTTCCATCAGCTCATCAGCGCCAGCAGGGCAGAGACGATAAGCCCACCGCCAAAGGTTTTACGCAGTCCGTCGTGACGGCGCAGCAGTAACCCGGCGGCGAAGCTGGCGCACAGCACCGTGGCGCTGGCCAGCATAAAGCCGCTGGTGAAGAGCCAGAAGCTGTGGCCGGACATCTCCACCCCATGCGCCCAGCCGTGGAACATCGCCAGGGCAGGCACCGCCAGCAACAGACGATTTTCGGTTTTAAACATCATCACGCCGCAGACGCCCAGCGAGGCGATAATCAGCATCTCCATGCCGCTAAAGCCGCCGAGCAGGCTGCCCGCAATGGCACCGACAAGCATCATCCCGAGGGTGGCAAAAGGCAGCAGCAGCTTGCGGCCGCTCAGCGCGGAGAGGACGCCCGCACCGGCGAGCATCAGCAGGTGATCAAGTCCGGTCAGCGGGTGGAAAAAACCAGCATGGAAGCTGTCGGCACCGTGTCCCGGATGTGCCAGTGCAGGCAGGGAAAAGGCCAGCAGTAACAGGGGTAAGTACTTACGCATGATTAATCCTTAATGTGAATGAGCGTGAGAGTGGCTATGGCTGTGGGCCTCGCTGGTGTAGGCCCCCGCTTCAGGTTCAAACGGCAGGCTGGCGAAGGTGACCGCCAGCCCAAACTGGCGCAGCATGTCGTCGAGGACGTGATCGTGGTGATAGCGCAACTCGCCGGGCATGATTTGCAGCGGCACGTGGCGGTTGCCCAGGTGATAGCAGGCGCGGGCGAGGAGGAACGGATCGTCGCAGCGCACCACGGAGACGGACTCCGGGGCGGCAATCACTTCGATGACTTCGCTGCCGTCTTCGTTACAGAGCAGGTCGCCGCCGCGCAACAGTAAACCGCGCGGCAGCATGAGCCCGGCTTCGCGCCCGTCATTCAGCGCCACGCGGGCACGGCTTTTCACCCGCACGTCAATCGGCAGCGTGACGCTGGCGGTAATCGGATGCGCATGGTCCAGGCGTTGGGTTAAATAGATCATCATCACTCCTCAAAACAGGAAATAGCGTTGCGCCATCGGCAGTACGTCAGCCGGTTCGCTGGTTATCAGTTCACCGTCGACGCGCACTTCATAGGTTTGCGAATCGACGGTGATATTTGGCTGCAGGCCGTTGTGGATCATGTCGGCCTTTTTCACCGTGCGGCAGCCTTTGACCACCGCCGTGGCGCTCTGCAGGTTGAGCTGTTGCGCTATCCCCTGCGCGGCCGCAGCCTGCGAGACAAACGTCAGCCGGGTGGCGTGACGTGCGGCACCCAGTGCGCCAAACATCGGACGATAATGGACCGGTTGCGGCGTGGGAATCGAGGCGTTGATATCGCCCATCGGGGCGCAGGCGATCATCCCACCCTTGACGATGGTGGCGGGTTTCACGCCAAAGAACGCCGGGGACCAGACCACTAAATCCGCCAGCTTGCCCGCTTCGATGGAGCCCACTTCATGGGCGATACCGTGCGTCAGCGCCGGGTTAATGGTGTATTTGGCGATGTAGCGCTTCACGCGAAAGTTGTCGTTATCGCCAGTCTCTTCCGGCAGTGCGCCGCGCTGCACCTTCATGCGGTGCGCCACCTGCCAGGTGCGGAGAATCACTTCGCCCACGCGGCCCATCGCCTGGGAATCAGAGGAGGTCAGCGAGAATGCGCCGATATCGTGCAGCACATCTTCCGCAGCGATGGTTTCCCGGCGAATACGCGATTCGGCAAAAGCCACATCCTCGGCGATATCCGGGTCGAGGTGGTGGCAGACCATCAGCATATCGAGATGTTCATCGATGGTATTGACCGTATAGGGCAGGGTCGGGTTGGTGGAGGAGGGCAGAATATTCGGGTGCGCACAGGCGGTAATAATATCCGGCGCGTGGCCGCCACCGGCCCCTTCCGTGTGGAAGGTATGGATGGTGCGCCCGCCGATGGCCGCCAGCGTGTCTTCGACGAAACCGGATTCGTTCAGCGTGTCGCTGTGCAGCGCCACCTGAATATCCATCTCTTCCGCCACCTCCAGCGAGCAGTTGATGGCTGCAGGCGTTGCGCCCCAGTCTTCGTGGATCTTCAGCCCGATGGCCCCGGCGGCTATCTGCTCGCGCAGGGCATCCGGGTTAGAACCGTTGCCTTTACCCAGCAGGCCAATATTCACTGGCAGGGTATCGGCAGCCTGCAGCATGCGGGCGATATACCACGGCCCCGGCGTGCAGGTGGTGGCGTTGGTCCCTGCCGCGGGACCTGTACCGCCGCCGATCATCGTCGTGACGCCGGAAACCAGCGCCTCTTCGGCCTGCTGCGGGCAGATCCAGTGGATATGAGTGTCGATCCCGCCAGCGGTAACGATCTTCCCTTCGGCGGCGATCGCTTCCGTGGCGGCACCGATCGGGATCGTCACCCCGGGCTGAATGTCCGGGTTACCGGCTTTGCCAACGGCAAAGATCCGCCCGTTCTTCACGCCGATATCCGCTTTCACGATCCCCCAGTGATCGACAATCAACGCGTTAGTCAGCACCAGATCCACGCAGTCATCCGCGGTCATCTGCCCCTGGCCCATACCGTCGCGGATCACTTTCCCGCCGCCGAATTTGACCTCTTCGCCGTAGACGGTGAGATCGTTTTCGACTTCGATCCACAGCTCGCTGTCGGCTAAACGCACTTTATCGCCGGTGGTGGGGCCGAACATATCGGCATAAGCCTGGCGCGAAATCTCAGCCATTTTTCACTTCTCCCATCACGTCACCCCGGAAACCGAAAATGCGCTGCGCCCCGGTGACCTTCACCAGCGTCACTTCGCGCTTCTGGCCGGGTTCGAACCGCACCGCGGTGCCTGCCGGGATATTCAGTCGAAAGCCCCGGGTGGCTTCCCGGTCAAATTTCAGCGCCGGATTCACCTCGTAAAAGTGATAGTGCGACCCTACCTGGATAGGTCGGTCGCCGTGGTTTTCGACGATGATATGCCGGGTTTCTCGCCCGACGTTGAGGGCAATATTGCCGGACTGGATCTGGTATTCGCCTGGGATCATCACGCGCTCCTTACACGATCGGGTTATGCACGGTGACGAGTTTTGACCCGTCCGGGAAGGTGGCTTCCACCTGAATATCCGGGATCATCTCCGGTACGCCTTCCATCACCTGGTCACGCGTCAGGACGTGACGGCCCGCTTCCATCAGCGAGGCGACGGTTTCGCCATCGCGCGCGCCTTCCATAATGAAGGCGCTGATCAGCGCGACCGATTCCGGGTAATTGAGCTTTACCCCGCGCGCAAGGCGGCGTTCGGCAACCAGCGCGGCGGTGAACAGCAACAGCTTGTCTTTTTCTCTGGGGGTCAGTTCCATAACGTTTCTCTTATGTCTGCCAGATACGCGGCGAACAGGCGGTTTTGGTGGTGAGAAGCGGGCGAAGCGACTGCCAGATATCGCGCATCACCCGCTGGCAAATCAGGTTGTCATGGGAGAGAAAACGCACCGACAGCAGATCGTCAGTGAGCGTCGCCCCGGCAAAGGTATTCAGTGGTGCGAGCAGCTCACGCGCCGTGTCGAGGTGCGTTTCTCCGGCCGGATAGAACAGCAGCGTGCCGAGCCACGGCAGCCCGGCAACAGGGGTAAGATCGCCGTCGCTGAGATGCTGACGCTCAATCAGACGTGGTTCGTCATCCACCCAGACCTCAAGGCGGCTCTCCAGCGTGCCGTGGCTGAAGGTCTCGCCGATCACCGGGCGACCCAGACAGTACAGCTCCCACGCCAGCAGCGTGCTGGAGGCCTTCAGGTGGAAGACGGAGCGCAGCGCGGCATTGGCGCCGGGAAAGATAATGGTGTCCTGCGGCAGCCACTCCAGCGTGGACGCCTCATCGAGATAAAAGTGCTGGTTAAGGCGGGCCTGTGGGCCGCTGCTGCGATAGAACTTACTGGCGCCGGGCATGGTGATAAGCGCGTGGCTATTGGCGTCCAGACTTACGGTAATATCCAGCCTGTCACCACCCACCACACCGCCCGGCGGGTGCAGCAGATAAAGGTGGCATGTCTCCCCTTCGGGGTAGAACGGACGCTGTACCGTGAGCGGCCCGACGTGGTGCGCGGCATGGAGGAGGGTTTTCTCAGGCGTGTGGCAAAACCGCAGGTCAAGCGAGGCCTGCCAGCCTTTGTACGAACTATCAGTGACCTGAGTTGCTAACATGGTGCTTCCATTCGCGCGCCCGGGAGATACGTTTCAGTATGCCCTGGCGGAAATGAAGGCTGTCATATGAGTCGCTTATGGATGGAGGCCTGTATTTTGGGGCTGCGGTGGAAGGGTTCCGTTCACTATAGCTTTTCTGCTTTATGGGTATCCCGCTGCGGTGAACGTGTTAAGGGGGCTCCCGCCGCCCCCTTAACAATCCCGGCTCCCGGCAAAGAAAATCGCCGCTGCGCGGTGCCTTCGGCTTATTCCTTCCGGCTATCGGGTCGGGCGTGATCCTACATCCATGTAGGTCACGCCCTCTTGGCGCATCCATGCGCCTCGCCCCGGCCTTCGGTCAACGCCTCAGCGATTTTCAGCCGGATCAGGCGTTTCCTCAACCTTCTCAGCAGTTTGAATGTGGCACGGGTGTTGAGTCCCCGCTGAAATCGGCGAACCGGAGACCGGATGACAAGGGCTGGACGCCAGGGATGGCGGCCAGAGGCGAATCGAGACAGGATGTCGAGTTGAGCCGACCGCAGGCAGCGGGTCGTGAGGTGAGCGCAGTGCGAAGCACCGATTTCGTCGCGGGGCCGCGGGGATTGATAAGGGGGCCGCGGTGGCCCCCTTATCACGTTCACGGGTGCCGGAACGTCATATTCTGTTGGTCATAAAGTGAACGGAACAATTCCACTAAAAGTAAATAAAACCCTACCGCGTCTCTCTCTTCTTCCGCTTTAACCGCGCCCAGATTTTCGTCTCCTGACGTCGCCACAGACGCTGAATATTATCGTGATGACGCAGCAGGATAAGGCAGGAGAGCATCGACACCGGGAAGGTGAACTGGGGTTTAAACCACCAGACATAGAACGGGGCGATCAGCGCGCTGACGATGGCGCCCAGCGACGAATAGCCGCTCAGAAGAATAGTCAGCAGCCAGGTGCCTGCCATCACGCCGGTGAGATCCCAGCCGATGGGCGCGATGGCACCAAAGGCCGTCGCGACGCCTTTGCCACCTTTAAAACCGAAGAATACGGGCCAGATGTGGCCGACACAGGCGGCGATGGCAATAAGCCCCAGCCAGAACGGGGTCACGCCCAGCGCATACGCGCCCCAGACGGGTAACATCCCTTTCAGAACGTCAAAAATCAAAACCGCTACGGCTGCTCCCTTGCCGCCAATTCGTAGTACATTGGTCGCTCCCGGATTCCCGGAGCCACTTTCGCGCGGGTCAGGTAACCCGGCAATGCGGCAGACCAGAATGGCGCTGGAGATTGAGCCGCAAAGGTAGGCGAGGAGAATCATTCCAGGCGCGATTGCACTCATAACGCTGTTCCGTTTTGAAAATGTATCTGTATTCTCAGCATCTGTGGATAATACGCATAATTCACCGGAAGTGGTATCCGGTTTAGCCAAAAAGCAGGCAGGTCGTGATGGATATTGTATTTATAGAGCAACTTTCGGTAATCACCACTATTGGTGTTTACGACTGGGAACAGACCATCGAGCAGAAGCTGGTGTTCGATATCGAAATGGGCTGGGATAACCGCAAGTCGGCAAAAAGTGATGACGTGAATGACTGTCTGAGCTATGCCGACATCAGTGAAACGGTCATCGCCCACGTTGAAGGGCAGCGTTTTGCGCTGGTGGAGCGCGTGGCGGAAGAGGTGGCAGAGTTACTGCTGACCAAATTCAACTCGCCGTGGGTGCGCATTAAGCTGAGTAAGCCGGGCGCGGTGGCGCGTGCCGCCAATGTGGGAGTCATCATCGAGCGTGGCACAAATCTGAAAGGAAAGATTTAACGTCATAATAGCTAAACCATTTTAGGTTATATCGGTCTTAAAGCTGTATCTTTCACGGTAGCTGTTGGGGCGACCGTTTTTTTATATTTTTTTAGGGGTTTATAGATGAGCGATATGCACTCGCTGCTGGTGGCGGCAATTCTGGGTGTGGTCGAAGGATTGACGGAGTTTTTGCCGGTTTCCAGTACGGGCCATATGATTATTGTTGGCCACCTGCTGGGCTTTGAAGGCGATACCGCAAAGACGTTCGAGGTGGTCATTCAGTTGGGTTCCATTCTGGCTGTGGTCGTGATGTTCTGGCGTCGTCTGTTTGGGCTGATCGGCATCCACTTCGGGCGTTTGCCACAGCGTGAAGGAGAGAGCAAGGGCCGCCTGACGCTGATTCATATCCTGCTCGGGATGATCCCGGCGGTGGTGCTGGGGCTGGTTTTCCACGACACCATCAAATCGCTGTTTAACCCGATTAACGTGATGTACGCGCTGGTGGTCGGTGGTTTCTTGCTGATTGCGGCGGAAGTGCTGAAGCCAAAAACGCCGCGCGCAGAAGGTCTGGACGATATGACGTATCGCCAGGCCTTTATCATTGGCTGCTTCCAGTGTCTGGCGCTGTGGCCGGGCTTCTCCCGTTCAGGAGCAACGATTTCCGGCGGGATGCTGATGGGGGTAAGCCGTTACGCGGCATCTGAGTTCTCGTTCCTGCTGGCGGTGCCGATGATGATGGGCGCCACCGCGCTGGACCTCTACAAAAGCATTGGTTTTCTCACCACGGGCGATATTCCGATGTTCGCCGTGGGCTTTATCACCGCCTTTATCGTGGCGCTGATTGCCATTAAAACCTTCCTGCAACTGATTAAGCGTATCTCGTTTATCCCGTTCGCGATCTACCGCTTTATCGTCGCGGCTGCGGTTTACGTGGTCTTCTTCTGACCTGCTGCCCTCAGTCTTTTGGCTGAGGGCAATGCTTTTCCTTCCACTCTGATACCGCCTGAATCCGCCGTTTCGTCAGCTCTTCGCGAATTTCCGGGCCTTTAAATCCTGCTTCGACGACCTCTTTGGTTGGCACGGCTTTGGCCACCTCCCACGCGGCGCGCAGCAAGCGCCCCTGCGGATAGTCGCACGCTTCGAACCCGGTGCGCCCGCGCACGTCAGCCTCGCTGGTGAGCGCGATCTGCTCGACACGCTGGGGTTTACGCCAGGCATCGATGTTATCGAACAGCTTAACGATGGTGGCCGGTTTCAGGATCGGGAAGGTGTGGATAAGGTCGTGGAATTCGGCCACCAGTTTCGCCAGATCGCGGATCTCGTTCGGCACCCGCAGGCGCTGGCACAACCCCTCGACCAGCTTCACCCCAGCCGGGCCGTGCCCGTGGTGACGAGGCCAGAACTCTTTTGGCGTTAAGCCTTTGCCTAGATCGTGGCACAGCGTTGAGAAGCGCACGTCCACCTCCGGGCTGAGCATGGCCGCCATACTGAGCGTCATCAGGGTGTGCACGCCAGTGTCGATTTCCGGGTGCCATTTCGCCGGGGCGGGTACACCAAACAACGTGTCTATCTCCGGGAACAGCACCTTCAGGGCGCCGCAGTCGCGCAGCACCTGGAAAAAGACCTGTGGATTGCGGGTGGTGAGGGCGTTCTCCGTCTCTTTCCAGACGCGTTCTGGCGTCAGGTGTTCAAGCTCACCCGCCTTGGTCATGGCGGTCATCAGCGCCATCGTCTCATCGGCAATACGGAAACTGAGATGGGCGTAACGTGCGGCAAAGCGCGCCACGCGCAGCACCCGGAGCGGATCTTCCGAAAACGCCGGGGAGATGTGACGTAAAAGACGGTTGCGCAGATCGTCCTGGCCGCCATAAGCATCAACGATCTGGCCGTTCTCGTCCTGCGCCAGCGCGTTGATGGTGAGATCGCGACGCAGGAGATCCTGCTCCAGCGTGACGTCGGGCGCGGCATAGCAAGTGAAGCCAGTATAGCCGGAACCGGATTTACGCTCCGTACGCGCCAGGGCGTACTCTTCCCGGCTTTGCGGATGGAGAAACACGGGAAAATCGCGGCCTACCTGCTGGTAGCCCGCGTTAAGCATCTCTTCGGGGGTGGCGCCTACCACCACCCAGTCTTTATCTTTGACCGGCAGACCTAACAACGCATCACGTACCGCACCACCGACCAGATAACTCTTCACGCCCTACACTCCCGTTTTCTCTTTTGGCAAGATAATACGTAAGTCTGGCAGAGAAGACGAATTAGTTCATCCAGCGGTCTTTACGTTTACGGCTTGGGATCAGGTGTGGCAGAACAAGACCCAGCACCAGGCCGACGCCCAGCACGCCGCCGCCATACATAAACCACTGCATGATGATGGTGCGCTGTTTGTCATCGAGCTGCAGATTAGCGGCATTCACCTTCTTCTGCGCCACAATCAGCTCATTTTTCAGTTTCTGGTTCTCTTCTTTCAGACCGTTAATCACGCTGTCGCTCTGCGCGACTTTCTGCTGCATTTCAGCGGTGCGCTGGTTCCAGGTACCGTCAATGTTGTTCAGCTTGTCGGTGAGGGTTTTCACCTGGTTTTCCAGATCCGGCACGCGGGTGCGCAGGCTTGGCACGGTGCTCAGCTCTTTCAGGGGGATCCAGGAGGTACGGCCGGAACTGTCGCGAACCTGACCATAATTGGTCTCGGTGTTGGTCTGTAACAGGGTGACTTCCTCGCCGGCATTTACCGTACCCACGAGGCGATAATTATCTCCGGGGCCGCTACGTACCCAGGTGTTCAGTTCGTCAGAAACGTAACGCTTTTCTTCAGCGTGGACCGCAGTCGCGGCGCTAAAAGCGAGTAAAGTAAGTCCAATCAGGCGTAATTTAAGCATATCAGTCGTTATTTTCATAAATAGTGGAACGATAGTAGTGGCATCAGTGTCTCTACGCAAAGGATTCGTCATCAATCAGAATCATCTGTGTCCCGATCGCCGCCGCTGCAAACTTTTTACGCCCGTCAAATTGCTCATTGCGTGGCAATTTGGCGCAAAATACTATGTACTGACAAACAAATGGCGAGGAAGTTCGCCTTCATCGACGCGTCTGTGACGCACGCAAAAGTACAAGGCTATGGCACAAGAGATCGAATTAAAGTTTATCGTCGAAAAAGACAGCGTTGACGCGCTCCGCCAGCATCTGCAAACGCTGTCCGGCGAACACCATGAACCCGTACAGCTGCTCAATATCTATTACGAAACGCCGGACAACTGGCTGCGTCGTCATGATATGGGCTTGCGCATCCGCGGCGCGAACGGGCGCTACGAGATGACGATGAAAATCGCCGGTCGCGTTGTGGGCGGTTTGCATCAGCGCCCCGAATACAATATCGACATCAATCAGCCAGAACTTGAGCTGGAACGTTTTCCGGCAGAAGTGTGGCCAAACGGCGAACTGCCATCCACCCTGGCAGCAGAGGTGCAGCCGCTGTTCAGCACCGATTTCTGGCGCGAGAAATGGCTGGTAACGGAAGGCAAAAGCCGCATTGAAATCGCCCTTGATTTGGGCGAGGTGAAAGCGGGGGAATACCAGGAGCCAATTTGCGAACTGGAGCTTGAACTGCTGGAAGGCGAGACGAACGATGTGCTGAAGCTGGCGCGTAAGCTAGTGAGTCAGTCAGGCTTGCGTCAGGGCAGCCTCAGCAAAGCCGCCCGCGGCTATCATCTGGCCGCCGGGAATGCGCCACGGGCGCTGAAAGAGACCCCTGTGTTGTGCGTAGCCCCAAAAGCCAGCGTTGAGCAGGGCATGGAGGCGGCTCTGGAGCTGGCGCTTTCGCAGTGGCAGTACCACGAAGAGCTCTGGGTGCGTAATGTGAAAAACGCAAAAGCGCACGTCCTGGCCGCCATCGGTCTGGTTCGTCATACTCTGATGCTGTTTGGTGGCATCGTGCCTCGCAAAGCAAGTGCTCACTTACGCGATCTGCTGACGCAAACTGAAACGCTGATGCTCTCTGATGTGTCTGCGCAAACGGCGATCTACAGCCCGCAAACCGCGGCCGCCAAACTGGCGCTGACCGAGTTTCTGGTGACGCGCGGCTGGCGCACTTTCCTGGACGCGAAAGCCCAGACAAAAATCGCAGAAAACTTTAAACGTTTCGCGGATATCCACCTCTCCCGCCATGCCGCAGAGCTGAAAACCACCTTTGCTTATCCGCTGGGTGACCAGTACGGCGACCAGCTGATCCGTCTGACGCGCAACATCGACTGCATGCTACTGCTGTCGGGTGCCTATGATGACGTCAAAACGCAGGCATGGCTGGAAAACTGGCAGGGGCTGAAACATGCCATCGAAACCCGTCAGCATATTGAGATTGAGCATTTCCGCAACGAGGCCATTTCGCAGGAGCCATTCTGGCTGCACAGCGGAAAACGTTAACTCTGGCAAGGAACCCCTATAATGCCGCTTTCTTCGCAGTTACAGCAGCAGTGGCAGACCGTTTGCGAACGTCTGCCTGAGTCATTACCGGCGTCATCGTTAAGCGAGCAGGCAAAGTGCGTGCTCACGTTCAGTGATTTTGTGCAGGAAAGTATTACTGCTAACCCGGACTGGCTGGTGGAGCTTGAAAACGCCCCGCCGCAGGATGACGAGTGGCGGCATTATGCCGGCTGGCTGCAAAGCGCGCTGGCTGAGGTGGCGGATGAAGCCACGCTGATGCGCGTTTTGCGCCAGTTTCGCCGCCGGGTGATGGTTCGCATTGCCTGGGCGCAGGCGCTTGAGCTGGTCAGCGAAGAGAGCACGCTCCAGCAGTTGAGCGAGCTGGCGCAGACGCTGATTGTCGCTGCGCGAGACTGGCTTTACGCCGCCTGCTGTAAAGAGTGGGGCACGCCGTGCAGCGAGGAAGGGGTTCCTCAGCCGCTGTTGATTCTGGGGATGGGCAAGCTGGGTGGCTGCGAGCTGAACTTCTCCTCCGATATCGACCTGATTTTTGCCTGGCCGGAGAACGGCTCCACGCGCGGAGGCCGTCGTGAACTGGACAATGCCCAGTTCTTCACCCGTCTTGGCCAGCGTCTGATCAAGGCGCTGGATCAGCCGACGCAGGACGGTTTTGTCTATCGCGTGGATATGCGTCTGCGTCCGTTTGGCGACAGCGGCCCGCTGGTGCTGAGCTTTGCGGCGCTGGAAGATTACTACCAGGAGCAGGGGCGCGACTGGGAGCGTTACGCGATGGTCAAAGCGCGGATCATGGGTGACAGCGACGACGCTTACGCCAACGAGCTACGCGCCATGCTGCGCCCGTTTGTGTTCCGTCGCTACATCGACTTCAGCGTGATCCAGTCCCTGCGTAACATGAAAGGGATGATCGCCCGTGAGGTACGCCGTCGTGGGCTGAAAGATAACATTAAGCTCGGCGCGGGTGGCATTCGTGAAATCGAGTTTATTGTCCAGGTCTTCCAGCTTATCCGCGGTGGTCGCGAGCCGTCGCTGCAATCCCGCTCGTTGCTTCCGACGCTGTCGGCGATTGAGCAACTCCATCTTCTGCCAGAGGGGGACGCGCAAACCCTGCGTGAGGCATACCTGTTCCTGCGTCGTCTGGAAAACCTGCTGCAAAGCATCAATGACGAGCAAACCCAGACCCTGCCGGGGGATGACCTGAACCGGGCGCGTCTGGCGTGGGGCATGCGCGTGGACGACTGGGCCGCATTGACCGAACGGCTGGAGGCGCATATGGCAGGCGTGCGCCGTATCTTTAACGAGCTGATTGGCGATGATGAAAGCGAATCGCAGGACGATACGCTCTCTGAACACTGGCGTGAACTGTGGCAGGATGCCCTGCAGGAAGATGACACCACGCCCGTGCTGGCGCACCTGAGCGACGACGATCGCCATCGGGTGGTGGCGCTGATTGCCGATTTCCGCCTCGAACTCAACAAGCGTGCCATTGGTCCGCGCGGTCGCCAGGTGCTGGATCACCTGATGCCGCACCTGCTGAGCGATGTCTGTTCCCGTGCCGACGCCCCGGTGCCGCTTTCCCGCATGATGCCGCTGCTGAGCGGCATTATTACGCGTACCACCTATCTTGAACTGCTGAGCGAATTCCCGGGGGCGCTGAAGCACCTGATCACGCTCTGCGCGGCGTCACCGATGGTGGCCAACAAGCTGGCGCGTTACCCGCTGCTGCTGGATGAACTGCTCGATCCCAATACCCTCTATCAGCCGACGGCGACCGATGCCTACCGCGATGAGCTGCGCCAGTATCTGCTGCGCGTGCCGGAGGAAGATGAAGAACAGCAGCTGGAGGCGCTGCGCCAGTTCAAACAGGCCCAGATGCTGCGCGTCGCGGCGGCAGATATTGCCGAAACGCTGCCGGTGATGAAAGTGAGCGATCACTTAACCTGGCTGGCGGAAGCGATCATCGATGCGGTGGTGCATCAGGCGTGGATCCAGATGGTGGCGCGTTACGGCCAGCCAAAACATCTTGCTGAACGAGAAGGCCGCGGTTTTGCCGTGGTGGGCTACGGTAAGCTCGGCGGGTGGGAGCTGGGATACAGCTCCGATCTGGATTTAATCTTCCTGCACGACTGCCCGGCAGACGTGATGACCGACGCCGAGCGTGAAATTGACGGGCGCCAGTTCTATCTGCGTCTGGCCCAGCGCATTATGCACCTGTTCAGCACCCGCACGTCATCGGGCATTCTGTACGAAGTGGATGCCCGTCTGCGCCCGTCCGGCGCGGCTGGTATGCTGGTGACCTCAACGGAATCCTTCGCCGATTATCAGAAAAACGAAGCCTGGACGTGGGAGCATCAGGCGCTGGTGCGCGCCCGCGTGGTGTATGGCGATCCGCAGTTAAAAACGCAGTTTGATGCCATTCGTAAAGCGGTGATGACCACCCCGCGTGAAGGCAGTAAGTTGCAGACCGAAGTGCGCGAAATGCGTGAAAAAATGCGCGCGCATCTGGGCAATAAACACCGCGATCGGTTTGATATTAAAGCCGATGAGGGTGGCATTACCGACATTGAGTTTATCACCCAGTATCTGGTGCTCCTGCACGCGCATGACAAGCCGAAGCTGACCCGCTGGTCGGATAATGTGCGCATTCTGGAGCTGCTAGCGCAAAACGACATCATGGATGAGCAGGAGGCGCAGGCCTTAACCCGCGCCTACACCACGCTGCGCGATGAGTTGCACCACCTCGCCTTGCAGGAACAGCCGGGCCACGTGGCGCTCGACTGCTTTACCCGTGAACGCGACCAGGTGAAAGCGAGCTGGCAGAAGTGGCTGGTGGAACCGTGCGTAACAAAACAAGTGTGATATCATCGCGCGCAAATTGTGAATCTTTCTGGAGTCAGGAATGAAAGTAACACTGCCAGAGTTTGAACGTGCTGGAGTTATGGTTGTCGGCGATGTGATGCTGGATCGCTACTGGTATGGGCCGACCAGCCGTATCTCCCCGGAAGCACCGGTACCGGTCGTTAAGGTCGATACCATTGAAGAGCGTCCTGGCGGCGCGGCAAACGTGGCGATGAACATTGCTTCTCTGGGCGCGCATTCGCGTCTGGTGGGCCTCACCGGTATCGACGATGCGGCGCGCGCGCTGAGCAAGTCGCTGGCGGACGTGAACGTGAAGTGCGATTTCGTTTCTGTTCCGACGCACCCGACCATTACCAAGCTGCGCGTGTTGTCGCGTAACCAGCAGCTGATCCGCCTCGACTTTGAAGAAGGGTTTGAGGGTGTGGATCCTGAGCCGCTGCACGAGCGCATTAATCAGGCGCTGGGCAATATCGGCGCGCTGGTACTGTCTGATTATGCCAAAGGGGCACTGGCAAGCGTACAGCAGATGATCCAGCTGGCGCGTAAAGCCAATGTGCCGGTACTGATCGATCCGAAAGGCACTGACTTTGAGCGCTATCGCGGCGCAACGCTGCTGACGCCTAATCTTTCTGAGTTTGAAGCGGTGGCGGGCAAGTGTAAGTCGGAAGCGGAGATCGTCGAGCGCGGCATGAAGATCATCGCTGACTTCGAGCTGTCTGCACTGCTGGTGACCCGCTCCGAGCAGGGAATGACGCTGCTGCAGCCGGGCAAGGCGCCGCTGCATATGCCAACCCAGGCGCAGGAAGTCTATGACGTGACCGGTGCCGGTGATACGGTGATTGGCGTGCTGGCGGCAACGCTGGCGGCGGGTAACTCCCTCGAAGAAGCGTGCTACTTTGCGAACGCCGCGGCGGGCGTGGTTGTCGGTAAACTCGGGACCTCTACCGTTTCGCCAATCGAACTGGAAAACGCTGTGCGCGGCCGCGCCGATACCGGTTTTGGCGTCATGACGGAAGAAGAGCTGAAAGTGGCCGTTGCCGCCGCGCGTAAACGCGGTGAGAAAGTGGTGATGACCAACGGCGTATTCGACATTCTGCACGCGGGCCATGTCTCTTATCTGGCGAATGCACGCAAGCTGGGCGATCGTCTGATTGTGGCGGTGAACAGCGATGCCTCGACCAAACGTCTGAAGGGCGAAACGCGTCCGGTGAACCCACTGGAGCAGCGTATGATTGTGCTCGGCGCGCTGGAAGCGGTGGACTGGGTTGTGCCGTTTGAAGAAGACACGCCTCAGCGCCTGATTGCAGGCATTCTGCCTGACCTGCTGGTAAAAGGCGGCGATTACAAACCGGAGCAAATCGCGGGCAGCGAAGAGGTCTGGGCCAACGGCGGCGAAGTGATGGTGCTCAACTTTGAGGACGGGTGTTCAACCACCAACATCATCAAAAAGATCCAGAAAGACAGTCAGTAAAAAACGGGCCAGTTGGCCCGTTATTTCACCCTCTCCCCGTGGGAGAGGGCTGGGGTGAGGGCATCAGGCCGCACTTAGGCCTGGTCATCCACCGGCGGTATCGCTGGTGCCGGCTTCACTTCTTCCGGGGTATTGCGGTTTTCCAGCTCGGTAAGACGCTGTTCCAGCAGCGCCAGCTTTTCACGGGTGCGCAGCAGAACCTGTGTCTGCACGTCAAACTCTTCGCGGCTCACTAAATCAAGGCGAACCAACTGCGCCTGCAGCGTCTGGCGGATTTTCTTCTCAACGTCATCACCAAATTCACGAATACCTTTTGGCATGGACTCATGAACCTGACGCGCAATTTGCTCAATTTTCTTCGGGTCAATCATAGTGGCTTCCCTTGATAAGACGGTGTTGATGAACATTGTAGCGCGTCATGCTCCAGGATAAAGCAGATTTGTTTGAAGCTTATGCATTGCCCAGGTTAATCAATAGCGTTATAGTTATCTCGCTTATTCTCAGGGCGGGGCGAAATTCCCCACCGGCGGTAAATCAGCGTCATGCTGAAAGCCCGCGAGCGCTTTGGGTGAACTCTCAAAGGTCAGCAGATCCGGTGTAATTCCGGGGCCGACGGTTAAAGTCCGGATGGGAGAGAGTAACGATCCAGTCGGGCATGGGCCCGCTCACGTTATCTTTTTGCCGCTTATACGGCGCTCCTAAGACTGCCCTGATTCTGGTAACCATAATGTTAATGAGGTTTTTTTACCATGAATCAGACGCTACTTTCCTCTTTTGGCACTTCAACTCAACGTGTTGAACATGCACTGGATGCCCTGCGCGAAGGCCGCGGCGTGATGGTGCTTGACGATGAAAACCGTGAAAACGAAGGCGACATGATTTTCGCCGCCGAAAACATGACCGTTGAGCAGATGGCACTGACCATCCGTCACGGCAGCGGCATCGTATGCCTGTGTATTACCGAAGACCGCCGTAAGCAGCTCGAGCTGCCGATGATGGTCGAAAACAACACCAGCGCCTTTGGTACCGGCTTTACCGTGACCATCGAAGCCGCGCATGGTGTGACTACCGGTGTCTCCGCGGCTGACCGTCTGACTACTGTCCGTGCAGCAATTGCCGATGACGCCAAGCCATCCGACCTGCACCGTCCTGGCCACGTCTTCCCGCTGCGTGCGCAGGCGGGCGGTGTGCTGACCCGTGGTGGCCACACTGAAGCGACCATCGATCTGGTGACGCTGGCAGGCTTCAAACCTGCGGGCGTACTGTGTGAACTGACCAACGATGACGGCACCATGGCGCGCGCACCAGAGTGCATTACCTTTGCACGCCTGCACAACATGCCGGTCGTGACAATTGAAGATCTGATCGAGTACCGTCAGGCGCACGAGCGCAAAGCCAGCTGAACGGTGCACGAATGAAAAAGCCGGGGAAACCCGGCTTTTTTGTCTCTAGTGGTAGTTAATTTTAAACAGCACGACCGTTTCAAAAGGGCCAGAATCGATACCCTTTCCCTCTGCACGTGAAAGCTCAGCGGTGTACGTGGTCTCGAAATGCAGCACCGAACCGGTAAAATCAGCGTACTCGTCATACTGATTGAAGGTGTAGGGCTGCCGTTAAGAATGCGCAGCTTCAGGCCATTACCAATCAGCAACGCCGTATCACTGGCCGTCAGCTCGCTATCGGTATAGAACGACGAGTCGATCTTAAATCCGTCTGAACACTGCGCATCCTGTACTTTACTGGTTTTAACCGAGAACGTTCGCGTACGCGTGCCCTGATTGACGATGTCACGTGCGCTGAAGGTGCCAAAGTCGATCTCCTGATTTTCAGGGTAAATACTGAACGTCGCTCCGCAGTCCAGTACCCTGATGTTTTCCAGCCCGTTAATGTGGTATTTGAGGTTTTTGGCATCAGGAAGCGCATTTACGCCGCCTTTGCCGTCAAACTGCACGACGATGTAATCACCAAGCGTGCTGACGTAGCCCTGAGGCGGTATCGCTTTGAGCTTAACATACAGCCTGAAGCGTGCCGCAAAGGTTCGTGAGGTATGTACATCCCACGCATTCCCCGAACAGATGTATTTCTCCCAGCCCATTGCTTTTAACTGTTCGGCCGTGTATTTGCTCAGGCTGTTGTTGTCCAGACACTGACGGGTATCCACGCCGTAGGTTTGCCCGATGGCATCGTAATCTGCACCCTCGTAGGTTACACCGAGCTCGTAGTAAGGATCCGACACCGACGGATAAGGGTTCACCCAGGCGAAGACGTCTTCGTTCTCATGATTTGACGCGGTATTTCTGTCGCAATACACGGGGATTTTGATATCGCTGGATTCCCAAATCTTTTGCCCAACCCTGGCTGTGCTGGGGATTGAGAATTCTGACACCGTTTTGGTTTGCTCCACCGGGCCATTTTGTGTGCCAAGGTAGCAGTTCAGCGCCAGCGCCTGCTTAAGGGGGCACATCACCAGCATTAAAAGGAAAAGCTTAGCGCGATGTCGCATTTTGCCCTACCTTGCGCGGCGTTAGCGTGCATGGTGTTGACCCGGTACAGGTTAAATTGACCTTGCGTAGCGCACCATAATCATCAATATAACCTATGCTGTAGCCCGTTCCTTCTGTTTCACTTAGCGTCAGCGTACTGGTCGCAAACGGGCTAATCATCAGACTGTCGAAGCCTGGCATCATGGTTTTTCCGTTATTGCTCAGCCATGCCAGCGTAATGAAATAGGGCGTTGGGTTTTTCAGGCGCATGGTTTTGCCCGACAGCGTCACCGACAGCTGCATCTCCGTCTCTTCACCTGCTTTTTTACGAATGCTTTCCGGCCGCCAGAACAACTTTATGCGGCTCTGCATAGCCACCTGCATGACGCTGCGCTCCTCTTTCAGGCTCCCGCTTTTGGGCGGCACTTCACGCAGATTGAAATAAAACAGCGTTTCCCGATCCTCCGGCAGCTGTTGCGTCGCGCCCTGTTTCACGATCCGCACCTGTGACGAGGCGCCGGGTTCAATGCGCTGAATAGGCGGCAGGACCATAAAATGGGTGTCCTCTTTGCGCCCGTCCCGATCCTCCACCCAGGCGAGGGCAAGGTAGGGAAGCGATTTGCTCTGGTTTTCAATGGTCAGGCTGCTGGCTTTATCGCTTTCGGCAAAGACGATGCGCGTCCTGTCCAGGTTAATTGCCGCCTGCGAGACGCCGGAGCCACAAAACAGGAGTGCTGCTAAATAAACGTATGATTTCATAGTGATAAGTTACTGGCAGGGCAGCATCAGCTGCGTGGTGTTGTCGAGAGAGGCTGGCAGGGAGAAATGACACTGCTGATCGTCTCCCCAGGTGACGATAAAGTGCTGTTCAGCTTTTACCGCCCCCAGCCAGATATGTCCGTCCTGGGCGATAATGCCCACCTCTTTGCCTGAATCCTGCTCGCGCACCTGGGCGCCGAGAGGCGGCGTGCCGCTGGCGGTACGCACGATCCCGGCAACATCCTGACCCTGACGGGAGGCAATCAGCCGATAACCGATTGCACCCTCGGTCCAGGTGGAGCGAATGACGTGGTTATCGACATCGACACCCTCTGGCAGGTTATTCAGATTGACCTGTACGCTGGCGGGCATATAGCTCGAAAAGGCGGGCAGGACGCCAATACCAAACATGTTGGTGGCATCGCGGGACATATTCAGCGGTATATTGCCGATTCCTTCCGTGCTGACCATCACGCGCGGTTCGTTGCCGTAGCTCCGGCGATGAAGCGACGCCCCGTGGGCGGTTGCGGTAAACGAGCCGTTCCAGCTCGCGCTGACGGAACGGTAGTCATGGGCCTTGTAGCTTCCGGACAGGTTCAGATCTCCCGTCCCGGCATAGTGCTGATAATTGGCGCTGACTTGCGCCCCGGCGTCAGTTTTTTCGCTCTCGGTACCAGCGGATATCCCCCAGGTATTGTTACTGTCTGAAGAGTCATACCAGGAGAGCGTTTGACGCGTCGTGTCGCTGTTTCTCAGATCGTAATTGAGGCGATGATCCGGATCGAGGGGGAGGCTTAAAGAGAAGTAAACCTGCGTGTCATCGCCTTGATCCTGATAATGTGTTTTGCTCCATGAGGCCGTCACGCCAAGATTTTTCCAGCGGCCAAGGTCGAAGTTGTATCCTGCCGTGAGCGTGCCGGTGGTAGAGGGGGCTCTGTCCCACCAGGTCTGGCGCAGCAGACCAAGGTAAAGGTTTAGCGACAGGGCGGGGATGTACTGGCTGGCAGTGATGCTTAGCGTCTGTTTTTCCGTTTCCGCGTTATCCTGGTCTTTTTCAAGAAAGCGGGCATAGCTGAGAAAGCGGCTGTCGGAGTAGCGGTAGCTGGCAAGCGTGAGCTGACTCCCGGTGGTGTCGAAACGCTTGCTGTAGTTGATGCGGTAACTGTATCCCGTCTGCTTTGCTTCCCCCTCGTGATGGCTGCTGGCCTGGGTGACATCAAATGACAGCGCGCCCAGCATATCCATGTTCTGCCCGATACCAGCCGCCAGCGCGCGGTAATCATTACCGCTGTTCAGGATCCCACCGTACAGGGAGGTCCGGGAGAGTACGCCCCAGGAGAATTCGCTGCTTAAAAAGGCCTCGTTTTCGACCTGATGCGAGCTGTCCTGACGGGGTTTACCGCCCGCCAGCTTATAGCGAACCTGGCCTTGTCGCGTCAGGAAAGGCACAGAGGCAGCAGAAACCTGAAAGGTGCTGGTATGACCGTCTTCTTCGGCGACGGTGACGTCCAACGTTCCCTGTACGGACTGGTTGATATCCTGGATGACGAAAGGGCCCGGTGGGACTTTGGTTTGATAGATAATTCTGTCTGCCTGGCTGACGGTCACGGTGGCATTCGTCTGCGCAATACCAGAAATTTGTGGCGCGTAGCCGCGCAGAGACCAGGGAAGCATACGCTCGTCGCTGATAAGTGAGGCTCCGGTGTAGGAAAATCCGTCGAAAATATCCGACTGAAAATCTGACTCACCCAGCGTGAACTTTGAGCCAAGTGCAGGCAGAGGACGAAAAAGGTAGGCGCGAGAAAGGCGGCCGTCGCTCTGCGACCTCCCATCCGTACGGTTAAGGGCGTACTGATAATCTCCCCGCAGTCGCCAGGCGCCCAGGTTGGCGCCAGCGGTCCCGTAGGTATTGACGTTATCGCTGCTTGATCCCTCATCTGGCTGATAGCGGCTGGCAAACAGATTGTAATCCAGCAGCACGCCTGAGACACCGTTGTCCCAGGTCGCGGGCGGCATCCAGTTGGTGGAACGGTACTGTAGCCAGGCCTGAGGTAGGGTGACTTCCAGCGTTTGCGTCGCCTGAATCAACTCGAAACGAACCTGCGGTAGCGGGGAAAAGTCGACACAGCCCGCGTTAACCGTCAGCATGCTGCGGTATTTATCGTCCAGACCAAAAGTGTCCGCCAGATCGGACGGAATGCAGACTTCCGTTGTATCGTCTTTTTTATACCAGGCTAACTGCCAGCCGTTAGTGAGTGACGTATTATTAATTGCAACGTTAACGAAATAATGACCCGGCGCAACGTGGTTCTTATCTTTGAACTGGGATAAATCAACATTGCCGCGCTGATCTTTATCGATAGCGTTAATATTAAATTCAACGGCGGCCAGTGGAAGAGGCGTAAGAAAGCCAGCAATGATGATCGAAAATGCACTGTATTTCATCATTCAGCTCTCAAATAAAATTACGGCAATGGCTGGCAAATATATTGCCAGCCGAAATATAATTAACGGTATGGGCTTATTTATACAACAGGACGTAATTCGCGGTAGATTCGACCTGGCCTGCCGTTGCTGTTTTACCATCGACCACTTCCATCTGCGCTTTGAAGTGCAGCGTCTGGGTCGCTGAACCCGCAGAAAGATCGACAGTTTGAGCCGTACCAAGCGTGATAGGGGTCTCTGCATTATCCAGTAAACGAACGCCCACGTTCTGCGCGCCGCCCGCATAGGTGTTGCTCATCAGGCTGGTATCGGTTGCGTCGGTAGCGGTGCTGCTGAAGGTTACGTCCACTTTGGTGACGGGTGTTGCGGTTTCATCTGCAGCGTCAAGCTGG
This sequence comes from Enterobacter sp. 03-F-07-AD-ECC, assembly GCF_047530935.1. Lineage (NCBI taxonomy): Bacteria > Pseudomonadati > Pseudomonadota > Gammaproteobacteria > Enterobacterales > Enterobacteriaceae > Enterobacter > Enterobacter sp. 03-F-07-AD-ECC. The sequence continues at coordinate 145,107 of NZ_JBLKBZ010000003.1, read as the reverse complement.
CAGTTTTCCAGGTTGATATCAACCGGTACCGCCGTGGATTTTTTATTCACATTCATCACCGCCGTGGTGAACTGGCCAAGTTCAATCTCTTTATCAATACTGTCTGGTGCAATATTGCATGGTGCGTCAATAATAACGCCCTTAAAGGTGATTTTACCGGAGCCCTGATCGCTTGCCAGTGCATTGCCAGAGATAAAAGAGCCTAAAGCAACCGCCAAAAGTGTTTTTGAAATATTTCGCATGAAATATCCTTGTTATGAATAATATTTAAGAGATACTGATGTTTGAGGCGGTTGTATTCTAAAGCTAATTGTAACAATGCGTGATTAAAAAATAATTAAAGACTCTTTAAGTGTGCGTTTATTAATTATTGAAGTGAATGGCTTACATAGAAAAAAGAGGGCGAGGGGCTAAATAAGCTGACCAACAGGAGATGCTGGTCTGCTTTTTGATCAATTATTGATAATTGATTTTGACAATAATGTCTTTACTGAATGGTCCAGGAATAACGGCTTCACCAGGTTTACGGGTTAGCTCCGCCGTATAGTCATGCGTCAGCGTCGTCTCCGTATCATCAGGGTGATAGGTTGCAAAAGGAAGATACTGGTTGTACGTCACGTCGCCATTGGTTTTATCAATGAGACGCATGAGTAAACCATTTCCCATGTCCAGATGCGTATTATCGTAGAGCGTATCGGTGGTGTAAAAGCTGGTCGTCACGTCAAATTGTTCTGAACAGCCAGCAGTGGCATCCCGGATTGTCGAAATGCTAAACGGTGAGGTGACGGCGTTGGCGTTGACTGCGCTCTCCGTAAACTGGCCAAAATTCACAATCTGATTTTCAGGGTAGATCCGGATATCCACACCGCAGTCCAGGAAGTGAATATTTGAAAGCCCGGTAATGTCGTAATGCAGGTTTTTTGCTTTCGAAAGCGTGTTGATTCCGCCTGAACCGTCAAACGTCAGCACGGTGACGGAGGGAAAGGTATAGTCAAACTGCTCTTTTGGTATCGCTTTTAGCTTCACGTAGAGACGAAAACGCACGGTAAACGTGACGTTTTTCTGAATTGTGACGCCATTGCAGGCTGCTTCTTGATACTGTTTCCATTTGTCATCCTGCTTATCAAGGCAGGCTCCCGTATCAATTTTGATATCGGGGATGTCATAGTCAATACCGTTATAGGTTACGCCAAACGCCAGATAGGGATTGTTGGTCATCAGGCTATCGGTGTTATGGAAACTGTCCAGGATATAGGCATAAACGTTTTCACTCCAGGGATCCTGCGAGACAGGTTTTGTACTGTCGCGGGTGGCGTTATCGCAATATACCGTCACCAGCAAATCGCCGCTTTCCCAAATTTTTTGTCCGGCTGGAGCGTTGGCTGGTACCGTGAACGTCGGGAGCGTTGTTGTGACCAGACTTTTGCCGCCTTTTGAATCTTTGTAACAGTCCATCGCCCATGCGGAGGATGAGAACAAACATAAAAGGGCAATCACCGCGAGATGTATTTTTTTCATCATTATCCCTTATTCACCGGTTTGCTCTGGCAGGCAGGTTGCACCGCGTTACAACTCACCTTAAACATTTCCAGACCGCCATAATCGCTGATATACCCGACTTGAAATTCAGCGGGCAGCTTAGCCAGTGACTGGCTGGCCTGACCAAACGGCTCAATCATTACGCTCTCTGCGCCCGGCAATAAGGTTTTACCGTTCAGTCCGATATAGCCCACGGTGATGTAATAGGGGCTGCTGTTTTTAAACTGCAGCGTACCCGAAGCGCGGGATATAACCACTTTATCCAGCGGAACAAACTGGCCCTCCTTAAGCTCAATGGCTTTTGGTCGCCAGAACAGTTTAAGGCGGCTTTGCATGGCAATTTGCATCACGTTCTTCTGCTCGGCTTTGGGTGGGATTTCCCGCATGTTGTAATAAAACAGCGACTCTCGATCGGCTGGAAGTCGGCTGAGGTTTTGCTGCGCCATCAGGCGAACCTGCGCCTGTTCCTCCGGCTCGATACGCAGCAGTGGCGGAACAGGAGAGATAAACTCGCGCGTTTTTTTACCCTCTTTATCCTCAATCCACGACTGAGCCAGATAAGGATCGGTTTTACTCTGGTTTATCAGTCTGACCGACACGCTTTTTGCTGAGGCGTTGAAAATGATGCGTGTTCTGTCGGGCGATACGGTGGCCCAGGCAAAGCTGCACGTGCCAAGGAAACAGATAAGTCCTTTTGAAATCATCGTGATGTTCATTTTATTCATCCTGAATTAATGCACTGTTTTACAAGGTAAAAATATAGCATCACCGCTAAGGTTACTTTGGTTCGGCGGCGTGATTTCACACGCTTTGTCAGACCAGGTGAGACGTAATGTACTGTTTTCCTGAATCCCGCTGAGATAAACGAACCCTTCTTCGGCAACCAGACCGACCTCTTTACCCGTAGCGCTGTCGACGATACTGACGCCCAAAGGAGGGAACTGACCGTTTTCCTGTCGAATAATGCCGACAATCTGGTAGCCCGTGGTGGCGTTCAGCTTGCTGTAACCAATGGCACCTTCCGTCAGCGTGGTGCGAATAACGGAGGTTGCTATATCCACGCCATCAGGCAGCGTGTTGCTGTTAACGCGCACCGTGGAGGTGGTGTAGTTGCTGAGTGAGGGGACGACAGCAATACCGAATGCGTTAGTGCGCGTGCGCGAACTGTTGACCTCAATTCCGTCAACGCCATCGGCATCGATCATCATGCGGGCGTTATTGGCCGGGCTGTAATCATGCAGGGCTACGCCATGTCGCGTGGCGGTGATCGAGCCGTTCCAGCCCGCGCTGATCGAACGGTATTGGTTGGGCTGAACGCTTCCTGAAAGATTCAGGCGTCCGTAAGGAGAATAGTGCTGGTATCCGCCGCGCAATGACGGTTCGCCTTCGTGCAAATCGTCTTCCGTCGTAGAGGCCGAGAGATTCCACGTATTGTTGCGATCGGAGGCGTCATAGTAAGAAGCCATATGAGACGCGCTGTCGCCGCCTGAACGCTGGTAGCTGTACATAATGCTACGACTTTGCTCCAGCGGGAGGGTGAAGGCGAAATAGACCTGGTTTTCGTCGCTGTCGTCCCAGCGCACGCGGCTTAGCGCCAGCGATGCGGATAAACCTCTTAAGTTGCCGATATCAAAATTGCGGCTCAGCGAAAAGGAGTAGTTTGTGTTGCTGCTGTTGTCCCAGTAGGTGTTACGGGTGACGTTGAGATAGGTATTTAATGCCAGCGAATCAAGGTACTGGTTGAAGGAGATAACGTAACTCTCTTTTTCGTTTGTCGTTGAGGTATCTCCGTCCCGGGAGGCGAGATATTCACTCATTGAGACATATTCTTTATCCGAGAATCGATAACCTGCGAAGGTGATCTGGCTGCCGGTCGCCTCAAAACGTTTTGCGTGGTTGGCGCGATAGCTGTACCCACGCTGTGTCTCATTTTTTCCCTGATGGAGCGTGGCCTCGGCGCCCGTAACATCAAAAGAGATCGAGCCGAACGAATCCAGGTTGAAGCCGATACCGGTGGTCATGGCCTGATAATCATCCGCCGTCAGCAGGGTGCCGCCATACAGTGACACATTACTCAGCCAGCCCCACGAGAGTTCACCTGTCCAGAAAAGCGGGTTATTGATGTCGTTATGGCCCGTAGCGGTGGGCTTACCGATGGATGTTTTATAGCGCACCTGGCCTTTTCGGGTCAGGAAGGGGATTGAGGATGAACCCACCTGGAAGGTGGTTTTGCGCCCATCTTCCTCTTCGACCACCACATCCAGCTGTCCCTGGTAGGTTTCACCCAGGTCTGAAATGGTGAACGGGCCCGGCGCGACGGTTGTTTGATAAAGAACGCGGCCAGACTGGGAGACGGTCACTTTGGCATTGGTCTGCGCGATGCCGTTAATTTGTGGTGCATAACCCTGTAAATCAGGCGGCAGCATACTTTCATCACTTTCCAGTGATGCACCGGTAAAGTGGAAGGTATCAAAAATATCTGAGCTTAAATCATATTGCCCCAGCGTCACTTTTGATGACAGCGAAGGGATAGGGCGGTAGAGATATGTCCGTGCCAGACTGCTGTCGCTGCCTGTAGACTCACCGTGACGAAAGTTTTGGTTATACTGATAATCTGAACGCAGACGCCACGCGCCGAGGTTAAACCCGAGCGTGCCGTAGGCGCTGAAATTCTGGCTGTCGTCGCCCCCATGCGGATCGTACTGGCTGCCATAGAGATTATAATCAAGTAAAACACCCGCAATGCCTTCATCCCAATATTCCGGCGGTGTCCAGTTCTTCGCCTGATATTTCATCCATGCCTGGGGAACGGTGACGGAAAGCACCATTGTCCCTTTATTAAGGGAAAAGCCCAGCTCAGGAACAGCCGAAAGATCAAGGCAACGTCCGCCCTGAGAATAATGGAGCCGCGAAATAAAATCGGTGCTCAGCCCGAAAGCGGATAACTGCCCGGCATTCACACAAATTTGCGAACCGCTTTCGTTTTCCGTTGCGATCCACTCCATTGTTGCGGATTGAGGCAACGTGTTTTTATTGACCTGAATGCGGACGAGATAGCTACCCGGCGCGATGTGGCCTTTTTTCTCAAACTGGGAAATATCAATATTACTTCGGTCTTCAACGTCAATCATATCTGTGTTGAATTCAACCGCGGAGACAGGCAACACGAATAAAGCTGAGTAAAGTGTGACACTCAGCGAATACTTTATAAAAGCAGAGAGGCGGGAGAGTTGATGCGCTGAGTGTTTTAGCATAAATCCGTTTCGCTTTTAAAAAGAAGGCATAAAAGCCGATGAGTCCTTCATCGGCTACGTTTTCAGACGGCAATCAAATTACTTATATTCAAGGATATAGTTCGCCTGGGCCTGAACGTTACCCGGGGTAGCCTGGCTGCCAGATACTGGTTCCATTCGGGCTTTAAAGTTCAGTTCCTGATAGGCATTTGTGGTAGGGAAGGACACTTCAATCGGCGTACCCAGCGTGACTTTATTGCTGCCGCTATCCAGCAAGCGAACGCCCACACCTGTTGCACCGCCGATGTTGCCATCAAGCGTGTTTTTCATCAGGCTGGTGTCGGTCGAATCGGTACTTGCGGAGGCAAAGGTGACCTTCACTTTGTCGATCGTAGTGGTGGTTTGTCCGGTGGTAGAAGAGAGAATGCAATCCTGCAGGTGGATATTCACGTCAACCGGCAGCGAGTTTTTACCGCTGTTCAGCACGCTATCCGCGACTTCTCCTAATTCAATCGTCTGATTTTCATCTCCCGGGGTGATAGAGCAAGGCGCACTGATAACTTCACCGGTGAACGTGATCTTCCCCGAGCCCTGGTTATCTGCTGCCATAGCAGTAAATGACAGACCAGAAAGCAATGCAGTTGTCGCAACTGCCAGAATAGTCTTGTTAAACATGAAGATATAATCCTTTATCTAAGAGTGGATGGCGCAATAATTTTAATGAATTAATATTGCAACACTTTTATTTCATTAAAGCGGTCGAAATATACCAGTCGCAATATGGTTCATCTCGTGAGTATTTCTAAATGGGGAATTTAGAGGCTATTAATAAATCATTTGAAGTTATAAATGGGAAAAATGCTGTTGCTCTACAGCCAGAATGCTCGGTTTAAATAGTGATTGACATCAATCTTTTGAGATTTTTTAAATACACGAAGCGGTAATTATTTTACGGGGAATAGTTATAAATAATATTTATTAAGTGAATTCTATGGCGATTAGAAAGTATGGTGCCGGACTTTATATCATTAATACTGATAGTTGGTATTCACTGACATGAAAAGAAATTGCGCTCCCTCAAATAAGGAAGCGCAACCGTTCAACCAATACCCGCCGTTTGTAACAACACCAGGCTTAATCCCATTACAGACATTCCGCACAACACCCCATAACTCGGATTGTTGTTAGGATCGATCTCTTTCGCCAGCGGCATCAGTTCATCAACCGACAGCGCCACCATAATCCCCGCAACTGCGGCCATAATGGCGGCCATCACCACCGGTGAAACCAGGCTTCCCAGTATCAGCCACGCCAGTACGCCCCCGAGAATTTCTGCCATTCCCGATATCCCGGCCCAGAACACGGCGGTGCGTTTTGATCCCGTGGCGGCATAAACCGGCCCGGCAACGGCCAGCCCTTCAGGAATATTGTGTAAGGCCACCGCCAGGGCGATACCCAGACCCATCTCCAGATTGCTGCTGGCGGTGACATAGGTCGCGACACCCTCCGGGAAGTTGTGCAGGCTGATGCCGAGCGTCAGGAGGATAGCAGTACGTTTAATCTTTTGCGGCACCGGTGCGACGCTTTTTTGCATTAAATCCTGCGGATGTGCATGGGGCAACATGCGATCGAGGGCAAAATAACCCAGCAGACCAAAAACAAACATGCCGTAACCCAGTACCGGAGACATACCTTCTGTGCCCAGTGCGGCAGGCAGCATCTCCATCAGAGAGATGAGCAGCATAATGCCGGCAGCAAATCCCAGTGAAAAGGCCAGCACGCGGTTAGACGGCTTTTGACCAAGCACACCGAGGATCGCACCGATAAAGGTGGCGGCACCCGCCAGGATGGTCAGGATCAAGGGGACGGACATGCAATGCTCCTTGTGATAATGATTCTCATTAATACTAATAATTCACGTTGGCCAAAGCGAGAGGGGAACCTCTGTTTTACATATTCCTTACATTCAAATTTCCTGATGATGATCTTCACGCTTATCTGCGTTCATCTTCATCGTGTTAAGCGTAATGTAGCACCATCAAATTGACACCTTCTGTAAGGATATCACCATGACTTCTTCACGTATGCCAGCACTGTTTTTAGGCCACGGTAGCCCAATGAACGTTCTGGAAGACAATGTCTACACCCGCACATGGCGTCACCTGGGTGAGACGTTGCCGCGTCCGAAGGCGATTGTGGTGGTGTCTGCACACTGGTTCACTCGTGGCACTGGCGTAACTGCCATGGAGGCGCCAAAAACAATCCATGATTTTGGCGGTTTCCCGCAGGCGTTGTACGACACGCATTATCCGGCCCCCGGCTCGCCCGAGCTGGCACAGAAGCTGGTGGATTTGCTGGCACCTGTCCCGGTCGCGCTGGATAAAGAGGCCTGGGGCTTTGACCACGGCTCATGGGGCGTGCTGATAAAAATGTACCCGGACGCCGACATCTCGATGGTGCAGTTGAGTATCGACAGCACTAAACCGGCAGCCTGGCACATGGAGATGGGCCGCAAGCTGGCTACGCTTCGTGATGAAGGCATTATGCTGGTGGCAAGCGGTAACGTGGTACACAACCTGCGCACGGCGCGCTGGCACGGTGAAAATACACCTTACCCATGGGCAACGTCCTTTAACGATTACGTTAAAGACAATCTGACCTGGCAGGGCCCGGTTGAGCAGCATCCGCTGGTGAACTATCTGGATCACGAAGGCGGTTCGCTCTCTAACCCAACGCCGGAACACTTCCTGCCGCTGCTGTACGTTCTTGGCGCGTGGGATGGTCAGGAACCGGTGACGATCCCGGTCGACGGTATTGAGATGGGGAGTTTGAGTATGCTGTCGGTGCAGGTGGGGTAATAAAAGCAAAGCGGCAACCTGCGGTTGCCGTTTTTAGTGTTTATACCCTCTCCCGTGGGAGAGGGCATCAGGCCGCACTCTACTCAACAAAAATATGCGGATAGAACCGTGACAGATCCTGCGTGATCAGCGCGCGATCTTCGCGGATGCCAATCCCGGCAGGCTGATCGTTGATGAGCCAGCTGCCAATCAGCGTATAGCTGTCGTCAAATTTCGGCAGCTGATAAAACGCCTGGACGATCATTCCTTCTTCGCCGTAAGGCCCTTCAACCGCTTCCAGCGTTTTACCGTTTTCGATAATGGAGACGTTTGCCCCCTCGCGGGAGAAAATTGGCTTCACGACATATTTTTCCATTTGCGGGTAATCATCTTCCGCAAAGTATGCCGGCAGCAGGTTCGGGTGGTTCGGGAACATTTCCCACAGCATCGGCAGCAGGGCTTTGTTGGAGATGATGCTCTTCCATGCCGGTTCCAGCCAGCGCACGCCAGCGTCTTCCAGCTTGGTGGAGAACATCTCACGCAGCATATATTCCCAAGGGTAGAGCTTGAACAGGTTACTGATCACCTGATCCTGCAGGTCAGTAAACTGACCTTTCTCGCCCAGACCGATATCCTCTATATAGAGAAACTCGGTGGCGACTTCCGCTTCGGCAGCACAATCCTGCAGATACTGAACCGTTCCACGATCTTCTTCCGTGTCACGGCAGCAGGCGAGATGCAGCAGGTTAAAGCCGTGCTGTTCACGCAGCTCGGCGAAACGCTCAATCAACTTTTCCTGCAGGCTGTTGAACTGGTCGCTCTCTTCCGGCAAGTTTCCGGCGTTCATCTGGTCTTCCAGCCAGATCCACTGGAAGAAGGCCGCTTCATACAGAGAGGTTGGTGTATCGGCGTTATTTTCCAGAAGCTTAGGTTCACCCACGCCATCCCACGCCAGATCAAGGCGAGAATAGAGCGAGGGCTGGCTGGTTTTCCACGACTGGCGCACAAAGCCCCAGGTGTGCTTCGGAATGCGGAATTTAGCCATCAGCTCGTCGCTGTCGATCACTTTCTCGACAACCTTCAGGCACATCTGATGGAGCTCTGCCGTCACCGCCTCCAGTTTTTCCACCTGGGCGAGTGTCAGTTTGTAATAAGCGTCTTCACACCAGTACGGCTCGCCATACATGGTGTGGAAGTTAAAACCGTATTCGGTCGCTTTTTCGCGCCAGTCCGGGCGCTCGGTGATACTGACTCGTTCCATGATCAGCCGCCCATTGAGCGAGTTGACGTGCCCGTCGCGCTGCGCTGCATGCTGGTCTGTTTCGCCACAGATTCACCGAACCCGCCGCGGGTGATGGTGCTGGTGGTAGCCGGTTTCGGAGCCATCGCCGTTTTCGGTACGGTCACGGTGCGGCCAGGCGTTGCTGCGCCATAGCCTTTGCCGCTGGCATCGGTGTATTGGCCGTAGGCCGGGCTGGCCGGGTTTTTCGAGCTAAACAGCGGCTGCTGCTGGTAACCCGCCCCGCCGCCCATCAGGCGGCCCATCATATAGCCGGCCATCAGTGGCATCCAGAAGCTGCCGCTGGACTGAGCCTGCGCCTGATTTTCTGGCGCCGTTCCCGCCTGAGCCGGTGTCTGCTGACACTGGCCTTCACCGAACTCTGCCACGCAGTCTTCGCGTGTGGCATATTTCGGTGCGGTACGTTCCGCTTCTTTCAGGGCGTTGTTATAGGCGGTCTTACATTCTGCCGCGTTACCGGTTGCGGCTGAGCAGTCTTCCGCATTTTGATACAGAGAGACCGTTTCATCGCTTTTCTCACAGCCTGCCAGCATAAATACAGCGGTAACCGCCAGCGCAACAGGGGTGAGGTGACGCGCGTTCCAGCTTTTGCGGAACGAAGCGTGATTTATGGATTTTGTCCGTTTCATATTTGTCTTCCAGGACCCAGTGGTTATAACGCTCAGGATAGAGGATGAGTGGTTGAAAATGAAGCGAAGAGGGTCGGAATCAGGGGGATCTTTACGTTGGCTTACGTTCGGATGTGATTCAGATGCTCCCTCTCCCTGTGGGAGAGGGCTGGGGTGAGGGCATCAGGCCGCAGTGGGCCTGATGACACTCTTAGTTACGGAACGGATTGCTGCCGGTGTTGGTACGCGCAGCGGCTGGCTGTGCAGCAGGCGCGCTGCTGTTAGCGTTGAAGTTATCAACCGCAGCAACCTGCTCCGGATTCTCCGGTGCCACGCTGTCCGGCGAGGTTGAGACCGGTTTACCCAGCGCATTGTTCAGCGCCAGCAGGTCCTGCTCGTTCAGCGTACCCAGCGCCTGCTTGATGTTCAGCTGGTTAATCAGGTACTGGTAACGTGCGCTGGAGAGCTGCTGTTTCGCGTTATACAGCGTGGTGGTCGCGTCCAGCACGTCAACAATGGTACGGGTACCGACGGAGTAACCGGCTTCCATTGCATCCAGGGAGCTTTGGGCAGACACAACGGCTTGTTTATACGCGTTGATGCTGCTGATAGAAGCGTTCACGTTGTTGAACGAAGAGCGCACGGTCTGCACCACGTTGCGGTGGGCGCTTTCCAGCTGCTCGCTTGCGCCAACGAAGTTGTACTGCGCCTGTTTCACCTGAGAATTCACCAAACCGCCCTGATACAGCGGCAGTGAGAAGCTCAGGCCGACTTTGTTCTGGCCCTGGTTGCTGTCGTCATACTGGGCGGTGTTGGTTTTAGAACCGCTGTAGCTGGTATCAGACACGCCGGTGGAGGCGCTCAGGCTCAGGGTTGGCAGGTGGCCATCCTGCGCCTGTCGAATCTGCTCGCGGGCCAGGTCCTGGCTCAGACGCGCCTGCAGTAAGGTCAGGTTGCGGTTTTCCGCTTCTTTCAGCAGGGCATTCACCGCCTGCGGCTTATCGGTCTTGAAGTTATCTACGTTCAGGGAAGCCAGTTCTGGATAGTAATTACCGGTGACCTGACGCAGAGATTCCAGCGCGTTGTCGAGGTTGTTACGCGCGGTCACTTCGTTGGCCAGTACGCTGTCGTACTGTGAACGGGCGTTCTGCACGTCAGTGATGGCGACCAGGCCCACGTTGAAACGCTGGGTGGTTTGATCTAACTGACGGTAAATTGCCTGTTTCTGCGCTTCAGTATAGGAGAGCGAGTCAATCGCGCTCAGCACGTTGAAGTACGCAGTCGCCGTGTTCAGGATCAGCGTTTGCTGGTCAGTCTGATAGGTCACATCCTGGATACCCGCGCTCTTTTCCTGCAGGGTCAGTGCGCGCCATTTGGACATATCAAACAGCGTCTGTGTTAATTGCAGTGAGGCGCTGGTAGCATTGGAGTTAACGCCGTTAGCGTCGCGGAAACCGTTGCTGTAGGTATAATCTGCACCTAAACCTAACTGCGGCAGCAGTGGGCTACGCGCTTCGTTAATCTTTTCAAACGCAGCATCACGATCGGCCGCTGATTTACGTAAATCAGGGTTGCCCAGACGTGCCTGCTGGTAGACCTGTAACAGGTTTTCCGCCTGGCTCATTGCACTGAAGCCCGTCAGGCTCAGGCCGATAAGGATGGGGAGCAATTTCTTCATTTGCATTCCTTGTTGTGAAGCAGTATTAGCGCTGATCTAATTAAAAATAATTGCCGATTCTAACAGAATCATCCACACCAAAAGGTTGGCGTAATGTGCCATGTGGCGTTAATTTGCACCAATCTACCATATAGCCTTACAAACGGCAGCCAAACAGCCTTGAAATTCATAATTTCATCACCATTGCTACCAGGACTCGACTCATGCAAAAACCAGATAAGTTGCCCGTGACATTCGCCAAAAACGATGTAGAAATTATTGCACGAGAAACGCTTTATAGCGGTTTTTTTTCAATGGAACTTTACCGTTTCAGGCATCGCCTGTTTAACGGTGAGATGAGCGGCGAAATCAGGCGCGAAATTTTTGAGCGCGGGCATGCAGCAGTCTTGCTACCCTTTGACCCAGTGCGTGATGAAGTCGTACTGGTTGAGCAGATTCGCATTGCGGCGTATGACGTCAGTGAAAGCCCGTGGTTGCTGGAGATGGTCGCCGGCATGATCGAAGAGGGCGAGTCGGTTGAAGACGTTGCCCGCCGCGAGGCGCTGGAAGAGGCGGGGCTGATCGTTGGCCGCACAAAACCGGTGCTCAGCTATCTGGCCAGTCCGGGAGGCACCAGCGAGCGCTTGTCCATCATGGTGGGCGAAGTGGACGCCACGACCGCGGATGGGATCCACGGTCTGGCAGATGAAAACGAAGATATTCGGGTTCATGTGGTGAGTCGGGAGCAGGCTTACCAGTGGGTAGAAGAGGGGAAAATCGACAACGCAGCGTCTGTCATCGCCCTGCAATGGCTGCAACTGCATTATCAGACATTACGAAACGAGTGGAAAAAATGAAGCGTTATACACCTGACTTCCCAGAAATGATGCGCCTGTGCGAAACCAATTTCGCACAATTGCGCCGCCTGCTGCCGAGAAACGACGCACCCGGCGAAACGGTAAGCTATCAGGTGAGCAACGCGCAGTATCGATTAACGATAACAGAATCAACGCGCTACACTACGCTGGTGGAAATCGAACAAACGGCACCCAGCATTAGCTACTGGAGCCTGCCGTCAATGACGGTGCGGCTCTACCACGACGCGATGGTCGCTGAAGTGTGTTCAAGTCAGCAGATCTTTCGTTTTAAAGCGCGGTATGATTACCCGAATAAAAAGTTGCATCAACGCGACGAAAAGCATCAAATTAACCAGTTTTTAGCCGACTGGCTAAGATATTGTTTAGCACATGGAGCAATGGCGATTCCGGTTTGTTAGCGTCATAAACCTACCTAAGGACACCATTTGGAAAGCCTGTTGAACCTGACTGTTGCTGGTGGGGCACCAGTCAGGATATTACAAATCACCGATACTCACCTTTTTGCCGAAAAGCATGAAACGCTGCTGGGGGTGAACACCTGGGAGAGTTATCAGGCTGTACTTAGCGCTATTCACGCTGAAAATCGTGCCTGCGATCTGATCGTTGCAACGGGCGATTTGGCGCAGGATCAATCCTCCGCGGCCTACCAGCATTTTGCTGAAGGCATCGCGAGCTTTAGCGTGCCGTGCGTCTGGCTTCCGGGCAACCACGACTTTCAGCCTGCGATGTACAGCTCTCTTCAGGAGGCGGGGATCTCTCCGGCGAAGTGTGTGTTTGCCGGTGAGCAGTGGCAGATCCTGCTGCTCGACAGCCAGGTGTTTGGCGTCCCGCACGGTGAGTTAAGCGAGTTTCAGCTCGACTGGCTGGAGACCAAACTGGCCGCCGAACCGGCGCGACATACGCTGCTTTTGCTTCATCATCATCCGCTTCCGGCGGGCTGTAGCTGGCTCGATCAACACAGCCTGCGCAATTCTGCCGCCCTGGATAGCGTGCTGGTGAAATTCCCGCGCGTGAAGAATCTGCTGTGCGGACACATTCATCAGGAACAGGATCTCGACTGGAATGGCCGCCGTCTGCTGGCGACGCCGTCGACCTGCGTTCAGTTTAAGCCGCACTGCGCGAACTTTACCCTGGATACCATCGCGCCGGGCTGGCGCTGGCTGGAACTGCATGCGGATGGTTCACTGACCACGGAAGTCTGCCGTCTGGCAGGCGCGCAATTCCGCCCCGATACCGCTTCAGAAGGCTATTGATGTCTACGCTCCTCTACCTGCATGGGTTCAACAGCTCGCCGCGATCTGCCAAAGCGACACAGTTACGCCAGTGGCTGAGCGAGCATCATCCGCACGTTGAGATGATTATCCCGCAGCTGCCGCCTTATCCGGCAGAGGCGGCGGAGATGCTGGAATCCATTGTTCTGGAACACGGCGGCGAATCTTTCGGCGTGGTGGGTTCCTCGCTGGGAGGGTATTACGCCACATGGCTCTCGCAATGCTTTATGCTGCCCGCCGTTGTGGTTAACCCGGCGGTTCGACCGTTTGAACTGCTTCGGGACTTTCTTGGCGAAAACGAGAACCCCTACACCGGCCAACAATATGTGCTAGAGTCACGCCATATTTACGATCTCAAAGTTATGCAGGTCGACCCGCTTGAAGCACCGGACCTGATCTGGCTGCTGCAACAAACGGGTGATGAAGTGCTGGATTACCGCCAGGCAGTGGCGTATTACGCCTCCTGCCGCCAGACTATAGAAGAGGGCGGAAACCATGCTTTCACGGGCTTTGAAGATCATTTCACCCAGATTGTCGATTTTCTTGGACTGCACAGCCTCTGACAATCAATGCGAATTGCTAGTTTAAATCATGACGCAAACCTATAACGCTGATGCCATTGAGGTACTCACCGGGCTTGAGCCGGTTCGCCGCCGCCCGGGGATGTACACCGATACGACGCGCCCAAACCATCTGGGCCAGGAAGTTATTGATAACAGTGTCGACGAAGCGCTGGCAGGCCATGCCAAACGCGTCGACGTTATCCTGCATGCCGATCAGTCGCTGGAAGTTATCGACGACGGTCGCGGCATGCCGGTGGATATCCACCCGGAAGAGGGCGTACCGGCCGTTGAGCTGATCCTCTGCCGACTGCATGCGGGCGGTAAGTTCTCCAACAAGAACTACCAGTTCTCCGGTGGTTTGCACGGTGTGGGGATTTCCGTGGTTAACGCCCTGTCTAAGCGCGTGGAAGTGAACGTTCGCCGCGACGGCCAGGTGTATAACATCGCGTTTGAAAACGGCGAGAAAGTGCAGGATCTGCAGGTTGTCGGCACGTGCGGTAAACGCAACACCGGCACCAGCGTCCACTTCTGGCCTGACGAAAGCTTCTTCGACAGCCCACGTTTCTCCGTTTCTCGCCTGACGCACCTGCTGAAAGCCAAAGCGGTGCTGTGCCCTGGCGTGGAAATCACGTTTAAAGATAACGTCAACAATACCGAGCAGAGCTGGTGCTATGCCGACGGCCTGAACGACTACCTGTGCGAAGCGGTAAACGGCCTGCCGACGCTGCCGGAAAAACCGTTCGTCGGTAATTTCACCGGTGACACCGAAGCGGTGGACTGGGCGCTGCTGTGGCTGCCGGAAGGCGGTGAGCTGTTGACCGAAAGTTACGTCAACCTGATCCCAACCATGCTCGGCGGTACGCACGTTAACGGGCTGCGTCAGGGTCTGCTGGATGCGATGCGTGAATTCTGCGAATACCGCAACATTCTGCCGCGCGGCGTGAAGCTGTCGGCGGAAGATATCTGGGATCGCTGCGCCTACGTGCTTTCCGTGAAGATGCAGGATCCGCAGTTTGCCGGGCAAACCAAAGAGCGTCTCTCCTCGCGTCAGTGCGCGGCCTTTGTTTCCGGCGTGGTCAAAGATGCCTTCACCCTGTGGCTGAACCAGAACGTTCAGGCTGCAGAGATGCTGGCGGAAATGGCGATCTCCAGCGCGCAGCGTCGTCTGCGTGCGGCGAAGAAAGTGGTGCGTAAAAAGCTCACCAGCGGTCCTGCGTTGCCGGGCAAGCTGGCGGACTGTACCGCGCAGGATCTTAACCGTACCGAGCTGTTCCTGGTGGAAGGGGACTCGGCAGGCGGATCGGCCAAGCAGGCGCGCGACCGTGAATACCAGGCGATCATGCCGCTTAAAGGTAAAATCCTGAATACCTGGGAAGTCTCGTCCGATGAAGTGCTGGCCTCGCAGGAAGTGCATGATATCTCTGTTGCGATCGGTATCGATCCGGACAGCGAAGATCTTAGCCAGCTGCGCTACGGCAAAATCTGTATCCTCGCGGATGCGGACTCCGATGGTCTGCACATCGCCACGCTGTTGTGCGCACTCTTCGTGAAGCACTTCCGCACGCTGGTGAAAAACGGCCACGTCTACGTCGCGCTGCCGCCGCTCTACCGTATCGATCTCGGCAAAGAGGTGTACTACGCGCTGACGGAAGAAGAGAAAGCGGGCGTGCTGGAGCAGCTCAAGCGCAAGAAGGGCAAACCAAACGTTCAGCGCTTTAAAGGGCTGGGCGAGATGAACCCAATGCAACTGCGCGAAACCACGCTGGATCCTAACACTCGTCGTCTGGTTCAGTTGACCATCAGCGATGAAGACGAACAGCAAACCAACGCCATGATGGATATGCTGCTGGCCAAAAAACGTTCGGAAGACCGACGCAACTGGCTGCAGGAGAAAGGCGATATGGCGGATATTGAGGCCTGATGCCTCAGCCATAGCAATCGTAGGCCCGGTAAGCGCTAGCGCCACCGGGCTTTTTTACATCAAAACGCCATCTTCACCGTAAACTGCACTTCGCGCGGGTCGCCAATCTGGTTGCCCAGGTTGTTGGTCGCAATGGACGAGGTGTAGTAGGTTTTATCAAACAGGTTCTTCACGTTCACCTGCAGCGTCACCGGATACTGCAGCTTCATTTTGTAGGCCATAAAGGCATCGGCAACAAAGTATCCCGGCAAATAATAATCCGCACCGTTGGTCGCTGAACGACGGCTCACGCCGTGCCCACCGCCGCCAAGCGTCAGGGTATTCCCGCCGATCGCGTTATGAATGTCGTAAGTCAGGAACAGGGAACCGGTATGACGCGGCACGTTCGGCAGGGGCTTACCCGCGTAGTCTGGATCCTCCAGCACTTTGGCATCGGTGTAGCCGTAGCTGGCGATAATATTGGTATTTTCAGTCAGCGATCCGGCAAGATCCACCTCCACACCCTGCGAGCGTACGCGGCCAGCGGTTTTGGCGATGGTTTCACCCCCCACGCTTTCGTTGTACAGCACGTTGCGCTTGTGAATATCAAACAGCGCAATGTTGGCGGTAATGCCATCGAACAGGTCAAATTTAGCCCCCACTTCGTAAGCATTAGACGTTTCCGGCGGCAGGTCACCAATGTAGCTCGTAATGGATGATTGCGGCATAAACGTCTGGGAATAGTTAGCAAACAGCGAGACGGATGGCGTGAGCTTGTAGACCAGCCCCAGCTTCGGTGTCCACTGTTCATCGCGGCTGTCGGTATTCACATTGAACGGGCGGCCCTTGCCCGCATACTGGGTGTAATACTGGTAACGCAGCCCGGCAACGGCAATCCACTTATCGGTGAGATACAGGGCGTCCTGCGCGTAGGCGGAGTAGCTTTCCTGTTTGAGCGTCTGGTCGCTATCAGCGGCGGAGACGGTGGTGCATTTGCTGAGATTGCCGTAGGTCGGATGGTAGATATTGAAATCTTTAACGTTCTTACAGCGCATCATGTCCGTACGCAGCAGATCATAATTCTCATACGACACACCGGTCAGGATCTCATTATAAAAGCCCGCGATATCCACGTTCCCCTGCAGATCCGCACGCGTACTGTGCATACGCTGAGTCGAGCCCTGGGTTGCATCCACGCGGCGGGTCAGGTTACCCGTTTTGGCGTCATAGGCCATCACGCGCGCCTGGTTATCGCTGTATTTATCCTGGCTAAAGCTGTAGTCAAACTTCGCGGTCCACTGGCTGTTAAGACGGTATTCGGCGTTAAGCTGCGCCAGATCGGACTGCCCGTCGGTAACGTTAAACGGCTCGTCAAAGCGGGTTTTACGATCTACGTTTACCGGTTGTTTGGTGCTGAGATCGAAAATGGTTCCTCGATCGAACGGCGTCTTATAGTCGCGATGTGAATAGAGCACGGTCACGGTGGCATCATCACCAAACCAGGTCAACGACGGGGCGATAAAGGTGCTGCGCTCGTTGCCAAAATTACGCCAGTAATCTTCATCCTGATACTCGCCCGTCAGGCGATACGCCAGCCGCGTGCCGTCAATCGGGCCGGTGACATCAATCTGCCCGGTGCCGCCGCCAAAGCTTGAGGAGGTAGCGGAAATTGAGCCGCCGAAGCGGGTTTCCGGGCGTGTGGTAACCACGTTGATCAGGCCGCCAGGATCGAGAATGCCATACAGCGTTGAGGCCGGCCCTTTCAGCACCTCCACGCGCTCGGTCGCGGCATTAAAGCTGCGCGGCAGCACGGTGCGCAGGCCGTTGGTCATTATTGACCCGTCGCGGTTCGTACCAAATCCCCGGCGCACAAACGCATCCTGCGTACCGCCCAGGGTGTTGGTCTGCACCACGTTGCTGACGTTATAAAGGGCGTCATCAAGCGAAGTAGCGTGCTGATCTTCCAGCACTTTATCACTGACGGTATTCACCACCTGCGGAATATCCAGCATCGGCATGTTGGTTAGCGTGGCGGTGGAGGTGTTAAGCGGCTGATAGCCGTTTGTGGCCTCGGCCACGGCATGGGGATCGGCGGTGACGGTCAGCGTTTCGCCGTCGTTAGCCGTTGCGGTGTCGGCCGCCTGCACCAGCGGTGCCATAAACAGCAGTGAAAAGAGCGCGCGCCCTTTTACCCCAGAGAGAGAAGGTGTGAACGTAGCCATTACATCTGTTTTCCCAAAAGATCCCGCGCATGAAGGGCGCGGAAGAATGTATGAGTCATTGCCCTTAATTGTCTGCTCGTTAGCCGTGTGGCATCGAACATGTAATTGAGAATCATTCAATCATGCGGCAATGTAGTAGTAAATGGAAAAAAGCAAAAATCGGCTACAGCCTGAAACCTCCCGTCCTGATATAAGTAGATTCCATATAATTCATTGAAAAATCTTAAATAAAAAATAACACCGCCGCTGAAGTACCTGTTATTTAACCCTGGCTTTATCAGGGTGTTTATCCCCTTGACTACTACATGGCGCAGCGGCAAACTCTCAAAAGAGAATGAGTTTTATTTTTATTTGTTCGATTTTTTATTAAGTTGGCATTCACGTGGCGCACAACACCCATAAACCGGGGCTGGTTCTTGAGAACCTCTCCGCGGGCTATCAGAAAAAAATCATCGTCGATGATATCTCCCTTGCGATCCCCCGGCAGAAAATGACCGTGCTGGTAGGGGCGAACGGCTGTGGAAAATCCACGCTGCTGAGCACTATCGCGCGTCTGCTGCAACCGCTTGGCGGGGCCGCGCTGCTTGATGGCAAAGCCATTCACGAGCAACCAACCAGAGCGGTAGCCCGCCAGCTGGGGATCCTGCCGCAATCTCCGCTGCTGCCGGAAGGGCTGACCGTGTTTGAGCTGGTATCACGCGGCCGTTTTCCCTGGCAAAATTTTATGCGCCAGTGGAGCGATGAAGACGAGCAGGCCGTTGAAGAGGCTCTGCACCTGACCGGTACGGCAGAGTTTGCACATCAGCCCGTCGAAAGCCTCTCCGGCGGCCAGCGCCAGCGCTGCTGGATCGCAATGGCCCTGGCGCAGCAAACGCCCTATATCCTGCTGGATGAACCGACAACCTTTCTCGATCTTCGCTATCAGGTGGAGATCCTCGAGCTGCTGCATACCCTGACCCGCCAGCATGGCCGTACGGTGGTGGTGGTGCTCCACGATCTCAACTTCGCCGTCAACTATGGCGATTCCCTGGTCTTTTTACGCCAGGGCAAAGTCGAGGGAGTATTGCATGAAGGCGACGTCTGCACGCCGGAACTCATCAAAGCGGTGTTTAATGTCGATGTCCATATGTCGGTTAATCCCCTGACCGGTAAGCCGTTCTTTATGCCATTCCGCCAGGCGGCGGAAAAATCATGATGCGAACGTCACTGGCTTTCCTGCTGTTTGCCTTGCTGCTGGTGATGGGCGCGATTGCCCATCTGGGTATCGGTGCGCGTGTCATTGCTCCCCAGACGGTGGTGCAGGCCTTGCTTCATTTCGACCCGCGCAATTTCGATCACAACGTGATTGTCAGATTACGCCTGATACGGCTGGCTGCCGCCATGGTCACCGGGGCGGCGCTGGGCGTGGCGGGCGTGTTGTTACAGTCGGTGATCCGTAACCCGCTGGGCGAGCCGCATATTCTGGGGCTTAACGCGGGGGCGGCGCTGGCCGTGGTGCTGACCAGCGCGCTTGGGTTTATCTTGCCGTTTGGTCGCCCGCTGATTGCCGCTGTCGGTGCCGCCGCGCTGTTTATGCTGGTGCTGACGTTCTCCTCTTCAGGGCGAACCGGCCTCACGCCAATGAAAATTACCTTATGCGGCGTGGCGATGTCGGCGTTTGCGTCGTCGATTACCGCCACGGTGCTGATTCTGGATGAACAGACGCTGCTTGCCATGCGCACCTGGCTGGCGGGAGATCTTGCCGGGCTTAACGCGGAGATCGTTCGCAGCGCATCCTGGGTTGCCGCTGTGGGGGTCGCTCTGGCGCTCTGGCTGTCGCCATCGCTCAATATGCTGGCCCTGGGCGACCGGATGGCGCAGGGGCTGGGCGTGTCGCTGCTCAAAACTCGCCTTTTGGCTCTGCTGGCGATTGCGCTGCTTTGCGGCGCAGCCGTCTCCATTGCTGGGCCGATTGGTTTTATTGGCCTGGTCGTGCCGCAGCTTATCCGCCGTCTGGTGTCGGTGGACTTACGCGTGATGGTGCCGCTTTCTGCCCTGTGCGGGGCACTGGTGTTACTGCTGGCGGATATCGCGGCCCGTACGCTGTTTACGCCGTATGAGCTGGCGACCGGGATCATGACCGCGCTGGTGGGTGCTCCTCTCTTTATCCTGATGGCATCAAGGATGTTCAAATGAGCCGGGCCGGATTGCGTGCATGGCGTGTCGGGCCGTTTTCCGGGCAGGTACGCCCGGCGGCAGTGGCGCGCGTTACGCTTATCGCTCTAATGGGCATTCTCCTGCTGGGGTTTGGCCTGACGCACGGTTCGCTTCCCATTCCCACTTCCGCCATCGGGCGCGCGCTGTTCTCCGGGCAACCCCTGGAGGCGGATGCGCGTTATATCGTGATGGATATCCGCCTGCCACGGTTGCTGATGGCCATTTTAAGCGGCGCGATGCTAGGCATGGCGGGGGCGGCGATGCAGTCCATCACCCGCAATGGCCTGGCCGATCCGGGGCTTATCGGCGTGAAAGAGGGCTGCAGCGCGGCAGTGCTGCTGCTGATTTTTCAGTTCCCTGCGCTGGGGCTGGCCTGGCGTCCGCTGGTCGGTATGGCCGGTGGTCTCATTACCGCGCTGCTGGTGGTGGCGCTGGCCCGCGATATCTCGCGTCCGCGTTTTATTCTGATTGGGATTGGCGTGTCATGGGCTTTCTCTGCGGCAATGGGGATCTTTATGACCACCGCCGACGTGCGCGATGTGCAGACGGCGATGCTGTGGCTGGCGGGGAGCCTGCACGCGGCAAACTGGACGCTGGTCGGTATCGCCGCAGCCTGGGCGGCCCCGGCGTTTGCGCTGCTGCTCTTTACTGCCCGCGCGGCTGACGTGGCATTGCTGGGTAACCACGCCGCAACGGGGCTCGGGGTTCGCACCGCACGATTAGCGCTACTGCGCGTTCTCGCGCCGGTGGTGTTAACGGCGGCCTGTGTCTCCTGCGTGGGGAGTATTGGTTTTGTGGGGCTGATTGCGCCGCATATGGCGCGTCTGGTGATGCGCGGTGGGCAAACCGCGTTGTTGATGGGCAGTGCCGTGCTGGGGGCGCTGCTGGTGCTGCTGGCGGATACCGTCGGGCGGCTGGCATTCCTGCCGTTGCAGTTACCGGCGGGGATTGTGATTTCACTGATTGGCGGACCGTTTTTCCTGCTGCTGCTCTGGCAGCGTCGGGACAGATTTTAGAGGACTATGATGCGCGTATTTGTTTCGATGCTGTTGCTGATAGGGTTTGCGGTGGGTGCGGCAGAGCCGACGCAGACGTTCACTGACGATCTCGGGCGTAAGGTGGAGGTGCCGCTTCACCCGAAGCGGATCGTCTCGCTGCACGACCTGGATATCACCATTCCACTGATTGAGCTTGGCGTACCGCCCGTCGCCAGCCACGGCCGCACGCGCCCGGACGGCAGCCATTTTCTGCGCGCCAGCGGCATGCTGACGGGGGTGGATTTCGATAATTCCGACATCAAATTCATCGGCACGGCGGATATCGACATTGAAGCCATTGCCGCCGCCAAACCCGATCTGATCATCACCGAGCCGACCCGCAACACGCCGGTGGAACAGCTGGAGAAGATTGCCCCGACGGTGAGTATCGACCATCTCGACGGCGGTGCACCGGAGATCTACCGCAAGCTGGCGCAGCTCACCGGTACGCAGGCGCGGCTGAAAATCCTGGAGCGCCGCTATCAGGAACAAATCAAGGCGCTGAAGGCGACCATCGATACGCGCAAAATCACCGTGTCGGTGATTCAGGCTAACCAGGGAAAAATCAATGCCATGCACAGCTACCACTCTTTAGGCCGCGTGCTGCGTGACGCCGGATTTACCTTCCCGCCGCTGATTGAGAGTATCCCGGAAGGGGGACGGATTGACGTCAGCGCCGAACGTCTGCCGGAGCTGGACGCCGATTTTGTCTTTGCCACCTGGCGCGGCGACACCGGGGGTAAACCGCAGGACGAGCTGGCGGCGATGGAGGCGGTGATGCCGGGCTGGTGCCAGTTCCTGAACGCCTGTCGGACCGGCCACTACGTGCTGATTTCACGCGAAGAGGCCATTTCGAACTCCTTCGCCTCTTTAGGGCTGATGGCCGCGCAGGTACAGTCGCAGATTGCCGGGCGGCCATTGCCGGAGGTATCACCGTGATCCGTAAAGAGAAAGGGCGTGTGGATGTTTACGGGGAGCGCTTTCGCGCACGTGCACATCATCTGACGCCGCGTCTGCTGCAGGTGGCGCGCTACATCAACGAGAACCGGGAAGCGGTGATGGAGCAGACGGCAATGGAAATCGCCACGCTGCTAAAAACCTCGGACGCCACCGTGGTCCGCGCGATCCAGGCGCTGGGTTTTGCCGGGCTGCGCGATCTGAAGCAGACGCTGGAGCAGTGGTTTGGTCCGGTGGTGACATCCAGCGAAAAGATCTCCTCAACGGTCAACACGCTCACCAGCGACGTTAACGCGAGCATCGATTTTGTGCTGGAAGGGCATCAGCACACCTGTGAGGTCTTGTCGCAACCGCACAACCGCTATGCGATGGCGCAGGCGGTGTCGCTGCTGGCACAGGCCAGGCAGGTGGCGATCTTCGGCATTGGTGCCTCCGGTATTCTGGCCGAGTACACCGCCAGATTATTCAGCCGGATGGGGCTCCCCGCCATGCCGCTCAACCGCACCGGGATAGGCCTTGCCGAACAGTTGATTGCGCTCCAGCGCGGCGATGTGCTGGTGATGATGGCGCAAAAATCTGCACACCGGGAAGGACAAACCACGTTGCGGGAAGCCAAACGTCTGGGGATCCCGACGATTTTGCTGACCAACGCTCTGGACTCACGTTTCAGCAAAGAGGCCAGCGTGGTGATCCATGTGCCGCGCGGCGGAGAAAAGGGCAAAATCCCGCTGCACGGTACGGTGCTGCTGTGCCTGGAGATGATTATTTTGTCCGTCGCCTCCACCGAGCCGCAGCGCACCATCAAATCCATGAAGCGCATCAACGAGTTTCATCGTGGGTTAAAGCCGGGGAAGAAGAGCGGTTAAAGCATGCCGGGCGCTCACGCCGTTCATCGGTCAGCATGGTTCTTCCGGTACTGCAACGGCGTCTCGCCAATTCCCTTCTTAAACGCGCTGATAAACCACGTCACGTCGGAAAATCCCACCTGGGTGGCAATCTCGCGTACGCTCGCCTCGCTGTGCAGCAGGCGCTCGCAGGCCTTGCGCAGCCTTAGCGTATTCAGATAGTTGTGGATCTTCTCGCCTGTTTCCGCATGGAATTTTCGCGATACGTAGCTGCGGGATTTCCCCAGCGTTTCTGCCAGTGCATCCAGGCGAAATTTCTCCTGGTAATGTTCGTCCAGCCAGAACATCACCTGGCTGGCGAGCCCAAGGCTACTGCCCGGCGCACGGGCATTATCGTCCGGGAGCATGGCGAATAAACCAATCAACAGCGCGGCTATTCCCTCGCGGGTTAAAGGCGACGGGTAACAGCCGAGCAGATGATCGACATGGTGATGGCAGTGCGCCAGATCGGCAACCCACGCTCCGGCGCCGCGGGCAGAAAGTTTCTGCAGCCGCTGCTGCGTGTGGGGAAAATCGCGCAGGGCTGTAAGCACCGCGTGAGGGTCGAGATGAATAATGGTACGTCGGTAAATCGCTTCTGCCTGCTCATCCACCCTCACTTTATGCAGGGTAAACGGCGGAAAGAAAAACAGCCGCCCGGGGCGCATGGTGTAGTGACGGTTATCGACAATGGCGACGCCAAATCCTTCTTCTACATACAGAATCTCCAGACACTGATGCCAGTGATGATAACGCACGGTATTGGCAAACAGACGGCTGAATGACACGACGGTGTCATTTAAGGTGATCAGTTCCAGCCGGTCGGAGGTGGGCGTGTCGCGCATAGTGCAATAAAACTCAATTTTCTGCCGTTATATTCTCGTTATAAACCACCTTTTTAAATTTTCTCAACTGGAGGTTTATTTAGCCTTCACGGCTGTGACGTGGCTAACATTTATCCCCCTTGCGGATTCACTATCCTTCGTCGCAGTTGATGACGAGGGCGAGCGTATGTCTAAAAAATCAAATCCATTGTCTTCGCGCCAGGAGGTGGTGGCGTCGTTACATGACCTGCTGGGCGCGCTGGATAAGTCCTTTCCGCAGGATTGTTCCCGGTTCTCGCTGGGAGAAACCTGTGCGCACTACCCCACGGAGATTGCGCAGATGGAAGGGCTATCCCGCGCGCTGTGGGGGTTGTTTCCGCTGATGGCGGGCGGCGGGGACGAGCCGTTTAGTGAGAAGTACCTTACCGCCATTAAGCTCGGCACCGATCCGCAGAGCCCGGGCTATTGGGGGGAAACCGGCCCGTACGACCAGCGTCTGGTGGAGATGGCGGCTTACGGCCTGGGGCTGGCGCTGCTGGGGGATAAGCTCACCCGCCGCTTCAGCGAACGTGAGGTAATGAACCTGCACGCGTGGCTCAACCAGATCACCGATGCGCAGATGCCGGACAGCAACTGGAACTACTTCGCGATTATGGTGCAGCTTGGCTTCAAATGTGCCGGGCTGCCGCATGATCCGCGCGCCATCGACCGTCGGTTTGCGATGATGGAGGCGTATTATCTGGGTGACGGCTGGTATTCTGACGGTCCGGGCCGCCCGAAGGATTACTACATCTCAATGGCGTTCCACTTCTACGGCCTGATTTATGCCACCCTCAGCGGTGATGAAAAAAGGGCGGAGGTGTTACGTGAGCGTGCCCGTCAGTTTGCCGAAGATTTTATTCACTGGTCTGCCGCCGACGGCGCGTCGGTACCGTTTGGCCGGAGCCTTACCTATCGCTTCGCGATGGTCGCTTTCTGGAGCGCCGTGGCCTTTTCCGGGCTGAATGTCTTCTCGCCGGGCATCGTGAAGGGCATTGTGCTGCGCCATCTTCGCTGGTGGCAGCGGCAGCCGATGACCGATCGCGACGGTATTTTGACCCTCGGTTTTACTTATCCCAACCTGGTGATGTGCGAGGATTATAACGCCCCCGGCTCGCCGTACTGGGCGCTGAAAACGTACCTGATGCTGGCCTTGCCGGAGTCACACCCGTTCTGGCAGGCAGAAGAGCAGCCGCTCCCCTCGCTGGCGGAAAAACGTGTGATCCACCCAGCGCAGCACATCCTGATGCATGCGGATAACTCACAGCACGTCACGATGCTCACTGCCGGTCAGCTTGAGCTGAATAACTACGTCAACACCGAAGCCAAATACACCAAATTTGCGTACTCAAGCCGCTTTGGCTTCACCCTCGAGCGGGGGCGCTTTGGCCTGAAACATGCCGCCTGCGACTCGATGTTACTGCTGGCGGAGGGGGATAACTACTTCCGCGGGCGTCGTGAATGCGCGGAGGTGCGGGTGGATGAGAACTACCTCTATTCACGCTGGTCACCCTGGCATGATGTCCATGTCGAAACCTGGCAAATTCCCTTTGGCGAGTGGCACGTGCGTCTGCACCGCATTAACAGCGCTCGCACCCTTCAGGCAGTGGAGGGCGGTTTTGCGGTGATGAAAACCGAACGCCACATTCATGAGCGTGGCTGTTACCTGACGGCCAGCAACGGCAGCAGCGTGATTGTCGATCTTTCCCCGGCCATTGCCCGGGAGCCAGACAGCATCGTCACGCCGCCGAACAGCAGCATTATGTTCCCGGAATGCGCATCCATTCCGCTGTTAAAAACCGATCTCCCTCAGGGAGAGAGCTGGCTCTGTTGCGCCGTCGTGGCCAGCGAGAACCCCCCCGCGGCATTGGCACCTGAACTGAAGATGACCCCTGACCAGGTCGCGATCCGCGAACCCGGAGGCGAACGTAAGCTGTCGTTCACATTATAAAAAATCTGACCCTACACGTCGGCGAGGATGATATGAAAAGTGCATCTACAACGAACAGAACCGAATATTACAAAATCAGCAGCTTTATATTTCTCTATTTCTTTACCTGGTCCGCCAGTATTGGGCTATTAGCCATCTGGCTCGGCCAAAAGGCCAATCTCAGCGGCTCGGTAATTGGCACTGTCTTTGCGGTCAACGGTATCTTCTCAGTCATCCTTAAACCGATCTACGGCTATATTCTCGATAAGATCGGCATGAGTAAATACCTGCTCTATTTTGTGGTTGCCATGTCCGCACTGATGGCGCCGTTCTTTATTTATGTTTATCAGCCGCTGCTGATGTCCAATACTCTGGTGGGGATCATCATTGGCGCGCTCTATTTAAGCTTTGCCTGGTACGCGGGCGTGGCGGCGTGTGAATCCTATTCTGACCGCTTTAGCCGTTTAAACGGTATGGAGTTCGGGCAAATTCGCATGTGGGGATCGCTTGGCTGGGCCGTGGCGTCCTCGTTCTCCGGTCTGCTGTTTAATCTCTCTCCGGCGTATAACTTTATTTTGGGCAGCGTCGCATCCATCATCATGCTGATCGTCCTTGTGAGACTGAAAGTGAACACTAACTCCGCTCACGCCAGCGAGGTGCTGACCAAAGAGAAAATCGCCCCTGCGGATGTCTATGCCCTGCTGCGTAACCGCAAGTTCTGGGCGTTCTGCCTGTATGTGGCGGGCGTGGCGTGGATGATGTTTATTGCCGAGCAGCAGTTCTCACGCTATTTCGTCACGTTCTTTGATGATATTCACCAGGGTAACGCGGTGTTCGGTTATCTGGGAACCGTACAGTCGGGTATGGAATTTGTGATGTATATGGTGATCCCGCTGTTGGTGAATAGTATTGGTGCCAAGCGTGGGCTGTTAATTGTCGGGCTGGTGGTCGGTGCGCGACTGATTATTTCCGGCCTGTGCGATTCCCATCTGTTAATTTCCGTACTGAAACCGCTGTATGGCCTGGAAATATGTCTGCTGCTGGTATCGGTCTTTAAATATATTGCTGAGCATTTCGATAAACGCGTTAACGCCACCATGTATCTGCTGGGCTATCAGGCCATGCTCTACGTGGGCAACGTGGTTGTCTCTTCGCCTGCCGGCTATCTGTATGACCGCATCGGCTTTGAGCACACCTATATCATTATGGGAGCCACGGCGCTGACCTTTACGTTTATCTCTGCCTTTACGTTATCCGCCTGCCAGAGCAAATGGCGCGGTACCCGCTCGCTGAACGCAGCAGAACCCTCATCCCGATAATTTAAAGGACCCGAAACATGTTAAGTCGTATCAAAGAGGAACACCTGCAGGCTATTCCTGTCCACGTTGAATCGCGGACATTACGTGATGAACTCAGCTCTGCCCGCAGCCACGTGCTTGAGCTGATTAGCCGTCATTTGGTGGCGTTCGGTGACCGATTCCCGGCAGAAACCTGCCAGAACGGGGTTTATCCGCTGACGGAGAATGTGGAGTGGACCACCAGTTTCTGGACCGGACAGCTATGGCTGGCGTGGGAGATGAGCGGTGAGACAACGTTCCGCGAGATGGCTGAAAAACACGTGCGCTCGTTTGGCCTGCGCATCGCCGGGCGTAATGATACCAACACTCATGATTTGGGGTTCCTGTATACGCTCTCCTGCGTGGCGGCCTGGCGACTGACCGGCAACCGCGAGGCGCGCGGGTTCGCCCTGCTGGCGGCTGAAGCCCTGCTGGAGCGCTTTCACCCGAAGGCGAAGATTATTCAGGCCTGGGGCGATCTGTCAGACCCGGAGCAGGCCGGGCGGATGATTATCGACTGCAACATGAATCTGCCGCTGCTCTACTGGGCGACGGAACAAACCGGCGACGCGCGCTTTGCTGACGCCGCAAAAGCCCACGTGATGCAAGCCGCCAGGTACCTGATTCGTGAAGATGCCTCGACGTTCCACACCTACTACATGGATGTGGTTACCGGCGCGCCTCGTTACGGCAACACGCAGCAAGGATACGCGGACGACTCCTGCTGGTCCCGCGGGCAGGCGTGGGGGATCTACGGTTTTATGCTGAGCTATCTCTATACCGGCGATAAGACGATGATTGCGCTGTCAAAACGCCTGGCAAACTACTTTCTTAATCGTCTGCCGGAGGATTATGTCTGCCACTGGGATCTGGCGCTGCTGGGGACAGATGCGCTGCGGGATTCCTCCTCGGCGGCCATTGCCGTCTGCGGGCTGCTGGAGCTGGTAAAACAGTTGCCGGTCACGGATCCGGATCGTGAACGTTATCTGGACTGGGCTAAAGGGATTATGTCGTCACTGACAAAGCACTATCTGATGGGCAAAGACGAGAAGGGGAACGGGCTGCTTAAGCACGCTGTCTATCACCTGGCGAGCAACAAAGGCGTGGATGAGTGTGCGAGCTGGGGCGATTACTTCTACGTTGAGGCGCTGGTGCGGTTCACCCAGAGCTGGAAGCCGTACTGGTAAAAGGTCGGGGGCGCGCCCCCGACGTGTGGGTTACGCCTTAGGAATACGCAGCGTCTGGCCGGGATAAATCTTGTCCGGGCTGGAGAGCATCGGGCGGTTCGCTTCAAAAATCTTGTTGTACTGGTTGGCATCCCCGTAAACGGTTTTGGAGATGGCGCTGAGGGTGTCGCCTGATTTCACCGTATAGTAGGTGGCTTCATCTTTGGCATCAGTGGCGGTGATGTTGTTTTCCACCTCGCTGACGCCCGCAATATTGCCGACGGCGACCTGGATTTTTTCTTTCTGCTCTTGGGTCAGCCCGTCGCCCGTTACGCTGGCTTTACCGTCGGTAACGTTGACCTGCACTTTATCCGCGCCGGGAATGTTGAGTTTCTTGAGGTGCTCGGTGATTTTGTCGCTCTGGCCTTTATGATCGGTCAGGTTGTCCCACAGCTTTTCGCCTGCTTCTTTTACGAAGTTAAAAAGTCCCATTCCATCCTCCTGTTAATCATGAAGTCAGAATAAGCATAGCAGGTCAGAGATATTTCCCTCTCCGAAAGGAGAGGGAAGGCAGGTTTTACACCCCTTGCTCCAGAATACGGATGTGGGTTTCCAGCACGTCACCTTTTACCGCATCGCTCCACGCTTTCATGTGTGCTGTCTGCAGGTGCGCTTCGAGATGCGCCACGGTTTCCCACTGCTCAACCATGATGATGGAGTCCGGCGCGGTGGCCTGGAAGCTGGCGTTGGTTGCGGCGTCAACCATCGGCGCATAGCCGTGGCAGCCTTCTTCTTGCAGTACGGTTGGGATAATTTTCGCGAACTGATCCAGCACCGCCTGGCGGTGATGTTGGCCAGGACGCGTACGGATTTC
Source organism: Enterobacter sp. 03-F-07-AD-ECC (assembly GCF_047530935.1). NCBI lineage: Bacteria > Pseudomonadati > Pseudomonadota > Gammaproteobacteria > Enterobacterales > Enterobacteriaceae > Enterobacter > Enterobacter sp. 03-F-07-AD-ECC. The sequence goes on along the minus strand of NZ_JBLKBZ010000003.1, from coordinate 115,855 downwards.
AGCAATAACGGTAAGCATAATTAACTCCTTCTAATTCCAGGTTACCAGTTAAGCAAAAATTTCAGCCAGATGCTTGCGATATTCTGCGATATAGCGCGGGACGTCAGGCATTTTAATCACGTCGTTGACGATAAAGGTCGGCAGCGGGTCCATGCCGAGGAACTGGTTAGCCTTGTGGAACGGCAGGTATGCGCCGTCTACCCCTACGCCTTCAAAGAACTGATCTTTATCGGTGAACGCGTCCAGCGGGGCGTTCCAGGTCAGGGAGAGCATATATTTCTTACCCTGAATCAGGCCGCCTGAGCCATATTTTTTAGACGCGTCTGAACGGGTACGGCCGTCGCTGGCATACAGTGAACCGTGGCCCTCAGTGAACACGTCATCCATGTATTTTTTCACGGTCCACGGTGCGCCCATCCACCAGCCCGGCATCTGCCAGATAACCACGTCAGCCCACAGGAAGTTCTGCACTTCGGCTTTCACGTCGTAATGGCTGTCTGCGCGCACAACCTTAACATCATGCCCGGCGTCGCGCAGGAAGCCGTCCGCGACCTCGGTCAGGGTGTCATTCAACTGGCCTTTAGAGTGGGCGAATTCTTTCGCACCGTTGATAATCAGAATGTTGCTCATTATTTGTCCTCGTCGATGAGAGTATGGCGAGTATTCTACGCGCGAGGGCGATACGGTAAAATGAGCAAAATGTGCAAAGTCTTTTGCGTTAAATGCAATAATCCCTTACCAGCACACCTTTACGTCAACGCCGCCTTCCGCAGCATTATCCAGTGAAACATGCATACCGTGCAGGGCAGCAATGCGTTTTACAATCGATAATCCCAGCCCGCTGCCCGTGGCATCCTGGCCGGGTGGACGATAAAAACGCTCGCCAATACGGGCCAACGCCTCGGGGGCGATCCCTGGTCCGTTGTCGCGTATGGAGAAGCAACGGGCGTCCAGCGTAACCTCAACCACGCTGCCGCGCGGGCTGTAACGAACGGCGTTATCCAGCAGGTTACGCACCAGCAGGCTCAACAGCAGCGGTTGACCCGTGCGTTCAGCCTGCGGGGCGTTGATGTTCAGGCGAAGGTCGATACCCGCCTGCTGCGCCGGATGCCAGATGTCCAGAACCGCTGATTGCAGTAAATCGGCCATCTTTATCGGTTCGACATCGTCGAGATTTTCCAGAGAATCCAGACGCGAGAGAGTGAGGAGTTGATCCACCAGCCGGGATGCCCGGTCGATCCCCGCGTGGAGCTGCGAGAGCGCTTTTTCCTGCGCCTGCGGGTCGTCCAGAGAGAGTTGCGCCACGTCGGTTTGCACCTTCAGGGCCGCCAGCGGGCTACGTAATTCGTGGGCGGCATCGGAGGTAAAGCGGCGCTCGCGGCTCATCATCTCCTGGGTTCGGGTAAAGAGGTGGTTCAGGGAGTCCAGAAGGGGGCGTACTTCTGATGGCACGCCCTGTGTCGGCAGGGTGTCGGTGGCATCCGGCGAGCGCAGGCGCAACGTCTGCGCCAGTTTTTTCAATGGCTTAAGCTCCCGGCTCAGCAGGACAATCAGCAACAGCAGCATCACCGGTAGCGCCACCAGCCACGGCGTCAGCTGCGAGCTGACCACATCCAGCGCCATCTCCTGCCGGTATTCCCACTCCTGACCGACCACCACGCGGTACTTCCCGTCCGGCGAGGACAGCCATAAGAAACGCCAGTCATCGTTGTCGTCTTTGAGCCTGCCGTCATCAAACCCATCGCGGCGATAGTGATACGGGATGTCGCGGCCGTTTTCCCCGTCATTGAGGATCATCGTGCCGTCGGTAGCGTAAATGGCGAAGGCCAGAGCATCGTCGTCCAGGCGACCGTGCTTCACTTTTTTGGGGATCTCGCGCATCCGCTCCGGAGCGCGTATTTCATCCAGATCCATCGTCAGCAGCCGTTTAGCAAACAGCATCTGCTGGGTATCAAACAGCTTATCGAGCTTGTGGGTCGTCTGCTGCCAGGCGACAAGGCTTGCGGCAAACCAGGCCGTCAGCGACAGCAGCAGAAAAAGAAGCGTCAGACGGAGTTTCAGGCTCAGTTTCATGCGTCACCCAGGGTATAGCCGATACCATGAACCGTGCGGATAAATTCGCTGCCCAGCTTACGCCGCAGATGATGGACGTGAACTTCCACGGCGTTACTGGAGACGTCATCGTCCCACGTATAGAGCTTCTCTTCGATCGCTTTACGCGGCAGGACGCGGCCCGCATTGCGCATCAGTAACTCCAGCAGGGCGAACTCTTTGGGCTTGAGGGCCAGCGTTTCCCCCTCCAGCGTGGCGACGAGGCTTGTCGGGTCGAGCGTCACTTTGCCATGACGCAGCTCGCTGCGCGTCTGACCGTGGCTGCGACGTACCAGCGCCTCAAGGCGGGCGGCCACTTCGATCAGCGCGAAGGGTTTGCAGAGGTAATCATCGGCTCCCAGGCGTAGCCCCTCGACGCGCTGATTCAGCGCATCCCGCGCGGTCAGGATAAGCACCGGCTCGCTGCGCCCGCTTTCGCGCCAGGCGCGCAGGATCGCCAGACCGTCGATCTCCGGTAGCGTCAGGTCAAGCACCACCGCATCGTAAGGGGCAGAACAGAGCGCCGCCTGGCCGGTTTTTCCGTCGGTGAACCAGTCCACGCTGAAGCCCATTTTGCTTAAGCCCGCTTTGATGCCATCACCAATCAGCTTGTCGTCTTCTACCAGTAATATGCGCATATCCCCTCCTTGATGGCGTCAGTAAACCCTCTGGATCCGCCTGCTGTACAGTAAAAAAATATAAATTTTCCCCTTAAGAAGTTGTTAAGGATTACCCTGTTTAATGGATTGCGACACCACATTAAAGGGAGAGATGAATATGAAAAAATTCGCTGCAATGGCTGCTATCATGATGATGACCACCGCACCGGTCTTCGCTGCTCAGGGCGGTTTTACGGGCCCATCAGCTACCCAACCCCAGACTCAGACGCAGGCAGGCGGTTTTGTTGATAACAACGCCAACCTGACAACGGCCGCGAAAGTCAAAGACCTGAAGGACGACGCCTGGGTGAAGCTGCGCGGGAACATCACCGAACGCCTGTCCGATGACCGCTACACCTTCCGCGACGAGACCGGCACGGTGGTGGTTGAGATTGATCATAAGCGCTGGAACGGTGTGACCGTGTCCCCGCAAGATAAAGTCGAGCTGCAGGGTAAGGTCGATAAAGACTGGAACGAATTTGAAATCGACGTGAAGCAGGTTATCAAGCTGACGAAATAACCCAGAAAGGGCCGCTTATCCGGCCCTTTTTCTTTGTGACTCAACTCGCCAGATAGGGTAGTATCTGCGGCAATATTGCCTGAAACCCATCGGTTTCTGAGTTGAGGAATCACACGTAATGAGCGATATGGCAGAGCGCCTCGCGCTACATGAATTCACGGAAAACGCCTACCTGAACTACTCCATGTACGTCATCATGGACAGGGCATTGCCGTTTATCGGGGATGGCCTGAAGCCCGTTCAGCGTCGCATCGTCTATGCGATGTCCGAGCTGGGGCTGAACGCCACCGCCAAGTTCAAGAAATCCGCCCGTACCGTCGGTGACGTACTGGGTAAATACCATCCGCACGGCGACAGCGCCTGCTATGAAGCGATGGTGCTGATGGCCCAGCCGTTCTCTTATCGTTACCCGCTGGTGGACGGTCAGGGGAACTGGGGGGCACCGGACGATCCGAAATCCTTCGCGGCGATGCGTTATACCGAATCCCGCCTGTCTAAATATGCCGAAGTGCTGCTGGGCGAACTCGGCCAGGGGACGGTGGACTGGGTGCCAAACTTCGACGGCACGCTGCAGGAGCCGAAAATGCTGCCTGCGCGTCTGCCGAATATCCTGCTCAACGGCACCACCGGTATCGCGGTCGGTATGGCGACGGACATCCCGCCACACAACCTGCGTGAAGTGGCGAAAGCCGCCATCACCCTGATTGAACAGCCGAAAACCTCGCTGGACGAGCTGCTGGATATCGTTCAGGGGCCGGACTTCCCGACCGAAGCTGAGATCATCACCTCGCGTGCGGAAATCCGCAAAATCTACCAGAACGGCCGTGGCTCCGTGCGCATGCGCGCGGTGTGGACCAAAGAGGACGGCGCCGTGGTGATCACCGCGCTGCCGCATCAGGTCTCTGGTGCCAAGGTGCTGGAGCAGATCGCCTCCCAGATGCGCAATAAAAAGCTGCCAATGGTGGACGACCTTCGCGATGAATCCGACCACGAGAACCCAACCCGACTGGTGATCGTGCCGCGCTCTAACCGCGTGGACATGGAGCAGGTGATGAACCACCTGTTCGCCACCACCGACCTGGAAAAAAGCTACCGCATCAACCTGAACATGATCGGTCTGGACGGACGCCCGGCGGTGAAAAACCTGCTGGAGATCCTCTCCGAATGGCTGACCTTCCGTCGCGATACGGTGCGCCGTCGTCTGAACCACCGTCTGGAGAAAGTGCTTAAGCGCCTGCATATCCTCGAAGGTTTGCTGGTGGCGTTCCTCAATATTGATGAAGTCATTGAGATCATCCGTACCGAGGATGAGCCGAAGCCCGCGTTAATGTCGCGCTTTGGTATCAGTGAAACCCAGGCCGAAGCGATCCTCGAACTGAAGCTGCGCCATCTCGCTAAGCTGGAAGAGATGAAGATCCGCGGTGAGCAGAACGAGCTGGAAAAAGAGCGCGATCAGCTGCAGGCGATCCTCGCGTCCGAACGCAAAATGAACACCCTGCTGAAGAAAGAGTTGCAGGCCGATGCCGATGCCTTCGGCGACGACCGCCGTTCTCCGCTGCATGAGCGCGAAGAAGCGAAGGCGATGAACGAGCATGACATGCAGCCTTCAGAGCCGGTCACCATCGTCCTGTCCCAGAGCGGCTGGGTGCGTAGCGCCAAAGGCCATGATATCGACGCGCCGGGGCTGAGCTACAAAGCGGGCGACAGCTTCAAGGCGGCCGTGAAAGGCAAGAGCAACCAGCCGGTGGCGTTTATTGACTCCACGGGCCGGAGTTACGCCATCGATCCGATCACGCTGCCTTCCGCGCGCGGTCAGGGCGAACCGCTGACCGGCAAGCTGACGCTGCCGCCGGGGGCGACGGTTGACCACATGCTGATGGAAGCCGACGACCAGAAACTGCTGTTGGCCTCTGATGCGGGTTACGGCTTTATCTGTACCTTTAACGATCTCGTGTCACGTAACCGTGCCGGTAAAGCCATGATCAGCCTGCCGGATAACGCACACGTTATGCCGCCGCTGGTGGTTGAGAACGAGAGCGACATGCTGCTGGCCATCACGTCTGCCGGGCGCATGCTGATGTTCCCGGTCAGCGACCTGCCGGAGTTGTCAAAAGGGAAGGGCAATAAGATCATCAACATCCCGTCGGCGGAAGCCGCGAAAGGTGAAGATGGCCTGGCGCATCTCTTCATTCTGCCGCCGCAGAGCACGCTGACCATTCATGTCGGCAAGCGTAAAATCAAGCTGCGTCCGGAAGAGTTGCAGAAGGTGGTGGGCGAGCGCGGACGCCGCGGTTCGCTGATGCGCGGCCTGCAGCGTATCGACCGCGTGGAGATCGATTCTCCTGCACGCAGCAGCGCGGGCGACAGCGAAGAGTAACGCGTTTCGATCCCCCTCTGTTCCGGAGGGGGATATCCAATAAAATTTCCCGTAAAACCGTTGTTAATTCGTGCGTTGCGATTAACAATACGCGCTCGTAATAAAGTCCTTACCTGGCCACAGGTGAAGTATAATTGTCAGCTGTCAGGGCTTCAGAGGTCGCTATGCTATACATTGTTCGTCTTATTCTTACCGTTATCTACTGCATTCTGGTCTGTGTTTTCGGCTGCATCTATTGCCTGTTCAGCCCGCGTAACCCGAAGCATGTCGCCACCTTCGGCCACATGTTTGGTCGTCTTGCACCGCTGTTTGGCCTGAAGGTTGAAAAGCGTCTGCCGGAAGGGGCGGAGAATTTCGGTAACGCCATCTATATCGCAAACCATCAAAATAATTACGATATGGTGACTGCCTCTAACATCGTGCTGCCGCCGACCGTGACGGTGGGTAAGAAGAGCCTGCTGTGGATCCCCTTTTTCGGCCAGCTCTACTGGCTGACGGGCAACCTGCTGATTGACCGTAATAACCGCGCAAAAGCGCACGGTACCATTGCGGAAGTGGTGAACCACTTCAAAAAGCGCCGCATTTCTATCTGGATGTTCCCGGAAGGCACGCGCAGCCGCGGTCGCGGTCTGCTGCCGTTTAAAACCGGGGCGTTTCATGCCGCAATTGCGGCGGGCGTTCCAATTATTCCCGTGTGTGTTTCCAATACATCGAATAAGATTAATCTTAACCGCCTGAATAACGGGCTGGTGATTGTCGAGATGCTGCCGCCGGTTGATACCAGCAAATACGGTAAAGATCAGGTCCGCGAGCTGGCAGCGCACTGCCGTGAACTGATGGTTCAGCATATTGCTCAGCTCGACAAAGAAGTCGCAGAGAGAGAAGCCGCCGGGAAGATCTAATCCGGCGTTAAAAGGGAAAACGAATTCCCGCGTTGTTAGTCGTTTCAGATGGAGCTTATATGTCACTCAGTCGGCGTCAGTTTATTCAGGCTTCAGGGATCGCCCTTTGTGCGGGTGCGATGCCGCTGACAGCCAGCGCCGCCGGGCAGCAACAGCCGCTGCCCATTCCGCCGTTGATTGAATCCCGTCGCGGGCAGCCGCTATTCCTGACGCTACAGCGAAGCCACTGGTCGTTTACCCAGGGAACCCGCGCGCCGGTCTGGGGCATTAACGGGCGCTACCTTGGGCCGACCATCCGCGTGTGGAATGGCGATGACGTGAAGCTCATCTACAGCAACCGCACGCCTGAAAATGTGGCGATGACCATCAGCGGATTGCAGGTTCCCGGCCCGTTGATTGGCGGGGCCGCGCGCATGATGTCGCCTAACGCCGACTGGGCTCCCGTACTGCCGATCCGTCAGAGCGCGGCGACGCTGTGGTATCACGCTAATACCCCTAACCGTACTGCCCAGCAGGTTTATAACGGCCTGGCCGGGATGTGGCTGATAGAAGACGAGGTCAGTAAATCTCTGCCCATTCCAAACCACTACGGCGTGGATGATTTCCCGGTCATTATCCAGGACAAGCGTCTGGATAACTTTGGCACACCGGAATACAGCGAGCCGGGCAGCGGTGGCTTTGTTGGCGACACGCTGCTGGTCAACGGCGCGCAAAGTCCGTATGTCGAAGTCTCGCGCGGCTGGGTTCGCCTGCGTCTGCTGAACGCCTCTAACTCGCGCCGCTATCTGTTGCAGATGAGCGATGGCCGCCCACTGCACGTGATCTCTGGCGACCAGGGCTTTTTACCCGCGCCGGTGTCCGTTAAACAGCTGGCGCTTGCCCCGGGTGAACGCCGTGAAATCCTCGTGGATATGACCAACGGCGATGAAGTCTCGGTGACCTGCGGCGAAGCGGCGAGCATTGTGGATCGCATTCGTGGCTTCTTTGAGCCGTCGAGCATTCTGGTCTCCACGCTGGTGCTGACCCTGCGCCCAACCGGCCTGCTGCCGCTGGTGACCGACAGCCTGCCTATGCGCCTGCTGCCGCAGGAGATCATGAGCGGTTCGCCGGTGCGCAGCCGTGATATCAGCCTCGGCGACGATCCGGGCATCAACGGCGCGCTGTGGGACGTTAACCGTATCGACATTACCGCCCAGCAGGGCACCTGGGAGCGCTGGACCGTTCGCTCCGACATGCCGCAGTCGTTCCATATTGAAGGTGTGTCATTCCTGATCCGCAACGTGAACGGCGCGATGCCATTCCCGGAAGACAGGGGATGGAAAGACACCGTCTGGGTGGATGGTCAGGTTGAACTGCTTGTCTACTACGGCCAGCCTTCCTGGCCGCACTTCCCGTTCCTGTTCCACAGCCAGACGCTGGAGATGATGGACAGGGGCTCCGTAGGGCAAATGCTGGTTAACCCGGCGCCGTAAGCACAGCATTCCCGGTGCGCCGGGAATGCGTTATGCCCGCCAGAAAAAGCGCGAGCACAGGATCAACACCGGATAAATTTCCAGACGTCCTAAGATCATCGCCGCGCACATCAACAGCTTGGCTTCTTCCTTTAACGTCCCGAAGGTTGATGCCGTTTCGCCAAAGCCCAGCCCCATATTGTTGATACAGGCAGCCACCGTCGCAAATGATGTAAACAGGTCATAGCCCATCAGATTGAGCGCCCAGACGAAAAAGCCTGTGATCATCACGTAGAGAAAGAAGAAGCTCCATACTGAACGCAGGACGCGCTCATTCACCACGCTGTTGCCAACCTTGATGGTCAGCAGCGCCCGCGGATGCGCCAGCTGATTCATCTCCTGGATACTCTGCTTGAACATCATCAGAAAACGCAGGGCCTTAATCCCACCGCAGGTCGAACCCACGCAGCCACCAAAGAAGCTGGCGCTCAGCAGCAGGAATATGGTGTGGGCAGGCCAGTGGGCGTAATCGGCCGTTGAAAGGCCGTTATCGGTCATCATTGAGCTTGCCAGGAAGAAGGCGTGCACCAGGCTGTCGAGAGGGTTATACATTCCCGCGTGCCAGACCTGCCAGGCGGTAATGGCGATAAGCACCGCGGCAGCGGCCAGAAAGAATCTCACCTCCGGGCTGCGGCGAATCGGCTTCAGCGTGCGTCTGACAAGGGCGACATACCAGAGGGTAAAGTTAAACGCCGAAAGCAGCGAAAAGGTGCCGGCGACAAGCTCAATCGCGTGGCTGTCATAAAAACCGATGCTCTCGCTGCGGGTTGAAAAGCCGCCCAGGGATACGGTGGAGAGCCCGTGACAAACGGCATCAAAAAAGGGCATCCCCGCCAGCCAGTACGCCAGCGTGCAGGTTATCCCCAGCGCCAGATAGGTGACCCACAGGGTGCGTGCGGTATCGGCGAGCCGGGGCGTCAGACGCTCCTCTTTAAACGGGCCGGGCATTTCCGACTGGTACAGTTTCATGCCACCGATGCCCAGCAGCGGCAGGACCGCGACGGCCAGCACGATGACGCCCAGCCCGCCAATGAAATTGAGCTGCGCGCGATAATAGAGGTACGATTTGGGCAGGGCGCTGACGTCGCCGATCACCGTTGCGCCCGTGGTGGTGATCCCGGAAACGCCTTCAAAAAGTGCGTCAGCAAAGGAGAGTTGCAGGCCATCGTCCATCCAGAGCGGCATGGCGCTGATTAATGAGAACAGCAGCCAGAACAGGACGATAATCACGAATCCGTCGCGGGTGCGTAGCTGTATACCGGCGTGACGGGTTGCCCGCCAGGCCAGGCCGCCGAGGCTGAAAAAGGTCAAAAAGGTGGTCAAAAAAGCAAAATAGGTTCGCTCTTTATTCAGCAGAGCGATAACCATCGGCGGCAGCATAGACAGGCTGTACAGAAGAACCAGAAACCCGCAGAGATGAAGCACAACCCGCAGCTGGGAGACATGTAACGAATCGTTGAACTTCACAACAGAACTCCGCGCAAGAACCTGTTCCGGGGGAAAATCACCGGAAGTTAGAGTGAATATTATGAGCCAAAATAATCAGGGCGCTGTATTTTAACGACTTCTGTGAATATCTGTCTGCCTCTTGCATCCTTTTCTTCAAATCTGGCGGATGAACAGCGTATAATCCGGCTCCTTTTGTCTATTTTTTCTTCGGAAGCATTATGAGCGCAATTTCCCTGATCCAGCCGGATCGTGACCTTTTCTCGTGGCCCCAGTACTGGGCGGCCTGCTTTGGACCGGCGCCGTTCCTGCCGATGTCCCGGGAAGAGATGGACCAACTGGGCTGGGATAGCTGCGATATCATTCTGGTCACGGGCGATGCCTACGTTGACCACCCGAGCTTCGGTATGGCCATCTGCGGCCGCATGCTTGAAGCGCAGGGCTTCCGCGTGGGGATCATCTCCCAGCCAGACTGGAACAGCAAAGACGACTTTATGCGTCTGGGTAAACCGAACCTGTTCTTCGGCGTGACCGCCGGCAACATGGACTCGATGATCAACCGCTATACCGCCGACCGTAAGTTGCGCCATGACGATGCGTACACGCCGGATAACGTGGCGGGCAAACGCCCTGACCGCGCCACGCTGGTCTACACCCAGCGCTGTAAAGAAGCCTGGAAAGATGTGCCGGTGATCCTGGGCGGCATCGAGGCGAGCCTGCGTCGTACCGCGCACTATGATTACTGGTCTGATACCGTGCGCCGCTCGGTGCTGGTGGACTCCAAAGCCGACATGCTGATTTACGGTAACGGCGAGCGTCCACTGGTAGAAGTGGCGCACCGTCTGTCGCAGGGCGAGCCGGTGAGCAGCATCCGCGACGTGCGCAACACCGCCATCATGGTGAAAGAAGCGCTGCCGGGCTGGCGCGGGGTGGATTCCCGCATCATCGATATGCCGGGCAAAATCGATCCTATCCCGCACCCGTATGGCGAAGATCTGCCGTGCGCCGATAACAAACCGGTTGAGCCAAAGAAAGCGGAAGCGAAGGCTATCGTCGTGCAGCCGCCGCGCCCGAAACCGTGGGAAAAGACCTATGTGCTGCTGCCGTCCTACGAGAAGGTGAAAGCCGATAAGGTGCTCTACGCCCACGCGTCCCGTATTCTGCACCATGAAACCAACCCCGGCTGTGCGCGTGCGTTGATGCAGAAGCACGGCGAGCGTTTTATCTGGATCAACCCACCGGCGATCCCGCTCTCCACCGAAGAGATGGACAGCGTCTTTGCGCTGCCGTACAAACGCGTGCCGCACCCGGCGTACGGCAACGCCCGTATCCCGGCGTATGAGATGATCCGCTTCTCGATCAACATTATGCGCGGCTGCTTCGGCGGCTGTTCCTTCTGCTCCATTACCGAGCACGAGGGGCGCATTATTCAGAGCCGTTCTGAAGATTCGATCATCAACGAGATCGAAGCCATTCGCGATACCGTGCCTGGCTTTACCGGGGTGATCTCCGACCTCGGCGGCCCAACGGCCAATATGTACATGCTGCGCTGTAAATCGCCGCGCGCGGAGCAAACCTGCCGCCGTCTCTCCTGTGTCTATCCGAGCATTTGCGAACATATGGACACCAACCACGAGCCGACGATCAATCTCTATCGCCGCGCGCGTGATCTGAAGGGTATCAAGAAAATCCTGATTGCCTCCGGGGTACGTTACGACATCGCTGTGGAAGATCCGCGCTACATCAAAGAGCTGGCGACGCACCACGTCGGTGGCTATCTGAAGATTGCGCCGGAGCACACCGAAGAAGGCCCGCTGTCAAAAATGATGAAGCCGGGGATGGGCAGCTACGATCGCTTTAAACAGCTGTTCGATACCTACTCAAAGCAGGCAGGGAAAGAGCAGTACCTGATCCCGTACTTCATCTCCGCCCACCCGGGTACGCGCGATGAAGACATGGTGAACCTGGCGCTGTGGCTGAAACAGCGTCGCTTCCGTCTGGATCAGGTGCAAAACTTCTATCCGTCACCGCTCGCCAACTCCACAACCATGTACTACACCGGCAAAAACCCGCTGAGTAAAATTGGTTACAAGAGTGAAGACGTGGTGGTGCCGAAAGGGGATAAACAGCGTCGTCTGCACAAAGCGCTGCTGCGCTACCACGATCCGGCTAACTGGCCGCTGATCCGCCAGGCGCTGGAAGAGATGGGGAAAAAGCATCTGATTGGCTCGCGTCGCGACTGTCTGGTGCCGGCACCAACGCTGGATGAGATGCGCGAAGCGCGTCGTCAGAACCGCCATACGCGCCCGGCGCTGACCAAGCACACGCCGATTGTGCATCAGCGTTCGAACGGTAGCGCGGGAACGAAAAAGAATGTGAAACGTAAGAGCGGCTAGTCTCATTGCCCGGTGGCGCTTCGCTTACCGGGCCTACAACTCAGATCGTAGGCCGGGTAAGGCGCAGCCGCCACCCGGCTTTTTACTACCCGCCAAACTGATCCGGATCGGGCCCTAAACGCTTGCCCTGATCCAGTTTCGCAATCTCGCCCAGCTCATCTTTATCCAGGCGGAAATCCCAGACGTCGAAGTTCTCGGCGATGCGCGATGGCGTGACCGATTTCGGGATCACCACCAGGCCGTTGTCCAGATGCCAGCGAATGACAATCTGCGCCGGGGTTTTGCCATATTTATCCGCCAGATCGCGGATAATTTTCTGGTCGAACACCCCTTCACCGCCCTGAGCCAGCGGGCTCCAGGATTCGGTCTGGATTTTGTGCGTGGCGTTCCAGGCGTGAAGCTGGCGCTGCTGCATCAGCGGGTGCAGTTCAATCTGATTAATCACCGGTACAACGCCCGTTTCGTCAATCAGACGCTGCAGGTGATGAACCTGGAAGTTACAGACGCCGATGCTTTTCACCAGCCCCTCTTTTTGCAGTTCAATCATCCCTTTCCAGGCATCAACATAATGGTCGATAGCCGGAACCGGCCAGTGCATCAGATACAGATCGACGAAATCGAGCTGGAGTTTCTCCAGGCTCTCCTGCAGCGCTTCGCGTGGGCGCTTTTGGTCGTCGTTCCACAGTTTGGTGGTGATAAAAAGGTCGTCGCGGGACATACCGGCGCTGGCCAGTGCTTTCCCCACGCCGTCCTCGTTTTTGTAGGCGGCGGCGGTATCAATGGACCGATAGCCGACTTCCAGTGCTTTATGAATGGCGGAGACGACCTCGTCGTTACCGGCTTTCCATACACCTAGCCCCAACTGGGGCATCACGTTGCCGTCCTGCAGCTTGATTACGGTTTGGTTTGCCATTTTTCCTCCTTCAGGTGCGCATCGCCGGAGGGGGACTCCGGCGATGGGGTGTGCATTAAGTCTGGACGAAATGTCAAAAAACGAAAGGCAGGATGCCAAAAACGCTTAGCGCGCCGCCTCGTAGATACGACGGCTAACGTCCAGCGTAATGTCGCCGTGTTCGCCCAGCTGAGTCATGCCGTGTTCTTCAAGTTTAGCCAGCAGGGCAGGGATAGAGCTGCCATCCAGACCATAGCCGGACAGACGCGTCGGCACGCCCAGGCCTTCAAAGAAGTTGCGGGTCGCTTCGATTGCCGCATCGATACGCGCGTCGTCAGAACCTTCGGTGATGTTCCAGACGCGTTCCGCGTACTGCAGCAGTTTGGCGCGTTTGGTATCACGTTTTTCGTTCCACAGGGCCGGCAGAACCACCGCCAGCGTCTGGGCGTGATCCAGACCGTGCATCGCCGTCAGTTCATGGCCCAGCATGTGGGTTGCCCAGTCCTGCGGCACGCCTGCGCCAATCAGGCCGTTCAGCGCCTGCGTTGCAGCCCACATCACATTGGCACGCACGTCGTAGTTTTCTGGCTCTTTCAGCGCCTTCGGACCCTCTTCGACCAGCGTCAGCAGAATGCCTTCCGCAAAACGATCCTGAATTTTGGCATCCACCGGATAAGTCACGTACTGCTCAACGGTGTGAACAAAGGCGTCGACCACGCCGTTCGCGACCTGACGCGCGGGCAGGGTGTAGGTGTACACCGGATCGAGGATCGCGAATACGGGCTGAACGTGCTCGTTCATAAAGGCCTGTTTGTCTCCGGTGGTTTTACGGGAGATCACCGCGCCTTTGTTGGATTCAGAACCGGTAGCAGGCAGGGTCAGCACGGAGCCCATCGGGATCGCGCTTTTAATGTCGCTGCCGCGGGTTTCCAGGATATGCCATGGGTCGATACCGTCGGCGTAGTGTGCTGCCGCGGCGATGAACTTCGTGCCGTCCAGCACGGAACCCCCGCCGACAGCCAGCAGGAAGGTGATGTTTTCTTCGCGGGCGATTTTCACCGCGTTCATCAGCGTTTCATAAGAAGGGTTTGGCTCGATACCGCCAAACTCGCGCACGTCCAGACCTTCCAGTGCGCTGTAAACATGATCCAGCACGCCGGTTTTTTTCACGCTGCCGCCACCGTAGGTGATCAGCACGCGGGCGTCAGCGGGGATCTGTGCACGCAGATCGGCGATAGCGCCTTTACCAAACAGGATGCGGGTTGGGGTGTGGAGATTAAAATTATTCATGGCTCGTTCCCTATCGTGGGTGAAAAATCGTGGCGGCGCGGATGGCTACCTGATGCTGCACATTGTGGCTGCCCGGGGATATCCTCTCAATGCACATTCCTGCCGATGTCTTGCCCATTTCTACAGAGCACTGGAGAAACGTCAGGAAAATACGCAGACTGTGAGGGTCGCAAACCGTACCCGGAGTAACGCTAAATGAACCGTGAAGCCATCTGTCTTCAGCTCACTTCGCAGATTAAGAGACTGATTGATAAGCAAAATAACCCAGGCGAACTGCTGCCGGATATTCGCCTGCTCTACGGGACGCAGCCGGGAACGCGGACGCCGGTGATGTATCAGCCGGGCATCGTTTTTCTCTTTTCCGGCCATAAAATTGGTTATATCAATGAACGCGTGTTCCGTTATGACACCAATGAATATCTGCTGCTGACAGTACCTTTACCCTTCGAATGTGAAACCTTCGCGACAGAGGAGGTACCGCTGGCGGGGATCCGCGTAAATGTCGATATTCTTCAGCTTCAGGAGCTGCTGATGGACATTGGCGAAGACGAGCTTTTCCAGCCGTCGATGGCGGCGAGCGGCATTAACTCAGCCACGCTGTCAGAGGAGATCCTCTGTGCCATTGAGCGTCTGCTGGACGTGATGGAGAGACCGCTGGATGCGCGTATTCTGGGTAAGCAAATCATCCGCGAAATTCTCTATCATGTGCTGCTGGGGCCGGGGGGCGGGGCACTACTGGCGCTGGTCAGTCGGCAGACCCACTTCAGCCTGATAAGCCGCGTACTCAAGCGCATCGAAAGCCAGTACACGGAAAACCTCAGTGTTGACCAGCTGGCGGCGGAAGCGAACATGAGCGTCTCGGCGTTTCACCACAACTTTAAGTCAGTGACCAGCACCTCGCCGCTGCAATACCTTAAAACCTACCGTCTGCATAAGGCGCGGATGCTGATGATCCACGACGGCATGAAGGCCAGCGCGGCGGCGATGCGGGTCGGATATGAGAGTGCGTCGCAGTTTAGTCGGGAGTTTAAGCGCTACTTCGGCGTCACGCCGGGGGAAGATGCGTCACGCATCCGAACCATGCAGGGAGTCTGACGGCAAACGTAGGCCGGGTAAGCGATAGCGCCACCCGGCTTTTATTTATGCACTGCAGTACTTCTTCTTAATCACCACCGCAATCGTTCCCACCAGTCCAGCCACCAGCAGGAACATCGGCAGCACCATCAGGAAGGTCATTACCTGGTCTTCATGGTGCTTCACAAACGGGATCATGTTCAGCGCGTAGCCGAGGGTAGTAACGACACCCACCCATAACAACGCGCTCAGCCAGTTAAAGAACTGGAAGCGGCGGTTCGACAGGCCGGAAATGCCTGCCATGGTGGGCAGCAAGGTGCGAACAAAGGCCAGAAAACGCCCGGCCAGCAAGGCCAGCAGGCCATGCCTGTCAAACATGCAGGTCGCACGCTGATGATATTTATGCGGTAGCTGCGCCAGCCAGCCCTTCACGACGCGCGTGTTACCGAGCCAGCGGCCCTGCAGATAGCTCAGCCAGCAGCCCAGGCTTGCCGCGGAGGTGAGGATCACCATGGTCGGCGCGAAGTCCATGACACCTTTACCGATTAACGCCCCCGCAAGCAAAAGGAGGCTATCACCGGGTAAAAATGAGGCTGGCAGTAATCCATTTTCCAGAAACAGGGTCGCGAACATCACGAAATAGACGATACCTACAACGTGAGGATCGGTCAGTGCGGCGAAGTCGTGTTGCCAGAGCGCCGCGATAATATCTTGAATAACAGCCATGGACTTTCCTGTGGAACAACAGATATAGCACTATTGTACTCCCTTATTTGCCCGATGGGGTTGATCGCGGGCGCAACTAATGCAGACTTTTCTGGTGGCGGTGTCCACAAAAGCATCCATGGAGTACATGTTTGCCAGCACTCTACACGATACGCGCAAACCCTGCTGCTAAATCGGCAATTAAATCGTCCGCGTTTTCTAAACCGATATGCAGGCGAATCAGGGTGCCGCTGAAGTCCACTTCACCGCCAGGGCGCAGGGCCGCAATCTGCTCCGGCTGATTAGGCAGGATCAGGGATTCAAACCCGCCCCAGGAGTAGGCCATGCTGAAGAGGGTAAAATTATCCAGATAGCTTGCCAGCTCGTCATTATTCAGCCGTTTTTTTAGAACGAATGAGAACAAACCGCTGCTGCCCGTAAAGTCTCGTTGCCAGAATTCATGCCCTTTACTGCCCGGCAGTGCCGGATGGTTGACGCGCTCAACCTGCGGGTGCTGCGCCAGCCACTCAGCTATCTTCAGGCTGCTTTCGTGATGCTGACGCAGGCGCACCCCCAGCGTGCGGATGCCTCGGCTGGTCATGTAGGCGGTATCGGCATCGACCATCTGCCCCATCAGGTAGGCATTTTCCCGCAGCTGATCCCAGCAGCGGGCGTTAGAAACGGCCGTGCCGATCATCCCGTCTGAGTGGCCAATCAGATATTTGGTCGCCGCCTGAATGGAGATATCAATGTCGAATTCCAGCGCTTTAAACAGCACGCCCGCCGCCCAGGTGTTGTCGATCATGATAATCGCCTCTGGCGCTTTGCTGCGCACGGCTTTCACAATGGCCGGCACGTCGTGTACTTCCATGGTGATCGAACCCGGAGATTCCAGGAACACAATGCGCGTGTTGGGCTGAATAAGCTCTGCGATGCCTTCGCCAATCAGCGGATCGAACCAGCCCGTGGTTACGCCGAGTCGGGAGAGGATTTTGGTGCAGAAATCCTGGCTCGGTTCATAGGCGGTGTTGGTCATCAGAATATGGTCGCCCTGTTCCACGAACGCCAGAATGGTGTTGGCGACTGCCGCCGCACCGCACGGAAACAGCGCGCAGCCTGCGCCGCCTTCCAGCTCGCACATGGCTTCCTGCAGTGAGAAATGGGTTAGCGTGCCACGACGTCCGTAAAACAGCCCGCCTTTGGCGCGGTTACGCGTGGCGATTTTTTTGTCCTCTACGGTATCAAACACCAGCGAGGAGGCCCGTTGGATCACGCTGTTCACCGAACCCTGAGTATATTTCTTGCTGCGCCCGGCCTGTACCAGCGTGGTATCAAGATGCTTCTTGGTCATGTTCGCTAACCCTGTTTTTATACGTCTGGACGTCCAGACTACCACGAATGTGAAAATCTGCACCCGGATGCTTATCGAATAAGCAGAAAATATTAGCAAAAAACCGCATAAGAAATTTTTACTGCGTAAGCGCAAGGAATATGAGCGAAAATTGCGGCACTATGTAAATAGTAATGAGAACGACTATCAATTCGACGATGTTTTGATATTATTACGTTCAGATTTTGTGATTTGCGTCCTGGAGATACAGAGTGGGTAATAATTTGATGCAGACGGATCTCTCCGTTTGGGGCATGTATCATCATGCTGACATCGTGGTTAAGATTGTGATGATCGGCCTGATTCTGGCGTCCGTGATCACGTGGGCTATCTTCTTTGGCAAGAGCGCCGAGCTGATTTCTCAGAAGCGCCGCCTCAAGCGTGAGCAACAGCAGCTGGCTGAAGCCCGCTCTCTGGATCAGGCATCTGACATGACCTCATCCTTCCACGCGAAAAGCCTGACCACCCTGTTAGTTAACGAAGCGCAAAACGAGCTGGAACTCTCCGCAGGCAGTGAAGATAACGAAGGTATTAAAGAACGTACCGGCTTCCGTCTGGAGCGTCGCGTCGCCGCCGTGGGCCGTCATATGGGCCGGGGCAATGGATATCTGGCGACCATCGGGGCCATCTCGCCATTCGTGGGTCTGTTCGGTACGGTCTGGGGCATCATGAACAGCTTTATCGGGATTGCGCAAACCCAAACGACGAACCTGGCGGTAGTTGCACCGGGTATCGCCGAAGCGCTGCTGGCGACCGCTATCGGTCTGGTTGCGGCGATCCCTGCGGTGGTTATCTATAACGTCTTCGCGCGCATGATTGGCAGCTATAAAGCCACCCTCGGTGACGTCGCCGCGCAGGTTCTGCTGCTGCAAAGCCGCGATCTTGATCTGAATGCCAGTGCCGCTAAACCGGTGCACGCGGCGTCCAAACTGCGCGTAGGTTAATGAATTATGGCAATGCGTCTTAATGAAAATCTGGACGATAACGGCGAAATGCATGAAATCAACGTGACGCCGTTTATCGACGTTATGCTGGTTCTGCTGATTATCTTCATGGTTGCTGCGCCGCTGGCGACGGTCGACGTGAAGGTAAACCTGCCGGCCTCGTCCAGCCAGCCGCAGCCGCGCCCGGAAAAGCCCATCTATCTGTCGGTGAAAGCAGATAAATCGATGTTCCTTGGGAACGACCCGGTGACGGCTGACTCTGTCATCCCGGCGCTGGATCTGCTCACTGGCGGTAAGAAAGACACGACGGTCTTCTTCCGTGCGGATAAAACCGTTGATTACGAGACCATGATGAAGGTCATGGATACGCTGCATCAGGCGGGTTATCTGAAGATTGGGCTGGTCGGCGAAGAGAAAGCGGCCGCGAAATAACGAAGAAGCTGGCGAAAGCCGGCTTTTTTTATGCCTGTCGGGTTATTCGTGTTTGTTATCCGTCGACGCGGGAGAGAGGGTTGCCAGCGCGTCCTCGTCAAGCGCGACGCTGGTGACGTTTGAGGTACGATACTCGCCGTCGGACAGTTTGCGCGTCAGGCGCAGGGTCGCGGTTTCTCTGGCCAGCAGATACTGATAATTGGCCTCCAGACGCCCCAGAAGCTTCTCTTTCAGCTCGGGCCGTTGTTCGATGATGGCATTCATCACGGCGCCGTAAATCTCTTCCTTGACCTGTAAGGGATAAATCTCGCGGCGGTTCTGCCATTTCAGGCGCACCAGCGTCGCCGGAATGGAAACCAGATCCTGGGTAATACGCGTCATCTCGGCGTTTTTGGTGTTACGCAAAGCCTCGAGATTTTGCTTTAAGATAAATTCGTCACTTTTTTTCTCATCTAAAGTCAAATAGACATCGTTATCTTTAACGTCTTTCACATTAATCTTCCCCCAGGTTATAAAAAATAGGGTTGTTTTTTTCTCGCGTAATTAGATTAAGCCAAATTTCATTGCCCGCTTCATTTATTTCTTTGGTCTTTTCGGACATTATTTGACTTAGTTTCTGGGCATCTATTTCGCCTTCTGCCTGCAGGTCATTCAACAGGTGGACCAAGGCTTCAATTTTGATGGCGCGAAATAAGCGGTCCTTTATATGACGATCGTGCTCTTCCAGCAACATATTACGTGATTTGCCGCTACGGGAAACACCAATTAATATGTCTGGTTCAAAATCAGCGAGCTTTCTTTTTCCCTGAGTGAAATTAGCCTCTTTTTCTGCTTCCGTCGGTTGCTGTTCCACAGGCGTGATGTGGTACTTAGCCGGGACGAGATAGTCGGGCAACATTTTTTAATTTCCTTTAATTTCAACAAGGTGGGGAAGATAAAGGCGTGAGATTCGTTGACAATATCATGAGGCAATTTTAAAATCAAAAAAAATGGAGCCAACCCATGAACAGCATCTTTTTTACGGTCATTACATTACTATTACTGACCGCTGGTGTTCTTTTATTGATGCAGGAGTTCAATAAAACGAAAGAGTCGAAAGACACCAGTGAAACCCCACAGCCTGAACTGATGACTAAAGAGGAAGGTGAAGACCATTTCTCTGTTTTGATGAACTCGGTGACGCCGGTTTGGTACTGGCGGGTGAACCATGAATATATCGACTTTTTGCACGCGACAATAAAGCGGATGAAAATGTCGGAAATTAATGACACGCCGGGCCTGTTTGAAGCGCAGCGTCGCTGCAGTGACCTGAATTCAGCGGTCTATAAATATTACGACAATATCAAAAAGCGCTGTCTGAATGGTGAGAAGGTCTCGTATTCCGATTTAGACGTATTAAACCTGCGTCAGTGCTTTCGCGAGTTCAGCCTGGAAGCCTATCCGGAGCTGGTGGTGCTGGTCTGGCCGGAGTATGCGCGCCCTGAGGTGGATCCTGACAACGTGTAATGGTTAGTTGTTGCAAACAGTTAGCGCCGTTGCGATATACTGAGTGCTGGTTTCGTTTGCAGACAGGACTTTATGGAACGCTTCTTTGAAAACGCTATGTACGCCTCGCGCTGGATACTGGCACCCGTCTATTTTGGCCTTTCGCTGGCGCTGATTGCGCTCACGATTAAGTTCTTCCAGGAAATCTTGCATGTTCTGCCGAACATCTTTTCCATTGCCGAAGCAGATTTGATTCTGGTTCTGCTGTCACTGGTGGATATGACGCTGGTGGGGGGCTTACTGGTGATGGTGATGTTCTCTGGCTATGAGAATTTTGTCTCCCAGCTTGATATCGACGCGCGTAAAGAAAAGCTGAGCTGGCTGGGCAAAATGGATGCCACGTCGCTGAAGAATAAAGTGGCCGCCTCGATTGTGGCGATCTCCTCCATCCACCTGTTACGCGTGTTCATGGACGCAAAGAATGTCCCGGACAACAAACTGATGTGGTATGTCATTATCCATCTCACGTTTGTGCTTTCGGCGTTTGTGATGGGGTATCTGGATAAGATCAGCAAGAAGTAATTTCCTTCTTAACCACCCTCTCCCTGTGGGAGAGGGCAACAGACCGCACTATTTATCCGACGACGCCTGCCACAGATTCAACTCTCCATCCGCAACATGCTTATCAATGCGTATCAGCTCCTCTTCGCTAAAGCGCAGGTTTTTCAGCGCCTGAACGTTCTCTTCCAGCTGTTCCGGGCGGCTCGCGCCAATCAGCACGGACGTTACGCGCTCATCTTTCAGCAGCCAGCTTAGCGCCATCTGCGCCATTGTCTGACCACGTGCCTGTGCCATCTCATTGAGCAAGCGCAGACTGTTCAGATTGGCTTCGGTCAGCATCTTCTGCGTCAGCCCGCGCACTTTATTCCCCTCGCGCTGCATCCGCGAACCTTCAGGAATACCGTTGAGGTATTTTCCGGTCAGCAACCCCTGCGCCAGTGGGGTAAACGCAATACAGCCGGTACCGTTTTGCTTTAGCGTCTCCAGCAGGCCGGTTTTATCCACCCAGCGGTTAAGCAGGTTGTACGACGGCTGATGGATGAGCAGTGGAATTTTCCATTCGCGAAGCAGGTCAGCCATTTTCTGCGTGCGCGCCGTTGAATAGGACGAAATTCCGACATACAGCGCTTTACCGCTCTGCACCGCATGGGCCAGCGCGGCAGCGGTCTCTTCCATCGGCGTGTTCTCGTCCACGCGATGGGAATAGAAAATATCCACATATTCCAGACCCATACGCTTCAGGCTCTGGTCGAGGCTGGCGAGCAGATATTTGCGCGAGCCGCCCGAGCCATATGGTCCCGGCCACATGTCGTAACCCGCTTTGGTGGAGATAATCAGCTCGTCGCGACAGGCGGCAAAATCCTCCCGCAGCAGGCGACCAAAGTTCTCTTCCGCGCTCCCCGCAGGCGGGCCGTAGTTATTGGCAAGATCGAAATGGGTGATACCGAGGTCGAAGGCTTTACGCAGTAGCGCACGCTGGGTGTCGAGCGGCTGAACGTGGCCGAAGCTATGCCACAGGCCAAGCGACAGCGCAGGCAGGCGCAGCCCGCTTTTGCCACAGTAGCGGTACTGCATATTTTCATAACGGCCGGGGTTAGGGTGCCAGGACATGATGTCTCCTTTCTTATCGATGAATTTTCGAAACAGCGTTTTCATTCTTTGATTATCAAACCATAAATCTGCTCGTGAAGCGATGTCGCGGCGGGAAAGGCCTCTAAGCGTTAATCGGTGCTGTGGTACCTGTGAAGCCACGCTAACGAAAAATAGTTACAAAAGGTTATAATTTCCGCGGTTCCTGCCGATAACGAGAGTAGTACTCGCCTCTGGGCGAACTCACCCTCACGGCAAGGAACACTTATGAACATGCTCCGTAATTTCACGATCCGTTTCGTCATGCTGACGATCCTGGGGATCTTTTGTTTAATGTGGGCAGGCGTTGGACTCTACAGCACCTGGTCCCTCTCTCGCGTTTCGGATGGCAATGAAGTCGATCGCCAGCTGGTGAAACAGATGACCATACTCAGCCAGGGCAACGATCAGTATTTCCGCTTTGTCACCCGACTGAGCCGCGCGATGGAAGTCAAAGCCGCTGGCGGTACGCCGGATCTGGCCTCCGCCCAGCAGGCGCTGGATAACATGGGCAAAAAACTGGCCGAGATGAAAGCGATCTCTCCGGGGCCGATGGATGAACAGGTCTCCTCCCGGGTGATCGGCACCTGGCAGGCGCTGCTCGAGCAGGGCGTTACGCCACAAATGCAGCAGGCGAAGCTGGGTGCGCTGGATGGTTATCGCCAGCAGGCTAATAACGTCACGCCACAGCTGAGCCGTGCGTTTGGTGCAGCCGCTGAGGAGTTCAATAACGCCGCTGCGAAGGCCCTCGACAGTACCCGCGTAGTGGTGGATGGCCTGACCAGCATGACCCGCACGGTGATTATTGCCGCCACCGTGATTGGTCTGCTGATCCTGCTCTTTAGCGACCGTTACCTGGTGGCGATGCTGGTGAAACCGCTGGACCGAATTCGTCAGCAGTTCCGCCAGATTGCGCAGGGCGATCTCAGCCAGCCCATTGAACCGTTTGGTCGTAACTGTGTGGGGCAACTGGTGCCGTTGCTGAGTGCCATGCAGGACAGCCTGCGCGAGGCGGTCAGCACGATCCGCGCGGGCAGTGAAAATATCTGGCGCGGGGCGACCGAGATCTCCAGCGGTAACAACGATCTCTCCTCCCGTACCGAAGAGCAGGCTGCCGCGCTGGAAGAGACGGCGGCCAGCATGGAGCAACTCACTGCCACCGTGAAGCTGAACGCCGAAAGCGCACGTCAGGCAAGCCAGCTGGCGGATGTGGCATCGACCACGGCCAGCCGCGGTGGCTCGCTGGTGGAGGAGGTGGTGACCACCATGAGCGGTATTTCCGACAGCTCGAAGAAAATTGCTGAAATCACCACCGTGATAAACAGTATCGCCTTCCAGACCAATATCCTGGCGCTCAACGCAGCAGTGGAAGCGGCGCGAGCGGGTGAGCAAGGCCGTGGCTTTGCCGTGGTGGCAGGTGAGGTGCGTAATCTGGCCAGCCGCAGCGCCAACGCGGCGAAAGAGATTGAAGGTCTGATTGCCGATTCCGTCGCTCGCGTCGAGCAGGGGGCTCAACTGGTGAACGACACGGGGACCACCATGGAAGCGATTCTGCGCGATGTAACGGAAGTGACCACCATCATGAAGCAGATTGCGTCAGCCTCTGAGGAGCAAAGCAAAGGCATTTCCCAGGTCGGGGTTGCCATTACGCAGATGGACGGTGTGACCCAGCAAAACGCCTCGCTGGTGGAGCAGGTCTCCGCCGCGGCAGCGGCACTTGAGCGGCAGACCGAAGAGCTTCAGCGTTCGGTGCAGAAGTTCCGCCTCACGGCATAACATGTAAAGGCCGCCTCGTGCGGCCTTTCACCGGATTGTTCTCAGGAATGTGGTGGCAAGTTTTCACTCAGTGGGCGACGGACAGGGGAATTTCAACGCTATTATTTGTTGTCAAAAATCGTTTCGGGAATATGCTTTCAAAAACCGATAAGCGAGGCAATAAATGGACACGTTGCTTTTACCCGGCCAGAACCCCCGTGCCTGGGCAGAAACTATGATCAACCTGGAGGCCAGGAAACTGGTTAATACGGCCAATACGGTAGCGGCTATGCATCTTCAGGATGGTTTTATCCGGATTCAGTTTGTAGATGAGATCAGGGCATTCATCATGGCTCAATTTGAGGCCGCACGCCGGGCAAAAACGGATGATGACTGTATGGCCTGTCTGCAGGCATTGCGTGCTGAGAATACCAGTCTGCTTGAACAGTCCCGTGCTCTTAAAACCGGCTATGCAAAACTCTATGCCGAGGTGAAGGTTGTCCGGGACGAGAACAAAATTGTGGGCTACATCATCTCGGCTGTTGACGTGGTGGTAGCAGGGGCGGCTATCTTTGGCGGGATCGTCATGATGTCCTCCATGACGCCGGTGGGCGTGGTGGCCGGTGCCGTGATTGTTGTTAACGGGCTTAACACTATTTCACGTGAGGCCGCACACAACCTCCTCGGTGATAAGCAAACGGAGGGAATTTTCGCTGACGGCTCGATGGAGGTCGCAGAATTCCTGGGCTTCAGCCGGCAGCAAGGGCTGGGGACCTATAAGGCTGTCACGCTCTTCAGTGAAGTCTACGGCGCGTATGGTCTGAGGCTGAAACCCGAAGCACAACGGCTGTGGTACTGGACCAGGCCCGATTTCTTCAGGAAAGTATCCGATACGCCACGTCCCGCGATGGCGCTTAAAATTGCGGGATGGGGTGTTAAAGCCAAAGTGGCGCTTGATTTACTGACTATCGAGCCTGCCGGGAAATAGTCTTTTGCAGGCGGAATGCTTTCCAGCCCAGAACTGGTGGAAAGGTCACCCAGGCGATGATCAGGACAACAAGGGAACTCATGCCCCCGGAAAGAATGTGTGTCCGGCTGCCGATGATAAGGGTGACCAGCATAACCAGAACCAGCGCGACCGTGACCCATACCGAAACCCGGAAGCGCCGTGAGAGCGCATCGATGAGATGCTGCATTGTGCCTCCGGCTGCTGTGAGTCGGCCCTGTAAATTGTCTACTTCGCTTTTGCTGAAACCCGCCTCAAGCAGGTCTTTCTCACTGATAGCCATCACGTCCTCCCTAATCAGGCGAAAGTATACTGTATCAGACCAATAATCCCCAGGTGACCAGCGTAAGCAAAATAAAAGAAATTACGGAGAATGGACGCTGAAAACTTACCGAAGAAAGTTCAGTACATAAGGAAACCGCAAGCAGGGGGCTACCCGTAACGATTGCGGCAATACTTCCTGTTTCTCAATCGGAACCGAGAGAATATAAAAACCCAGCGTAATAGCTGGGTTTCTTTATCATATCGGTTTGAAATGCAGACCTACGGCGTTTATCAGTGCGTCGCTTCACCAATCAGCGCGCCTGAACCCGCACCCACAGCGGCACCTTTCAGTACGCTGTTGCCCGTTACGGCAGCGGCACCTGCACCAACAACAGCGCCTACGGCACCGCCTTTACGCGCGGCTTTACCTTTGTCACCGTTTTTGAACATCGCACCCGTGCCTGCACCCACGACCGCGCCGCCTACGGTGGATTTCAGATCTTTACCTGTGGCCGCCCCAATCGCCGCGCCTGCTACCGCACCGGCGGCGGTTTTATCCATCGCCATTCCTGAGGTAGAAAAAAGAAGGATGCTGATCACCAGCGCTGTATTGATTGATTTCATAACAAATCCTTTGTGACTGCTGTCGGTTGAAACGTCGCTTCTCGCCGTCTGACTGGAGAAAAACGTCCGCATAGTGCCAGTAATACCGGCCCAACCCTTAAGCTAATCATGCCCTGGACAAGGATTTGCCTGGCCGGGCGGTTACCCGCCCGGCATTGCATCACGCCTGACGCTTATCTTCGGTTTTGGTCTCGAAGTCGCTCGCCGCGTGGCGTTCGTGGAGTTGCTCGTTAAGCTCACCGTTGGTGCGGTTCACAATCCGTCCTCGCTTCACGGCAGGGCGGTTCGCTACGTCTTTTGCCCAGCGCTGGACGTTGGTGTACTTCTCTGCGTCCAGGAACTCGGCGGCGTTGTAGACGCTGCCCAGCGCCACGCAGCCAAACCACGGCCAGACCGCCATATCGGCGATGGTGTATTCTTCACCCGCCACGTAACGGCCGCGGGCGAGCTGTTTATCCAGTACGTCGAACAGGCGCTTGGCTTCCATCGTGAAGCGGTCAATCGCGTACTCGATCTTCACCGGCGCATAGTTGTAGAAATGGCCGAAACCGCCACCGAGGAACGGGGCCGCGCCCTGCAGCCAGAACAGCCAGTTCAGGGTTTCCGTGCGGCCAGCCGGATCTTTTGGCAGGAAATGCCCGAACTTCTCTGCCAGATAGAGCAGGATGTTTCCGGATTCAAATACGCGCGTTGGCGGGGTGGTGGAGTGGTCACGAAGCGCCGGTATTTTCGAGTTCGGGTTCACCTCAACAAAGCCACTGGAGAACTGATCGCCTTCACCGATGCGGATCAGCCACGCGTCGTACTCCGCGCCCGTTACGCCCAGCGCCAGCAGCTCTTCGAGCATGATCGTCACTTTCTGGCCGTTCGGCGTGCCCAGGGAGTAAAGCTGCAGCGGGTGCGAACCGACGGGCAGATCTTTCTCATGTGTGGCACCAGAAACAGGACGGTTGATGTTGGCGAACGCCCCGCCGCCGTTCTTTTTCCATTCCCACACTTTGGGTGGCTGATAGGTATTTTCGTCTGACATGTTGGCCTGCCTTTTTTGTGATGTGTTGAGGCAGTGTAGCAGGAGATGAATAGACCGTTTAACGAACTGAGCGCAAAGGTCAGGGGAGGTGTATGATAACCCTACCTCTGTCAGGTTAATTACAACGTGCAGACGACGACAACCCTTCCAAAAATTGCCGCCTGCCTGTTTTAGGTTGGATACATGCGTAAAGGAAAGTTAAGCAGTGATGCGCCATTCGGGACGTTGTTAGGCTATGCGCCCGGTGGCGTGGCGATTTACTCTTCAAATTACGGCAGTCTGGACCCGCGTAAGTACCCGCAAGACGCGGATTTCCGCAGCTATATCGGCAACGAATACATGGGCCACAAGTGGCAGTGTGTGGAATTCGCCCGCCGTTTCCTGTTCCTCAATTATGGCTTCGTGTTTACCGATGTCGGGATGGCGTGGGAGATCTTCTCCCTGCGTTTTTTGCGCCAGGTGGTGAACGATAATATTCTGCCGTTACAGGCTTTTGCCAACGGCTCGAAACGCGCGCCGCAGGCCGGGGCGCTGCTCATCTGGCAAAAGGGCGGCGAGTTCCATGAAACCGGCCATGTCGCAATAATCACCCAGCTTTTAGATGGTAAGGTCCGCATTGCCGAGCAGAATGTAATTCACTCCCCGCTTCCGCTCGGACAGCAGTGGACCCGTGAGCTGCGCATGACCGTTGAGAACGACTGTTACACGCTTCATGACACCTTCAGCGATACCGAAATCCTTGGCTGGATGATCCAGACGGACGACACGGAGCACAGCATTCCCCAGCCCGAACCTGACGGCGAACTGCTGAAAATCAGCGGTGCGCGGTTGAAGAATAAACGTCAATACGACGGAAAATGGCTCAACGAAAATGACGCCCTGCAGCAGGCCTACATACGTGCCAACGGCCACGTTATTAATAACGATCCCTGCCACTATTTCACGATTACCGAAAGCGCCGAGCAGGAGTTGATTAAAGCGACCAATGAACTGCATCTGATGTACCTGCATGCCACCGACAAAGTGCTGAAAGATGATAACTTACTGGCGCTTTTCGATATCCCCAAAATCCTCTGGCCGCGCCTGCGTCTCTCCTGGCAGTGGCGTCGCCACCATATGATCACCGGTCGTATGGATTTCTGTATGGATGAGCGCGGCATTAAGGTTTACGAGTACAACGCCGATTCCGCCTCCTGCCACACCGAGGGCGGCTTAATTCTGGAAGAGTGGGTCAAAAACGGTTATCGCGGCAATGGGCACAACCCGGCAGAAGGTCTGCTGGAGGAGCTGACCGGCGCGTGGAAACACAGCCATGCGCGTCCGTTCGTGCACATCATGCAGGACAACGATGTCGAAGAGGATTATCACGCGCTCTTCATTCAGCGCTCGCTGCTGCAGGCCGGGTTTGACACCAAAATTCTGCACGGTCTGGGCGCGCTGAGCTGGGATGCTGCCGGGCAGTTAATCGACGATGAAGGTCGTCATGTCAACTGCGTGTGGAAAACCTGGGCGTGGGAAACGGCAATCGAGCAGATCCGCGAGGTCAGCGAAACCGAATACGCTGCCGTGCCGATCCGCACCGGCCACCCGGCAGGCGAGGTGCGGCTGATTGACGTCCTGCTGCGCCCGGAAGTGCTGGTGTTTGAACCGCTGTGGACGGTGATCCCAGGCAATAAGGCGATCCTGCCGGTGCTGTGGCAGCTATTCCCGAACCACCGCTACCTGCTCGATACCGATTTTGAGGTTAACGCGCTGCTGAAGCAGACCGGTTATGCCGTCAAACCCATTGCCGGCCGTTGCGGCAGTAATATCGATCTGATCAGCGCCCAGGATGAACTGCTGGATAAATCCAGCGGCAAGTTTGTCGATCGCAAGAATATCTATCAGCAACTGTGGTGTTTGCCGAAGGTGGACGGCAAATATATTCAGGTCTGTACCTTTACCGTGGGCGGGAATTACGGCGGAACCTGCCTGCGTGGGGATGAAACGCTGGTGGTGAAAAAAGAGAGCGATATTGAACCGCTGATTGTGGTGAAGGATAAGTAACCGGGTAGAATCTGCATCCGCAGAGAGAACCTGCGGATGCCTGAGGTTTATTCCTCGTCCTGCTGACTGATTTTCAAATCAATGATGCGACCGATCTGGTCATGATAGACCGTCAGCAAATTGTACTGGCTCATCTCTGAGATGATTTGCGGCGTCACGTTAAAGCTGCGGGCCAGCTCGTCGTGCTTAAGCGTTGCAGGGCGGTGATGTCGTCTTGCATGCGCGCGGCGGCGATTATATTGATACCACAGGATCAGCAGCCAGCCGTTTAGCGCGGCGATCAGTAAATAGATCAGCACCGTCTTAAAGGAGGCAATAATCACGCCCCAGCGGTAGTCGCTCTCGTTGGTTATCTGCATCCACAGGTTGGCATAGAGGAAAAAGAGAAATCCTCCCCAGGCCAGCAGGGTTAACGCTGCATCAAACAGCCGGGGCACCAGCCGATGTTCAGTCAGGATTAACGTGTTTTCGTTCATTGAATGCTCCCTTTACCTCTGTCCGGACTGATCCAGCGCGCGCGTGAGCGCTGGCGTTTAAGCATGACCTTTGGGAAGGCGACGAGGGTGGTGAACAGGCCGATCATCCAGTACACCATCGGAAACCAGATGATCCAGAAAAGCGAACTCGCCACGTTACGTTCATAGCGTCGCTCGATATACAAACTGACGAGGAACTGCAGCAGGCACATCACCCCCAGCAGGAGCCCGGTGAATTCCGGCGGGAACAGGCTCGTGACGGTCAGGTTGGCAGGAAGCGGCGTGAGGGTGCTTATGATAAATAACAGCACCGTCACCGCATACGCAAACGCCCACAGCGTTGACAGGGCGTACTCTAAAAACAGCGGCCACATGCGATGATGCTCCCAGCGCACGATCTTGCGAAGATTGACCAGAAAAACCTCCGCGCCGCCCTGAGCCCAGCGCAGGCGCTGTTTCCACAGCCCTTTTAGCGTCTCCGGCATCAGGATCCAGCACAGCGCGCGCGGCTCGAAAAAAATATCCCAGTGGCGAAGCTGAAGCTTCCAGCTGATGTCGATATCTTCGGTGATCATATCCGGGCTCCAGTATCCCACGTCCGCCAGCGCCTGACGGCGAAAGGCCGCGATGACGCCAGAGACGGTAAAGACCCGGCCATAGATCCGCTGCGTGCGTTTGATGAGCCCTATGATGGAGGAGAATTCGCCCACCTGAATGCGGCCAATCAACGTGGAGCGCGTGCGAATACGCGGGTTCCCGGTCACGGCGCCCACGTGGGGGGAGTGGATCAGCGGGGCAACCAGATAAGCGGCGGTATCGCGGTCGAGCAGGGCATCGCCATCAATACAGACCAGAAGGTCTCCCCTGGCCGCCGCTGCGCCCGCTTTCAGCGCCACGGCTTTCCCCTGATTCTCCGCCAGATGAATGACGCGCAGACGCGGCTGCTCCTGCGCCAGCTGTTGCAGCACCTGCGCGGTGTTATCCGAAGAACCATCGTTGATGGCGATGACCTCGATATTCGGGTAACGCTGGGCCAGCGCGGCACCGATCGTCTCCCGGGCGTTGCGTTCCTCATTGAAACAGGGAATGAGGATCGAAATTAACGGATCGCCCTCTAACGTCGGGGCGGGTGTTTTTCTGTTCCATGACCAGTGTCGTTCCAGCTGAAACCAGAAATAGAGCCCCCCGGTGATCCAGAATACGGACATGAACAGGGGCCAGAAGAAGACAAAATCCAGAATCAGTTCGCCGGTAAAGAGGGCGGCCACGCCTAATGGCAACCCAAATACCAGGCATAAAATTGAGAAAGCGATAAGGCGATCAGTCATTGTCAGGATACCAGTACGAAGAGAATTCAGGCCTGATACGGGAAAGATCAGGTTGGTTATGGATGAAATCGTCGGGGTAGTAACCGTAATGTTTGCTGCCGTTAAGCTGGAGCACGCGCATCCACTCCGCCAGGCGACTATCGGGTACGGCGCGTTGCGGTGTCTGCGCCCAGTCACGGGCCTGCAGCTCAAAAATGGTTTTATTCAGCGCGCCGGGGCGAGTGGCGACGGTCTTAACCAGGCGCGTTAGCCAGGCGTTGCTCTCGTCTGCCGGGACGGACTCCATCAGCGGCATGGCCATCGGCACCGTCCAGTCATACTCCGCCAGGAAGTCATCAAGATTCTGCGCAAACCACGCCTCGCTCGCCGGGTCGAGGATCGGCAGGGCGAACATATTGCGCGCGGTTTTTATCTGCGGACCGCGGATATGCTTCACCGCCAGGCTCAGGGCGTGGGTAAACCCGATTAGCGTCTGGCTTTTCTGGCGCGTTGTCTGCTGCCCGGCATCATCCTGATCCGTCAGCACCGCATCGTCATGGAACAAGATCCCATTGAAGCTGGCATAGCGGGCCAGATCTTCATAGATTTCGGTCACCTGCTGTCGAACCTGCGGATCCCACGGCGAAAGCCGGGTATAGGGCTCGGTGGCGGCGCGTACCTGGCCCGTTTGCCGATCCCGACGCTGCACGCGCGGCAGTGCAGGGGAGAGATCGAACGAGAGAACCGGCATCCACGCGTAGACTTTTACGCCCGCGCGGGTTTGCAGTTGCCAGGCGACAAAGTTAAAGAGATCGGCACGCACGGGCAGCCGACGGTTGGGGAAGTAGAGCGCGTTAATCGTGCCGTTGCCGAGGGGATCGGAAAATGCTTGCAGGAAAACATGGCTGATTTTCATGTCGTAGACCCGCTGGATCAGCGTATTGATGTTTTTGGTCTGCTGAGCCGGATCGGGGTCATAAACGTAATCCAGATCGACATGCATCACGCGCACAGGGTCGGTCTCCTGAATCTGCGCGATGCTGCTGGCAAAGGCTTTAAGCGAAGGATTCCCGGAGATTAACAGGCGCGGCATGTTGTCCAGGTGACGCACATCTGCCAGCCCGTCCTCAAGGGTAAAGGCCAACTGATAACCCTGCTGTCTGGCAATGGCGAGCGACGTGCCGTTGGCAGCACCGTAGGGCCACACCCAGGCACGCGGCGCTTTGCCCGTCACCTGGGCGATTTTTTCGGTGACTTTCCGCACGTCATCGCCGATGCGCTGGCTGAACTGCTGGTCAGTTTCGTAACGCCCTGTCGCGTTATCGTAAAAGCGGCTGGCAATAGCCGGTTCGCGGCTTCCCTGTGGATTGGCCGGTATACCGTAATGCGAAGCCCAGGTATGCGAGCCGATCTCAATCAGCGGGGACTGGCTTAACTCGCGCACCATGTCCCACGTCGCGAAACGGTCCCGGGGTGTCATCAAACCGCCAAAATTCACGTTTTGATGTGCTGGCGTATCCACCCAACTGCCAACAGGGGCCCACAGCGCCGGCACATTCCAGGCCTGGATCAACGGCCAGACGCGGGTATAAAAACTGCTGTAGCCGTCATCAAAACTGAGCAGAAAGGCCTTTGGCGGCAGCGTTTTTTTACCGTCGTGGGCATCCAGAATATCCTGCACGCTGATGGCGTTATACCCGTTATGCACAAGCCAGCTTATCTGCTCGTTTAAGGCGCTGGTCCGCACGGAGAGATAGCGCTGATCGGCGGCGTCATCTTCCACATCGTGATAGGCCAGCACGAAAAAGTGATTCTTCGGCCAGGGTTTACTGGCTTCCGGCTGAGGTCTCTCGTTGGGCGAAATAAACGAAATGGCCTGGGCGCAGACGCTCGCGCTGAAGCATAACCAGCCGATGATGAGCAGGCCCACAGGAAAACGAATGGTCAACATATTCATCCTTAAAACCGTAAAGTCGCATCGAAAGTGACGGCGAGATTGCTTTCTCGTTTGCCGTCGTAAGGGCGCTTATCCCAGTTCAACATCACGCCGGTATCCACGACGTTGTTCCATTGAACGCGTTGCCCGTAGCCGAGCAGGGTGATGGCGCCAGCAGACTGATTTTTCTGCCAGTATCCTCCGGCTCCGGCGACCAGTTGCTGGCTCCAGAGGGTGTCGTAATAGCGGTACAGCTGATGATCGACGGACAACGCAGCCGTCGCGGACAGATCCCGCTCGGGGTTGTAATAGAGCGTATCCCGCTGGCTATTCGCGCTGGCGGAGATGCCCGGTTCAAGATCCAGCGTCAGGGTCGGCGTTTGCCAGAGCCGCTCCTTGCCGGTGAGGGTGTACTCCTGTCGGCGGTTATGGTCGGAAAAATGGCTGATGGCGGCGCTGAGCTGGTACTCACGACGCTCGTTCTGATACCAGCGCACCCAGCCTTCTGCGCGGTCTGCACGGATCCCATTGCGTAACGCCCGCAACGGCGTGGTGCGTGACAGACGTTCAAGGCTGCCGCCAGATTGCCAGCGATCGTTCAGGCTGTACTGACCGGAGAGGCGAGCGCCAGGCGTGTGGGTGCCGTGATAACGATTGCCGGAGAGCTCTGCTTCAAGCCAGATATCCCGTGACCGCCATTCGACGCCGCCGACCAGATGGCGGCTGGTGCCTTTGCCTTCGTCAAAATTGCCCTCGGCAAAGCGGGTGCCGCCAAACAGTCGCCAGTTATCAGCGACTGGTGGGCCATAGAGCGTGGCGTCCCAGTTCAGATCGTGTGTCCCGCTGACCGGGTTGTCGGAGTGCAATCCCTTGCCTGCGTTCAGACGCAGTTCAGACATATGATGCACATTTCTGAGCCTGTCCAGGCGCTGGACGCTGCGGTCACGTGGCGCACGGGCGAGCACGTCGTCGGTCAGAAGTTCCATTTGTCGCCACTCCTGCAGATCCATCGCGACGTAAGCCTGCTGCAGCTCCAGCTCTGTATTTGACGGCTCCAGTACCTCCGCCATTTTGAGCTTTTGCTCTGCCGCCCGTGGCAGGCCACGAGCCTGAAGCAGGGCGGCATAATCAATCTGTAGCCCCTGGTTGCCGGGTGCCGTGGCAGCCAGACGGTGCGCCACGGCTTCTGCTTGCGGCAGGGCATGGGTTGCCAGCAAATACTGAAACGTGAGCGACTGGCCGATAAGCCATTGATCGTTGGGCTGGGCGGTTGGCGAGCCGAAATCGTAGCGAGCCCAGGGAACGTTGCGGGTTATCTGCGCAAGATAGTGACGGGCGGCCTGATACTGACCGGTGTCCAGATATGCATAGAAAAGCTGATGTTCTTCATCCTGTGGGTTACGCGCATAGTCAGGATACTTTTGCAGAAGTGCCAGGGCTGCATCGGCGTTTTGCTCCTGCAGATACGCAGAGATCACCCAGCCGATTGCCCAGCCCGGCACCGGATGGTGAGCTGACGTCAGCGCACGATATTCAGCGATCGCCTGCGGGTAATCACCATGCGCATATAGCGCGCCAAGACGGTCGACGCGGGCGCGAATGATATCTTCTGCCGCCTGCGGTTCGTGTTGCCAGCGGGCAAGCAGGGCGTCATAGCGATTCAGTGCGGCTTGCGCGAGACGCAGGCGCTCTTTTTCCGTCCGCCCAGGCGCATCGGCAAGGCGTACCTGTTCGGCTGCGGCGTTAAGTTCAAGCTGGCGCCGTTGTGCGGGCGGCAGAGAAATCCCCTGTGACAGCCGCAGGGCAGGCGTACTGACCCGGTTATCGTTCAGGGCGTCGACGAGCGCCCTGAGCAGTACGTGATTCTCGGGGGCGCTCTTCAGGGCGCGGGTGTCCGCTAATAGACGATCCCAGCTTTTCCCCTGGCGTAAGTACACATAGGCGAGCGTCTCAAGGTTTATCTGGCTGGGGTGGGCTGTTACCCGTTTTTGCGCTTCCTGCAGGGCCAGCCGATCCATGCGGGCATCGGCCAGGGTTTTGATATACCCGATACGGTAGTCGTCGTTCTCCGGTGCAAGGCTACAGGCCTGCTTCCAGAGCGCGAGCGCAGGTTGCCACTGCTTTTGATTTCTCCTGGATTGCGCGGCTGCGGCCACTCCCCGGGCGGGCAGGGGCATATAAACGTGATAACGCAACCACACCTCAATAACCTCATCATCGCGTCCCGCCCAGGAGGCAACCTGCAGCCAGTCTGCCACTTGTTCTGGCGTCAGAGCATGCTGTTGTTGATAACGCTGCAGGTAATGGAGAAACGAAGTGTAATTACCATTACGCGCCTGCTGAATCTGTTGTTCATATACGGATTCGGCAGCCTGAACCAGAATGGGAAACAGTAATAGCAGACACAATAATTTTGGAACGCGGTAAAAGAATAAAGTATTGAAGCGAAGTGATCTTTCCATATCTATTTGCCATTTGTTTATCATAAATCCATTGCGCAACACGGCCGCCTTTATACGTAGCGTTAAAGGCCATAAATGAGAGCGTAAAATGTGAATGCAGTTACGTTATGAGGTACTTACTTAAAGGTAATTATGGATCCTTATCGTTATGGACCGGTGAAAGGTAATGTACACCTGATATGTTGACGGATAAATATGTTGAAAAGCCGGGTTGTTGTTTTGAGATAATTCTGTATCCGGGTGATTTTTATGATTATTTTTAACGGAGTCTATATTTGTAATGCGTTGATATATAATGTATTTATTTTTATTGTGACGTTTTTGTTTATATTTTTAATGCGGCTTTGGTGCATAAATTAAAGTACTTTCTGGTGCATGTTTGGGAAGTTTCGTGACAAAAATTCTTAATATCTTGAGAGGTGACTTTTCTGCGATTGTTTTTTACTTATAATTAATAGCAGACATTGAGTGATAGTCTATGGGAAGTCTTACAAATCAATGTGCGTGTCGAGGGATGATCAAAGCCAGAATACATTTATCGTTCATGTAAAAGCGCTATAAAACGAAGGCGTCTTCTTTCTGAAGGGTCGTTCTTGCTTTAATCTAAAAGGGATGGTTAGTGGCAACTTCAATAGTGTTAGTGACACAGGATCGCTACCTCGTCAGAGGAATGAGGATATTTTTTCCGGATATTATCCTGCTGGACTCGATTGACAGAAAGATATTTGATAACAGTGCAGATGAATATTCTGTGCTGATTGACAGCCGTTCACCGCTCCGTCTGTATGATTATCTGATACGCCATCCGGCCAGAACGAGAAAAACAATCGGCTGCGTCATGCTCGATATGCGGCACCGGGAGGAGAATCAGCTCAGCATGAGGATGTTTATGAATACTGCGCTTCCGGTGGCTGACATGGCGTCGTTGTTTAATCTGGTGCTGAATATGAAAGGCAGGCGCCTGACGACCAAATGGCTGCTTAACTTACGGTTGAGTACCCATGAAGCGATTATGCTGCGGTTGCTCAGGGCGGGCATGTCGATGGAAGAGGTGGCGGACGAACTGAACACCTCGATTAAAAGCCTCTACCGGACGCGAACGGCGCTCTCTGAACGACTGGGGGCGGAGAATTTTAACGAGGCGTGTTTGTTTATCTTTAAAAACAAACTGCTGGATGGAGATGGGAACGATCCCTGATTGGGTCATAAACCAAAAGAAAAAACCGCCACGAAGGCCGGGTCGACGTAGCGCAACCCGGCACTTTAGCGTTGATATCAATCAGAACGACCAGCGCAGATTAGCGTTAACCGAGTTGACGCGGGTATCGGCACCATATTGCCCCTGATAGCCCACATCCAGCGTCGCTGCACGCGACAGTTGTACGCTCACGCCGATATCACCCACCATCACGTCCTCATCCACGGCCTGACCCTGGGTAATGAAGGCGTCGCTGCCCGCAAATGCCATGCGCGAAGAGGTATTCTTATCGCCATAGGCGTGCTGCCAGCCCAACGAACCGTAGAGGTTAACGTTCTTCGGCAATCCGGTCACACCACGCACCCCGAGCGTGGAATAGAAGGTGTTCATGGTTTCATTGTGAACGCTCAGCGCGGCGGCACCGCCGTCTTCCCTGAAACTGTCGGTATGCAGTCGAATCCAGGAGAGGTTAACAAAGGGCTCGACATTCATCTCTGGCTGGCCGAAACGGTAGCCCGCTTCGGTGAACGCCAGCAGCGAGTTGGCGTCGTAATCAGACTTCAGCCGATCCGAGAAGCCGCTGAAATCAACATTGCGCTCGCCTTCGATCTTGTGCCAGGTGTAACCCAGTGCGCCGCGAAGGGAGAACGCATCCTGTTGACCCGCTGCATACAGGCCGAGGTGATAGTTGTCGGTATCTGTTGAGGAACGACGGCTGTCGACGTCGTAATCACCGCGGCTGTAGCCGAAGTAACCACCGACACGTACGTTATGATCCGCCAGCTTACGATCTGCCCCCAGCAGGAAACCGGTGGTGTTGCCGTCCAGCTTGCCCACGTTACCGTCGCCGCTGCTTCGGCTCCAGGAGCTGAAGGTCTGGCCCCAGATGCCATTGTTTTGCGGCTCCGGCTGCTGCACCAGCGACATCGCTAACGGTGGTATCGGCAGGCTGTCGTTATCAAACGCGCGCTGCATACGTTGGTTTAACACGTTAAACACCTGCGTGCTGCCGGCTATCAGGTTGGATTGCATTGACGGATAAACTTCTCCGGACAGCTGGTTAAACGCCTCGCGCGCTTCCGGTGCGCTCAGCACCAGTAGCGAGTTATACAGCGCCAGCGACGGGCCGCTTTGCGTGAGCGTGGAGAGCGCGCCGGCGGTATTCCACTGGTTGCTGCTCTTTGCCACGGTCTGGAAAATCCCTGGCTCGCCGCTGCCGGGGTTCTCACCACCCGGGTTTTCACCGCCGGGGTTTTCTCCTCCTGGATTCTCACCCCCCGGGTTTTCACCGCCCGGGTTTTCACCTCCAGGATTCTCGCCGCCGGTCTCTTTCTGCGCGATGGTCAGATCGACGGCGTCGGTGCTCTGCTTAAGCGCCACGTCCAGGAAGGCGGATTTGGAAATCGCTCCGGCGAACTGGCCGTCAATACCCCCGTTCGAGGTTAAAATGCGATAGCTTTGGCCCGTTTTGTAGCTGGTTTGCGGATCCAGCGCGGTGACCTGTACCTTAGCCTGATTGCTGATGGTGGTTTTGCCCGATACCAGCAGTTGGTCACTGCGGCCATCTCCCGCGATATCAACGTCATAGAAGGATTCGCCGATAAAATTCAGATAACGTTTCAGCGTCAGCGTGCCGATATCGCCATCCCCTGGTGAGATATGCCCGCCGGACAGGATCTCAGTCTGGCCCAACGTGCCGTTCCCCCCCAGCGTGCCACCGGCCTTGATTGACGCGGCGCTACTGTAACCTTGTCCGTTGTTAACGTCGGATCCCGCCGTTGCGTTGAGGATCAGCGTACCGCCGTTCTCGGCGCTAAGGGTCTGAATCTCAAAAATATCGTCTTCTGGCTGGGTGTTGATGTTGCTGGCAATAATGACTTTGCCACCGCGCGCGGTCACGTTCGCCTGAAGCGCTGAAAGATCGCCGTTCAGCGTTGTCTGCCCGGAGGTATTTATCACCTCACCTTCGCCGCTCATCTTGTTGCTGAAGATGTAATTTTCGTCGGTATGGTTGAAATAGACATAACTGCCGAATAGCCCGCCACGCAGGCTGATTGCCGTCTTCGCATCGAGGGTACCCGCGCCGCCTGCCGTACCAAGCGTTGGCTCAGTTATACCCGTGCCGGTGTCCATGTTGCCGCGGCTGCCGATGATGAGCGCCCCCCGGTTCGAACCGGAGCCCGATGTCCCTACAATCAGCGCATTGCTGCCTGCGGAAAATGAACCGCCGTCAATAACCGACAGCACGCCATTGCCATAATCGCCCACGCTAACGCTGCTGTCGCTGGTAAAGCGCGAGTCTTTGCCCGCAATAACCAGCTCGGCGGTTTTTCCGGCCCCGGAGACGCCCGCCACCTGCACGCCGCCAACGTTAACCGCTCCGCCGTTCAGCACGTCCAGGTCGCCATTAAGCGTCAGCGTACGGCCAACATTCCACTGTGAGCCGCTCCCCGTGACGGTGGCTTTCGGGCTCAGTGTGTCGGTTTCATCTGGCCCGGTACCATTGCCGATGCGCGCATCGTAGGTGGTATTGAGCGCGGCGCCGTCCTCAATCGCCAGCGTGGAGCGTGCGCCCAGATCGGTACCTACGCTAAGGAAATTACTGGTTACGCGAGATCCGGCGCCCGTGGCGATAAGGTGGCTGTCGTAGCCGCGGGTGGTGCCGACAACGATCTCTTTTGCGCTCGCCAGCGCGCCCTGTTCGACTCGCAGGGTGCCGAGGCCAAGATTCAGGTCGCCGCGCAGGACGTACTGATCGTTCACCGCGTTAAGCTCAGCGTTTGGCCCACGGACTGTGACCACGCTTTCATAAATTTGGCCGTCGAACAGCCGACCGATATTGATGTTATAGGCGGTGATTTTGCCATTATCGATCAGCAGGTTTCCGCGTTGATTGCGTCCAACGTAAACGTCTCCGGTGTAACCCAGCGTTTCGGTAATACGTGAGTCGCCATCAAAAATGGCATCGGCTGCACGCGCGAAATCGGCAGGTGAAAGCAGTAACAGCGGCGCGGAAAATAGAGCGAGGTAAAGCCTGGAAAGCGGCGTCTTTACCGCTAAAGAATGCGATGTAGAGTTATTCACAGGGTATCTCCGTACTCATTAGCGTGATGTCTGGAAAATCGGTTTTATATGAAAAATGCGATACGACAGAAAAAGTAAAAGGCGTAATATGTGTACGCCTTTTGATGTGAAGTTAATTATTTATGGGTGACCACAGGTGTACAGGTTGGCGCGCTCAGCGTCGGGGCGGATCCTAAAATCCCTGGCATCATCATCGATGAGCAATCGAAAATACGCCCTTTTTCCGTCGTAGCGCGATAAGACAGCTTTTGCCCTCCCAGTGCATCCGGTTGGGCGCCATTAACATTGGTTACGGTTATTTCATCCGATGAGCCCAGCCCCAGCATTTTAGCGGTTTCCGCCTGCAGAAGTGGAATGGCCTGATCGGTTTTTAGCGTAGAACAACCGGCTAGCATCAACGTAACGGTTAAAAAGAGTAGTGGTTTTTTCATAAATTATCCTTTATATCCAATCAGTTAATTTCGCTGATTGTATTTATGTTTTCTATTACTCAAATCTGCGAATAATATATTTCCCTTTCCTAATCGAAAAAACCCTCCTAAAGTAGGGTGGGTAGATAATAATTCATCCGTACTCTCTAATATGCGAAGGTAAAAGGAGGATCCTTTGGGGCAGAATTATGCGTTGGTCGTTGATGACCATCCATTGGTAGCAAGCGGTATCGCCAATTTTCTGATTACACATTGCCGATTTAAGCAGGCGAGTGTGGTGACGAATGAGGATGATTGCTACCGTCAAATTAGGGATAATGGCCCGCCACGTTTGCTGGTAATCGATTTTTGGCTCTCGTCCGGTACCGCGTTGAAATTACTCAAAGAAGTAAAACAACTTTACCCACAGGTAAGGCTCCTGGTGGTTAGTGGGGATGACAATAACGATATCTGGCAGAAAGTTCACGCCGCCGGGGGGCACGGTTTCGTATTGAAAAGCGAGCCACCTGAAATGTTTTCACGGGCCGTTTTTGCCCTCACTGATAATCTCACCTGGTTTCCTGAGGGAAACGAATTTTCCGTTGAGTCGAATAATGAGAAGTTAAGTAAATTTAACTTAACGCCGCGACAAATAGACGTGTTAAATATGATTATGCGTGGCCTGCCAAATAAAAGAATTGCCGCGCAACTTTCTATTTCTGAGCCTACAGTCAAAGAGCACATCAGCAATATATTGAAAAAGATAGGCGTTAACAGTCGGGTCGAAGCCATCACGCTTCTGCATGGCAAACGGGAACCGTCGGAATGAGATTTTTACAGAGCTTACAGAACGCTGGCATCTCTCCTCCCGCGCAGATCCGTTTGCTAAATAATACCTTTTTGCGGCTGGTGTTCAGTTTCAGCGCTGTCCCTTTCGTCGGTATTCCTTTCGCCATCTGGATTAATTTGCTGGGCGATGAACTCGGCCCAACCATTACCTGGATAATTATTTACCTGCTATGTGCCGTGTCGATCCGAATATTGCACCGACGCTACCAGCGCGAAGCGAAAGAGCATGATGAAGCAGACGTCCTGCGCCGCTGGCTGCCGCGTATAAATAAGATCGCTTTTATTCACGGGCTGGGGATTTCATCTCTCTATTTAATTACGCCGCAGACGCAGAACTTTGACTTTTTCCTGCTCCTCAATATCAGTATTGCCGCCATCGTTGCCGCCAATGCGACGCATCTGACGCCGGTCATCAGCACCTTTACATGCTTTTTCTTCGCCTCCTGGGGTGTACTGAATCTTGGCATTATCTGGCGGCTGGACGATCTGATGTTCATTGTGCTGATGTTGAACCTGCTGTACGGCTTCGCCATTTACCGCCATGCATTAACATCGCACGCGTTCTTTATTCAGCAGGCGCTGCTTGAGGAAAAAAGCTCACGCCTGGCAGAACAGTTTCGCCAGGCCAAAGAGGAAGCTGAGCAGGCGCTGCTGGATAAAAATCAGTTCCTGACGACCGCCAGCCACGACCTGCGCCAACCGGTACACGCCATGGGGTTTCTGATCGAAGCGATTATCCACCGAAACCGGGACGACAGCCTCACGCCCCAGCTGCTTGATCTGCAGCAGAGCGTCCGCTCGGTGCATTTGATGTTCAATTCCCTCCTTGACCTCAGCAAGATTGAATCCGGGAATGTGCTTACAGCCCCTGCCAGAGTGGACATCGGCGCGCTGCTCGACTCGGTGATCACGCTGTTTCGCGAAGAGGCCAACAGCCGTGCACTCAGGCTGCGCACCTGGCGGCCTAAACGCCGCATCTACGTGATGGGCGATCCGCTGCTGGTGCGACAATCGCTCATTAACCTTATTCAAAATGCCCTCCGCTACACGCTACAGGGCGGCGTGCTGGTCGCCATCCGACCACGTGGTGACAGGTGTATGGTGGAGGTGTGGGACACAGGTGTCGGTATTGCCGATGACGAGAAAGGTAAAATCTTCTCACCTTACTATCGCCCCGAACTGGCCTGGAAGATCGACAGTGCAGGACACGGGCTGGGTCTGGCCGTCGTTGCCCGCTGTGCCAAGCTGATGAAGGTGAAGTACGGGATGCAATCCATTGAAGGTAAAGGTTCACGCTTCTGGATGTGCTTTACCCAATATGCTGGCGAAGAGATCGCGCCGGAGATGCCACCCGCCTATGACAACATCGCTACGCCGGTACGCTATGCGCCGCTGCACGGTTCCTGTCTGGTGGTTGATGACGACCCGCTGGTGACGTCTGCCTGGGAGAGCCTGATGAGCATCTGGGGAATCAACGTGCGCTGTGCGGCCTCCGCTGAAGAAGCGTTCGCTATCATCGACGATGGCTTCACGCCGTTCGCCGTGCTGTGCGACCAGCGTCTGCGATCCGGCGAAAGCGGCTTCGACATCCTGAAAGCGCTATTTGAACGTCTGCCGGACATGAGTGGCGCGATGGTCAGCGGCGAATTTAATTCGCCGGTTCTGCTGGAGGCGGAGCAGGAAGGGTACATGGTGCTACGTAAGCCTCTGGAGCCGGCTAAACTGCATGCGTTGCTGACACAGTGGTCGGGGAGTCGTGGATAGAAGGGCGTGTAGAAGTATTGATTTTTTGCGGGTTCCAAATTACTTACCGATTTGATTTCTTTCGAAAATTCTTTTGTTATTTATTGTGAAGTCCCAGAGAGTGAGTCTTATTTCATTTTATAAAACATAAAGTTGAATATTAATAAGTAGAAATCCTTTCGGTTCGATTCCTTTAGAATCGTTGTAATGACATCTGCGTTACGCGTGTTGTATACTTAATACCCAATGAAACACAGGAGGACAACACCATGCCAGCTGCAAACACTATGGCGATGAAACGCGAAACCCTGAACCTGCGTATCAGGCCTGCCGAGCGAGATCTTATCGATCGGGCGGCGAAAGCGAGAGGGAAAAACCGCACTGACTTTGTGCTGGAAGCAGCCCGCGCTGCTGCGGAAGAGGCACTGATCGAACAACGCATCATTATGGCCGATCCAGAGGCTTATCAGGAATTTCTGGCTCGTCTGGATCAGGCTCCAGCACCTAATGCCACACTGCGTAAAACTATGCAGACCCCTGCGCCGTGGGAACGGGAAAAATGATCTCTGCCCCAGAGCCCCTTCACGCCGGTCATATTCTTACCCCATTTTGCTGTGGTGTGGATTCGATGGATAACTGGCTGAAGCAGCGGGCGATGAAAAATCAGGTCAGTGGTGCATCCCGTACCTTTGTCTGTTGTGGCAACGATTCTAACGTTCTGGCTTATTACTCGCTGGCATCCAGTGCGGTCATGACGAATACCGCACCCGGTCGCTTTCGTCGCA
The DNA here is from genome assembly GCF_047530935.1 of Enterobacter sp. 03-F-07-AD-ECC. Classification (NCBI taxonomy): domain Bacteria; kingdom Pseudomonadati; phylum Pseudomonadota; class Gammaproteobacteria; order Enterobacterales; family Enterobacteriaceae; genus Enterobacter; species Enterobacter sp. 03-F-07-AD-ECC. Next base: position 73,077 of record NZ_JBLKBZ010000003.1, on the reverse strand, counting down.
ATATGCCCGATCCCATCCCGGTTGTTGTGCTGGGACGCCTGGCGGTAGATCAGTCTCTGCATGGGCAGGGCGTTGGTCGGGCACTGGTACGCGACGCTGGGCTGCGGGTGATCCAGGTGGCGGAGACCATCGGCATTCGCGGAATGCTGGTTCATGCGCTGTCGGATGAAGCGCGGGAATTTTATCTGCGGGTGGGGTTTGAGCCATCGCCAATGGATCCGATGATATTGATGGTGACGTTGGGGGATTTGATGGCGAGTATTTAGCAGATATACAGAACTCTTGAGTATTGAATAAAGAGCGCTATGGCTACTATCCCAACCTCGATTCGCCCTTTATTTACCGTTCCCTTCAATCACATAACCGACTTCACGGAACTCGCGGATAACTGCGAGCGTTTTAGGGAAGCGCCATGATCCTGTGCCGAAACGTTAAAAGCACCGCGTTGGCTAAGAACATAAAGTAGGAAGCATTGAGCTGTTAGACTGGCTCAAAAGCAAAAACCCGCCTTTTGGGCGGGTTCTTTAAATAGTGGTGCCCGGACTCGGAATCGAACCAAGGACACGGGGATTTTCAATCCCTGTGACAAAATGTTAAATTCCATAGAAGAATGATCGGTATTTGTTGAATCGCATCCTGATTAATTTTCAGGTGCTAAAATGCATTTACAATCAATCGATTATCCAACGTTGGGCGTTAAGCCTCGTATTATACCTGTTGTTTCCACTAAGGGCGGCGAGGGTAAGTCTACTCAGTCAGCTAATCTTGCAGGATTTCTGGCCGATGCAGGCATCAAAACACTTCTGATTGATGGCGATCATGCTCAGCCAACGGCCAGCAGTATATTTCCGCTTGAATACGAAGCCCCTGGTGGTTTGTACGAACTGTTGATGCAGACAGTTGATCTCTCCAATCCAGATAATCTGATCTCCCGTACGTCAATCAATAATCTGGACATTATCGTTTCCAACGATCCTCGTAATTTTCTCCCTACTGCAATGCTGAATGCGCCTGATGGACGAGTTCGTCTCCGAAATGCTCTTTCACATCCCCTTTTTAATTCATATGGCGTGATTATTGTCGATTCACAAGGCTCGCGGTCAGTGATGTCTGAGTTAATCATCCTTGCTTCCACCGGAACCATGGTGGGTATTGCCAAACCAATTCTTCCTGATGTCAGGGAGTTCATGCGCGGTACAGTCGCGCTGATGGAAGAATTGCTGCCTTATTGTGCGTTTGGCATTCAGCTTCCGGTCACAAAATTGCTCATCAACTGTATGGAATACGACAATCTGTCTGTTGAGACTCTCGCCGAAGTCAAAGCGGTCGTTGAAGATAAACGCTACAGCGCCCATGCAGACAAAATTCATATCGACTTGCTGGAGACATGTATCTATGACCTGACTGTCTATGTCCTTGGGCATGTTAAGGGCGTACCGGTACATCGTCTTGAAAAAAATACCCGGCGTAAAAGCGACTCAGCATTTACGTCAATGTATCAGTTGGCATGTGAACTTTTCCCTGAGTGGAAAGCGAATTTTGATGCGTTAGCTAATGCGGGGGGCGAGGAATGACCTCTAACAACCGCAGAAATGTATCAGGGCTGTTTTCTCAGGATGCTGAGCAGAGCGTCATTGGTGGCCTGATGCTTGATAACGACTGCTGGGATGAAGTGGCGCTACGTCTCAATACCGATGATTTCTATTTTAAGGTTCATCAGGTCATCTTTCATGAAATGGCGCGCCTGGTTGCAGCAGGGCGTCCGATTGACCTGATCACACTTGCTGAGAGCATTGAAAGCCGCGGTAAGGATGCGCTTGAGCAACTTGGCGGATTCGCCTATCTGGCTGAACTTTCAAAAAATACTCCGAGTGCGGCCAATATCGTCGCTTACTGTGACATTGTTGCCAGGTACAGCCAGGGGCGACAGTTGGTCGCAATTGGTACTGAGATAACCGAGACTGTTAAGGCATCCGGTGCTGATATCGGGGCGGTGATGGAAACCGCAGAGCAAAAAATTACGCGGCTGGCAGAACGTTCAGAACCACAGCAGGCTGTGACGCTGCTTGACGGCATGGAAAAACTCCTGACAGAGCTGGAACGTCGTTGCAATGTGCTTGATGGTATTACTGGTACGCCTACGGGATTTGAAGATTTTGATGCCATGACCAGCGGGCTGCAGACTGCTGATCTGATACTTATAGCAGCAAGGCCTTCAATGGGGAAAACTGCTTTTCTGATCAGCCTGATTCTTAATTCACTTCTGAAAAAAGCCGATACGCATGCGCAGTTTTACAGCCTTGAGCAGCCCACCGAGCAGATCCTCATGCGTATGGTCGCTTCACTTGGCAGTGTAGATCTAACACATTTAAAAAATGGTCAGATGGATGATGAGGACTGGGCGCGCGTTTCAAACGCGTCTTCACTATTGATGGGGGACCTTAAAGACCGCCTCATCATAGATGACACTGGCTCACTGACCCCCGCCATGCTCAGAATTCGTGCCCGTCGTAACGCCCGCCGTTATGGTCACCCTTCTGTCATTGGCCTTGATTACCTGCAACTGATGCGTTGTCCGGATCACGAGAACCGCACACAGGAAATTGCTGAAATCTCGCGGTCACTCAAAGCGCTGGCAAAAGAAATGAGCTGTCCGGTTGTTGCCCTTTCGCAGTTGAATCGTCAACTGGAGAGTCGTGCTGATAAACGGCCTAACAATGGCGATCTTCGTGATTCCGGTGCACTGGAACAGGATGCTGACGTAATTGTCTTTATCTATCGTGATGAGGTCTATCACGAAAACACTGAAGACAAGGGGGTTGCTGAAATTATTGTCAGCAAACAGCGTCAGGGACCAATTGGTACCATCCGACTGCAATACGAAGGCCGATATACGCGTTTCTCTGCTAACCCTGGTCAGACCGGGAGGTTTGCATGAGCAATGCCCGTGGTCTCAACCTTGGCGACGCCATGTTGCAGCGAGGAAAATCACCAGCTCAGGCTGCTGATAATAATACCCCCCCTGTAACACAGCCAGTAAACGAAATGGCAATGGTTCTTACCCTTGACCAGCTTCGCCCCAATCCGGATAACCCGCGCAAAGGGCGCAACCCTCGTTTTGAAGAAATCAAAGCTTCCGTCCGTGCTCGAGGATTGGATTCGATTCCAAAAGTAACCCGCGATCCGGATGGTGATGATGTTTATATCTTTAGTGACGGAGGAAATACCCGGTATCAGATCCTCTGCGAACTCTGGCAGGAGACTGGTGATGAACGTTTTTATCGCGTTCATACAATCTTTAAACCCTGGCCTGGACGTCTAAAATGTCTGGTTGGTCATCTGGCTGAGAATGAGGTCAGGGGAGATCTTACCTATATAGAAAAGGCATTTGGTGTTCATAAAGCGCGCGTAATTTATGAAGAGCAACTGGGTCGAAGTGTGACTTTGCGAGAGCTTTCGGATCTGTTGGGTAAGGAAGGTTATCCTATTGATTACTCCAGCGTAAGCCGAATGGAAGATACGCTTAATTACCTGTATCCACATATGCCCCAGTTGCTTGAAAGTGGTATGAGCCGTGGTCAGGCAACACCACTCCTGAGCCTTCGTTCTTCTGCTATGAAGGTCTGGAAATCTTTCAGCGGTGACGTAAACCCAGAATGTTCTCTTGATGATGTGTTTGGTGCAGTTTGCCGGTGTTTTGATGAACCTGAAAGCTATGCCCTTGATATTTTCAGGGATGAGTTTATCGGTCAACTGGTTAAGGCTCTTCCCCATCCAAGCCTGAATTATGACCGCTGGTTAATTGAACTTGATCCTCGTGAGCAAAAACGCCGGGAACAGTTTGGCGAGCCACCTCCACTGCCAGCACCCACACCCGCGTCTGAACAGTCAGGTGGGCGGGAGCGCACAACACCACCAGTTACGACCCTGCCTGCAGATAAATCATCCCAGCCCCCTGTTACTGGTCTGCGTAGCGGTACGCTGACCACGCTAGGGCGTCCGGAAGCTTTACCAGAACTTCAGGACAATACTGCACTTCCCGGTGGTATGTCTGTTGGAAGTGAGACGCGTCGTGAAGTACAGAATGACCTGTTTGGCGGAAATCCTGTAGTTACCGGTCAGACAGAGAATCCTGATAGCGCCGGAGAATGGCAATTTAAGTCAGATGTTAATTCCAGCGCCCTCATTTCTGCTTTTGGCGAACAGGATGAGTCCTCCATCTCTTCAGTTAGCTCAGTGGCCTTCGCGGCAACCGGGCTGGAGCCGGTCAATGATATCTGGCACATCCCTGCATTACAGGACGACATCGAGCACCTGCAGGATATGACTTATCGGCTTACTTTCGAAATTGCCGAAGCGATGGGCTGTGCGGACTGTGTTCGGGAGAATAAAGACCATCGTTCAGCTGGTTTCTCCATTTCAGAGAACTCCAGTGAGTTTACTCTTTTCCTCGCAGGGCTATCAGGTTCACTGCCTAACAAACAGTTCAATATGTTCATGTTCTGCCTGAATTTTTTTGGCTCTCAGGAACCTACAGATACTGCCGTTTTCGATGATGTCACTGTTGTAAAAACAATGCGTCTTATTCGTGTAATACGTCGTCTGCGTGAGCTGCAGCGTCTGGCTGCGAAGGGAGGGGAAAATGTCTGAAGACCTGAATGATGAAATGGCTCAGGCCAGTACCGCTATTTTCACCCAACGCGGTATCGATGCTATCAGGGCAAAAGTGCACTCATTACGTCCGTCAAAAAAGATTTGCGAATGCTGCGGCTCGGACATTCCCGCAGCCCGCCAGCTGGCAGTACCGGGCGTAGAGTTGTGTGCTGCTTGTCAGGATGTGAAAGAGAAGCAGGATGTTCACCGTGCTGCCGGCAGCAGGGGGCTACACCATGTCTGAAAACACAAAAGTGATTGCACGTATCCGGCGACTGATGGCGCTGGGTACCCGGAACAGTAATCCACACGAGGCGGCCCGTGCAGTGGCGCTGGCTCAACGGCTGATGCAGCGTCATGGCCTGACCCCTGACATGCTTTCTATTCATGATATCCAGGAGTCCGTTTGCCAGAACCTGACCAGTAATGCTGAAAAAGTGCCAGCCTGGCTAAGTTCTCTTGCAACGGTGGTTTGCATGGCTACGGGCTGCCGCTGCTGGTTTGGCTGGCATGTCCACACAAGTTGCAGTGGTGTAAAAAGCGTCCGCCGATCTCTGCACTTTTATGGTTTCAGCGGGAGAGCCGAAGTTGCGCTCTATATCTATACCGTTTTACAGCGGCAACTTCGTGCAGACACTGACGGTCAGATTGCCGGATACCGGAAGCGCCGGATTCTTAAGAACACGCTCCGTCGCCGAGCCGATCAGTTTCGTGAAGGGTGGGTATCTGGCGTCTGGCAGGTACTGCAGTCATTTGCTCCTTCAGAATGTGAGAATTCCATGCTTCAGCGCTGGCTTGCCCAGCGTCACACCGGCGACCCCCTTGGTGCTGTAAGCGTCAGGGCAGCTGGTAAATGCCGTGGCGACAGAGCAGCACGCGTAGCGGGCTGGCTCGCAGGGCGGGATACCGAAGTTCATCAAGGCCTGACTGGTGCGCAGGCTCAACAGCAGATTACGGCGGGAGGCTGTACACATGATTGACTTTTTTTTATGGAGTGCCTGCCTGTCGGGCTGGCTTTTTGATGTTCTGCTTGTTGCCGATCAGATGATATCAGGAGGGGGCCTATGAGCCAGCACAATCTTTCACAGGCCACCACGGCCATCCTTTCATCACTGCTGATGGATGTCAAAAACGGTAATATCCGCCGCTGTGAGTCGCTGGGAATGTCTCTCGAGGAGATACGCGCACTGAGTCAGCTAAGCCTTGATGAGCTGCACTATTTGAGCCAGTCACACGTTTCTGTGCTTGATGTTAGCCTGAATCACGAAAATTTTTGGCTGATGCTCAACCAGGCACGTAATGAGCAGAAACGAATGCTGATGATAGACCGGGCGCTTGAGCTTGGCGGTTCAATGGAACTGATTGATAAATACTTCGGCCTGTCTCCATCAGAGGTTAGTGCACGGCGTCGTCTGATGGGGATAGAGTCTCGCCAGGGCCGCACACAGTCTCTGACGGAGCCACAGGATTCAGCACTATGGATCGAGTGGAAGGCTGCCGGGCTATCATCCCCGGACTCTCATCAGGCTCTGGAAGCGATGATGCTTGCCGCTGAGCAGCATGGCCTGTCACTGACCGCAGTCTGGAGCAGGGTCTGCCAGTGGTGCCGGGAGACAACTCCAACCCCAACCCGCAAGAGTGAATCACAACAGCGCAAGGAAGCATGATGCAGATGACCGACTTTTCTTCACGTCAGCACGTTTCCCCCTCGGTTCGTCGCAGGGCGCAACGGCTGTTCAGCGCAGTATGCTGTGGTGAGAAGGTGTTCCGTCGGTTGACGATGAACGGCTATCTCAAGATAGATGTTGGGCCGTTCTGGCGCATCCTCAGTAAGGATGGAGGTAAACACTGGTGGCTGATGGATCATGAGACCTATAACCGTGAAATACGGCGGTAACGGAATGCCGCTGCTGACCGTACAGTGCCGGGTTCGTCCCGGCATTGTGCTGTCTCAGGTTGAAGAGGAGAGCAGAAAATGACCATTCCGGCAGACAGCATAGTTGCTCATACACTGTCCAGGATGCAGCGTAGTCTCGAACGGCGTACAGACACTGGTGATGTCGGTCAGGAGCGCAGCGGGCTTCTTTTTATGGGAAATGTACATGATGCGTTTCCCCGGCAGCTGTTTCTGGATACCCGTCTTTCGCCACTGGATAAAACCGCCTGGGTGATGATCCGGTTGTATGCACAGCAGAATGAAGGTGCTGTTTTCCCGACTTATGATGAGCTCCAGGTTCAGCTGGCGTCGGCACATTCAGAGAAGGCCTCCAGAGATACAGTCAGCCGCGTTCTGCTGATGCTGCGTCTTACAGGCTGGCTCAGCCTGTGTAAGCGTGTTCGCGACGACCATGGTCGTGTGCGGGGCAATATCTATGCACAGCATGATGAGCCGCTGGGCTACCGTGATGCTGAGACTTTTGATCCAGGCTGGCTGACCCTTGTTGAAGAGAGTTGCCTGAGCAGGAATAAAGCCGTCCGTATGACGGCGCTGGCTGTAGTCAATGATATCCTTCATGATCCGGGAATGCGCCACCGTCACAGCCGCCTGGCCATTATTGAGAGCCGGCTAAGTGCACCTGCCACACCAGAACAAATGGCTCGTCAGCGACAGGCTGTGCAACCGAGTCCGAAATCAGGACTCAGTAAAAAACGCATAAAAAACAGCCCGAATTCACTGAGTCCGGAAAACGGACTCAGTTCCCTTAAACCTGATAATTCACAGAGTCCGGAAAATGGACTCAGTAAAAAATCAAGGACTTACACCGGAGTCCGAAATTCGGACTGTAACGTACGTTCTTTCACACACAGTGTGAATAAAAAAACGTACGTACCGTGTGGTGAGCAATTCCTGCCAGATGATTTTCTGAACGCTCTGAACAGTGAAGACAGGCAGATGCTGAGTACGCAGATGGCTTCGCTTCCGGAGACAATGGCAAAGGCCCTTGCTGATATGCTGCGTGAGCAACAGGCCCTTGGAAGGCTCAACAATCCGGTGGGCTGGATGTTCTCTATGCTACGCAAGGCGCGAAGTGGTGAGCTAAAAATTTCAGAGGATACGGCGACTGCCAGTTCTGGTGGAACAATTTCCCGCCCGGTTGAATCACGTACTGTACCCACAGCCAACATCCCTGTTCAACCTGCGAAACGCCCGTCTCAGGGGCAGGTAAGGGCGATGATTGCGGCTATTCGGCAACAGGTCCAGAAATGATTATGGCATCAAAAATCTTTTCTGATTAAAAAGTGAGCTTGTTGCGGGGCGCAACAAGTATAAAAAATAATCAATTCTGATGTGTGGCGGTTAATGTTTCGCGGGATGGTTTTACGGCTGATTAAAAAGTGAGCTTGTTGCGGGGCGCAACAAGTATAAAAAATAATCAATTCTGATGTGTAGCGGTTAATGTTTCGCGGGATGGTTTTACTGCTGGTTAAAAAGTGACCTTGTTGCGGGGCGCAACAAGTATAAAAAACAATCAATCCTGACGTGTAATGGTTAAGTTTCGCGGGATATTTTTACTGCTAGTTAAAAAGCGACCTTGCTGCGGGGCGCAGCAAGGTTAAATATTAACCAAATTACAATTTCGTTCGTGGAATTATGAGTTTCGCGTTGTTGGAGATACCGGTGTTTCAGGACTATGCCTGCTCATCTTAACTGAACACAGGTGACAACGATGGCTGAAAAAAATGAGAAAAAAACTGGTGCGCTGCAGTCTGAAATGACGATCGCGCTTCATACGAATTACGCAATTGGGTTATGGCAAGGGCGTCAGCCTGAAAAACAGGACGGTGAAAAGCCTGCAAGGCACGGAATTATCGGTATGCCTCAGTTTTTCCACCGTGCGACTCTGATTAACCAGGATTCCCTGCGAAATAATCCATGGGCTGATGTTGCTATGTTTAACCTGGAAGAAAAGATCAAGGTTGCATCAGATTCTATGACTGCTTTGATACAGCAACTTGATGCTGAAATGTCCATGCTGCCGCCTGGTATTACATTGACAGAAGTTGCATCTGTTGAGCCACTCGATATCCAGGTATTTACACGAACCCCTCTGGGTTACAGGTGTGTATTTCTGTTAGTAGGTTTCGATCAGTTTGCGAAAAAGGCACTACAGGCATCGCATTATGGATTAATTACACGTTCTCGCCGTGATCATCATCTTAGCGAAGGCGGCAGATTAATTCGTCAGGTCTATGGCTCTGTTTTATCTTATCGCCGTATCGATGCTACCCGGTTTGATGCTGTGGAAAACAACGAAACATGGAAACAAGCCTGCGAGGTGGCGGGAGAGCCAGATTTGTCTGTTCTTCTTGGTGAAAAACGTTCAGCTTTCTCACCGCCGGTTAATGAATCGAGCGTAAACCTGCTTCGAATGCGATATCGGGCTGCCTGACCGGGGAACCACCATGCGGTTGTTTATCTGCGAAAAGCCCTCACAGGGGCGAGATCTTGCGAATGTTTTGGGTGCCACCCGACGTGGCGACGGTTTTCTAACTGGCCCTGGCGTCACTGTTACCTGGGCAGTAGGGCATTTGCTGGAGACTGCACCGCCTGAAGTATACGGTCAACAGTATGGTAAACCATGGTCGCTCTCTGCTCTGCCGATCCTGCCTTCCCCATGGCAGGTAGTGGTAAAAAAGGAGACGCAGTCTCAGTTCAAGGTTATTGAGCGGCTGCTGCGCCAGGTCGATGATGTGGTTATCTCCACTGATGCGGACCGGGAAGGAGAAGTAATTGCCCGTGAATTGCTGGAATACTGCCGCTGGGACGGTCCTGTACAGCGGCTTTGGCTTTCTGCCCTTGATGAAATGAGCATCCGTGCAGCTCTCAAGGATCTGCGCCCGGGTGCCGAAACTCTTGGAATGTATCATGCGGGACTTGGTCGCGCTCGTGCCGACTGGCTCATTGGAATGAATCTGTCCCGTCTGTATACATTGCTTGCGGTACAGTCAGGATTCGACGGTGTGATTTCTGTCGGGCGGGTGCAAACTCCCACCCTGGCACTGGTTGTCCGACGTGATCGGGAGATAGGGACATTCATCCCTAAACCTTTCTGGCAGGTTAAGGCGCTTCTGAGTGCGAGAGGAAAAACTTTTCCGGCGCAATGGGTACCAGCTAAGGTTTATACCGACGAAGAAAAACGCTGTGTACATCAAAACATTGCGCAGCAGGTAGCGCATCTTTGCCGGCAGGCTGGCGCAGCGACCGTAACAGAATGTGAGACGAAGCGTGAAAAAGCGTCTGCGCCGCTGGCTTTTTCGCTCGGCACTTTACAACAGGCCTGTGGTCTGCTCTGGGATATGTCCCCCCAGCAGGTGCTTGATACTGCGCAGAGCCTCTATGAGAAACACAAGGCAACCACTTATCCACGAACTGATTGTGGATACCTTCCTGAGTCTATGCGTGAGGAAATCCCCTCGGTTCTTTCCGCTATAGGCCTGTCTGATCCAGAGTGTAGTTCTATTCTTTCAGGTTTAAATACTTCGTTTGTTTCACGGATATGGAACGACAAAAAAATCACAGCTCACCATGGCATTATCCCTACCCGAAACGCGTTTAAGTTTTCTGCGTTAAGTGAGGCAGAGCGAAGGGTATACACCCTTATCCGCCGAAATTATCTGGCACAATTTCTTCCCCTGCACGAATCTGATATTACTCGTCTGCAGTTTGACATTGGCGGGCAATTGTTCCGCACAACAGGAAGGACGGAGATTGTAATGGGCTGGAAGGTCCTTTTCAGTAAGGAGGAAGAGGATAGTGCAGGGGATGATGATCTCAGTATTGAACTTCCTCCTCTCAGGAAGAGTGACCGTTGCGGAGTAAACGGTGCAGAGGTCGTGCAGCAAATGACTCGTCCGCCGGCTCACTATACTTTCGCAACACTCATCGGCGCTATGATGAACGCGTCAGCGTTTGTTACCGATATTGCTCTTCGTAAGGTACTGAAGGACAACGCCGGATTAGGCACGGAAGCCACCCGTGCTGGTATCGTTGAGCAATTGCTGAACCGCAGATTTATTGTGCGCAAAGGTAAGCAGCTTCGCGCGACTGATCTTGGTGCTGATGTCATTGATGCTCTGCCCTCGCAGTTAACCGACCCCGGAATGACTGCACTTTGGGAACAGGCTCTGGATGAAGTAGCAGAAGGACGCCTTACCCTGAATGATTTTTTGCAGCGACAGGTCGGATGGACCCGTAACCTTGTCAGCATGGGAGGACAGCAGCGGGTGAGCATTAGAATACCACCCACACCATCGTGCCCTTTATGTGGGGGGAAAACTCGCCTAAAAAAAGGACAGAAAGGAGAGTTTTGGGGGTGTACTCGTTATCCTGATTGCAAAGGAATCATCAACAACGACACCCAGAAACGTAAAAGCGCGCGTAGCTCTAAGGCTGTAAAACCAAAGAATAATTAATTCCTTGTCTCTCATTGCGGGGACAGGATGCCTTTGCTATTGTTGCGACGGCTCTGAAGCCGCACCCCGTGACTGCGGGTCCTGTGAGCATCAAATGCAGTGCTTGCAGGATACAGTCTTGTTGGCCGCGTCCACACCTGAACGTGAGTCAAAAAGGCACAAAACTCCGTGAAACCGTGCCGGGTCCTGAACACACCCCCGGAGCAACTGCGTAAGCAGGTCAACATCAGGTCTAATGGTGCAGACCTCACAGGCGGTGCCGAAAGGTGCCGCTTTTTTTATTTTTTGGCATTGATGATTTTTTACGCACACCGGCGTTGACATCTGCTGCGTCTGAATAAATGATAAAGAGGCTAATCGTTGTCATCGACAACTGCCAATGCCCTGGTGATTTGAGAAGGGCGCCTTCGGGTAATCACATGCCAATGCCACATAAAACCTGAGAGTGGCGCCTTCGGGTGGTAAACCTGTTTAACCTCTGAGAACAGGTACTCCTGGCGAGTTGAGGTCCATTTCACAAATACAGCCAGTCGGCAAAAATTTGCTGACTTCCCTGCGGGAAACGTTATCCCGCAAGGGATAGATGTTTCTCCGCTACCAGTTTAGTTTTCACTCCGGAGATAACATCATGACTGCTACTACAACTGCATCTTCTTCCACCACCTCTTCCTCTGCCAGCCAGAAAAAAGAGTATTTCAATCTTAACGTAAGCGGTATCGGCTACCTGAGCTCGATTCGTCGTGTACAGGGCCAAAACGGTGAATTTACCTGCGCTGTCATTAATGCCCTGACTGGTCCTACCGACAACGCGTCATACACTCGCTTCGATGTCACTGTTGCGGGCCCAGAAGCTACAAAACTCATCAACCGCTGCCAGAAGGCCGTGGATGAAGAGGAAAAAGTATTGCTGGGGTTTGTGCTGAGCGGCCTGAAAGCTGACGTGTTTACCCTTCAGTCGGGCGAACATTCCGGTGAATCCAGACCTTCTCTGAAGGCTCGCCTGATTAAGGTTGAGTTCATTAAGAAAGGCCAGGAAGTCGTTTACACAGCGCCAAATGCATCTCAAACCCCGGAACAAGGTTCTGCGGCTCCTAAAGACTACGATCCGAACTCGTTTTAATTCTTTTTTCTTACATCCGGTAAATCTCTTTCGGGAGATTTACCTCTCTCGATAACGTAACGGAGCTCTCGCATGGGAAATCCATTCGGTTTACTGGCTTCAGAAGCTGGGTATCAATTACAAATTCAGGTTCTGTCCAGTCAGCGCGGTTTTTATATCGGAACCGCGAACGAAATGGGACCCGTGTCCCGTGAGTCAGTCGAATACTACAAAACCAGTCTGCAGGCCGATATTGCTCTTGAAAAAGGGGAATGGACGCAGCGTGAATATGATTAGGTACAGGAGATTACATCATGGCAAGTCGCGGAATTAACAAAGTTATTCTCGTTGGCCATCTCGGTCAGGACCCCGAAGTGCGTTATATCCCCAATAGCAGCACAGCTGTTACAGGGTTCAGTATTGCAACATCGGAGTCATGGCGTGATAAACAAAGCGGTGATATGAAGGAAAAGACTGAGTGGCACCGCGTTGTGTTGTTTGGCAAACTCGCCGAAATAGCCGGTGAATATCTGAAAAAAGGATCACAGGTATACATTGAAGGCCAATTGCGGACCCGCAAATGGACCGATGATGGCGGTGTTGAACGCTGGACAACTGAAGTTGTGGTTGGTGTGAATGGTACGATGCAGATGCTGGGTAGTCGTAATGCCCCTGCTGGTACCGGTAATGCTCAGCAGCCCGGGCAAGCTCAAGGTGGTTGGGGTCAGCCTCAGCAGCCTCAGCCTCAGCAGTCAGCTGCGCCACACATTCCTGCTAATGAACCTCCAATGGATTTTGATGATGACATACCGTTTCTGGGGCATGGTTATGGGATCTGCCGAAAAGCGATCTACGCCATTTCCTGATACGATTTTACAGAGGCGCCAGTTTGACTGGCGCTTTTTTATTCAAGATAATCTTGGCAGGAGCGGGGTACTTTTTTAATGCCAGTTATACTGAGAATTAACGGATTCAAATTTTTCTTTTACTCGAACGAGGGAAATCCTCTAGAACCCGCTCATATTCATGTCCGTAACGCTGATGGTGAAGCGAAATTCTGGCTTGAAGATGAAGTTAAACTGAGCAGGAACGATGGCTTCGATGCCCGGACTCTTAAAGAGTTGACTAAGATGGTTCAACATAACCAGACGATGTTTGTGGAGGCCTGGAATGACTATTTCAGCTAAAAATGTACGATTTGATGAGACCACTATGTGGGTCGAATTAAACGATGGCAGGGTGATGGGCGTACCAATCGCCTGGTTTCCACGTCTGCTGAATGCCACAGACAAAGAACGTAATGACTATGAACTGAGTAAACGTGGTATTCACTGGGATAATCTCGATGAGGATATCTCAGTCGATGGCTTGCTCGCTGGCCGTGGTGACGTGACCCATGTTCCACATCGCGTAGCCTGATAATCATAAAGTAGCAGACTAAGGCGCCGGATTTTCCGGCGCTTTTCTTTTGAAGGTATTGCCAACTGGCTGGATAAATCGGTCTCGTGTAGCTCCTTCCCCTGCTCCCGAAAACGGTGATAACCCTTGAAACTGGATATCCTGGTCTTTCGCGGTTGCCCCACCGAGGAAATTTTCTTCAGTTTGCAGTAATAGTTTTACATTGTCCGAAAAGGCATCCCCGCCAGAATATCCGACTTGTTTCGGACAACTCCTGGGGATTCCTGATGGTAAAAATAAACCTGCAGACACGTTATCGGCTTGGGGCCATCACGCTATGTCTGCTTGCCGCTGGCTGCACAGACTTTAGTTCTCGCTCTGAACCCATGAGCAGGCTTCAGGGCTCTCCCCGTGTTCAGGATCTTTATCAAAACCGTTCCCCTGAAGTTGTTCGATACGATCGTTACACACTTGCGAGTACGCGACCTGTAGATGCTCAGCGTGACCCGCTGAATCAGATTATCGATATCAGGATGCCTTTGCAGATGGTGAATACCATTGGGGAAGGTATGCGATACGTGATGCTTGAATCAGGTTATTCACTGTGTTCAGGCGAACCGGGTGTATTCTCTGAATTGTTCGTTAAACCATTACCGGCTGTGCAGCGTTCAATAGGACCTGTGAAGCTTGGAGATGCTTTACAAATCCTGGCCGGGCCAGCCTGGCGTATGCGCGTAGATGACCTGAATCGAGAAATTTGTTTCGTTCTGCGTGATGAATATCGACATCTTGCCCTCTCAACAACAGGTCCCTTGCAGGCGAGTGTAGCCAGTCAGGGAACAGGGAAATCTGCTTCTACAGGTACACTACTTAACAGTTCTAAGGGACTTTCTGGTACTGGAAATAACAGCTATCCGTTGCCTCCGGCTCGGCCGGAAAGTTCCATTTTGTCACCAGGGACATCAAAAGTTACCCCTCAAGCTGTTTCCTCTTTATCTGCTGCAACGACAGCAAAAACACCCCGAAACCCGTTCTCTGCCAGCGAGCCATGGGAAAAATCTACGGTTCCGGTGCAGAAAACACAGGCAGGTTCCGCAGCTAACTTAACATCTGGCAAGGTAAAACCATCGACAGAGTTGGCACCTGCGCCTGCGCCGTCAGCATTGTCAGTTGCGTCAGCACCTCTGAATAAAGCTGCTCTTGGTGTGCCTTTAACTTCATCTGGTGCAGTGAAACCAGGTGGAACGGTTCAGAACAGTAATCCCCCTTCCACTATTGTCTCTCCTGCTGCTCCGGTCAGCGGAAAAACTGTTTTCACTCCGGGAGCATTGCTTTCCTCGTTACCAGACGGACAGGCCTGGACCTCGCAGGCAGGCACTACGTTAAAAGAGACTCTGATCCAATGGGCTACATCGGTTCGCTGTGAGAGTGGCAGCAGTCCTACCTGGGTAGTTATCTGGCCAACGCCTGTGAACTACCGCATCGATGTACCATTTACGCTGCGTGGTAATTTCGAGTCGATTATCGTGCAGCTGTTTAATTTATATCGCGCTGCAGAAAAACCCCTCTATGCAGCTCCAAATCGTCTCCAGTGCCTGATATTCGTGGACGATAAGCCGATTCAGGACGGGAAATGATATGGGATATGCGCTGCCAGTTTTCGCGCTTTGTCTTGTCATCGTCTTGATAGCCGGTGATGCACAGCAACATTCATCCGAGCATGTACGGCTTGCGCTGCAGCAGACTCAGCCTGATCAGCTTGCAGCAGACATGCTGCGGACTGCTGATGTCGTAAATAACTGGCGTCACGGGCGGACAATAACAGATGGCCCCGTATCAACCGCACTGACTGGAATGGTGCCGTTACCAGACAGTCGCATCAAAAGCATTATTCAAAACGGTCGCCTGTGGATCTGGGTACCTGAAACAGACGGTGTTTATGCCGCGTTGCGCGCCCGCTCAGTGACATCTGCGCTTGCCCTGACCGTCAGCGGCGGTCGTCTGCGGATGGCGGATGGCACTGATATGAACCTGTCTCTGCCGTCCGGTGTGACGGAAGGCAGCATTGTTTATCTCAACTAACAGAATCAGGGAGCTGCGGATGCCGCGTATACCTTTCTGCCTGACAGTACTTGCTGCTGCGTTTGTGCTGTCATCATGTTCGCTGAGTGAAATCAGCAAAATAGACAAGGAAGCCGTTGGGCAGGCCGATACGGCTCAGCGAGTGTTGCAGAGTCGTCAGTCCATATCACAACCAACTGTTGTCTGGATGGATAAGCCCTGGGTAAACCTGCAGCCAGTTACGCCGGTAGTCTCCACGCCGGACGAAAAGAATCTGCCTCCCTGTCAGATAACGATTAATCGTCCTGATGGTATTTCACTGCCTGAGCTGGGACAGCGCATCACTGCGCTATGTGGTATACGAGTCTCCATCACACCAGATGCATTTGCTGCGCTGAGCAACGTGAGTACCGGCAGCGTGGTAACTTCTCAGATGAGTGGTCAACTGCCGGCGCCGGATGACAATGGTCGGGTTCCCCTGGCACAGATGGGGGCTACGTCAGCTCAGCCCGTCTCCGTTCAGCCATCACCGGCGCTCATGCGTGGCCTTAAATTCCAGGGAGATGTTCGTGATCTGCTCGATGTCGAAGCCAGCGGGTACGGGCTGTCATGGCGCAGTGACGGAAACGGAGTTTATTTTTATCGACAGGATACCCGCACTTTTCAGCTCGTTATCCTGAATACGAAAGTAAACAGTAGCGCATCAATTAACTCCGGCTCTGGCAATCAGCTGGGCAGCGGTGGCGGCACATCGGGGGGGACGAGCGGAGACATTAGCTCTAATCAGAAGACCGATTATGGCATGAACAGCGACCTGTACGACGACATTCGTAAAACCATCGAGCAGATGCTGACGCCAAAATCAGGTCGTTTCTGGCTTTCAGCAGCTACTGGCACGTTGAGTGTTACTGACACACCGGACGTTCTGGAGCGTATTGGTCGTTACATTGAGTATCAGAATAAGGTTCTAAGCAGGCAAGTCCAGCTCAACATACAGATTGTCAGCGTCAACCAGACGCGTAATGAGCAACTGGGTCTTGACTGGGGGCTCGTATACAAATCCCTGCACAATTTTGGCGCCACTCTGACCGGTTCAATGGCCAATGCTTCGACTTCAGCAGGCAGTGCCGGCATTTCGATTCTCGACACGGCAACAGGCAATGCCGCCAAATTTTCCGGCTCCAGCCTGCTGATTAAAGCGCTTTCCGAGCAGGGCAACGTCAGCATGGCGCTGAACCAGACCGACCCAACGGCAAATCTGACGCCAGTAGCTTATCAGCTCTCAAACCAACAGGGCGTTCTGACAAGTTCCAGTTCAACTGCAACAGCTAACGTCGGGGTTACTTCTTCCCAGACCGTGACCACAATCACCACCGGTTTGTTCATGACCATGTTGCCGTTCATCCAGGAAAACGGCGACGTGCAACTGCAGTTCGCTTTTAGCTATACCAGTCCACCGCAGATAGAGAAATTTATCAGTAGGGACGGGAATACCCGTAACGATATACCGAATACCTCGACACAGGGGCTGGCTCGTAAAGTAAACCTGCGCTCAGGACAGACACTGGTATTAACCGGATCTGAGCAACAGAACCTTTCTGCAAACAAGCAGGGAACATTCACACCCAACAACTTTATCCTGGGCGGCGGCCAGAACGGTACGCGCGGTCGTACCACGCTCGTGATCATGATCACTCCTGTTCTGCTGAGGTAATCCATGTCATTAAAGAAAAAATCTTCACTCCGTAGCGGCATTCGCATCACTCACCACCGTCGCGACTGGATAGCCGGTCTTCATTGGGAACAGCAGCGGAGCGCACTGTTAACGCGGTTCCGGGGAAAAGCATCACCTGACACGCATGTCGTAGTTGCTGGCAGGCGTAACGCATCAATGATGGGGGTCGTTTCACCCGGGCGTGTGAGACGGAGCCCTTACTCTCTTGCAGTAGCATTTTTGCTGTCTGAAGGGGGAAATACATGGGGGATATACCGCCTCAGCCGTAGCGAAGACCTCTGGGTTTTCTTTGCAGCCAGTGGTGGGCAGCTTTCTGTCATGGGTGACGTGACTGGTTCACGGGTGAAGATAGAATCAGCAGCTGAAAACTTCCTGCGTTTTAACGATGCTGATGCACCGGGTCTGCGCTGTGCCGCAACCGCAGATGATAATTGTGATGCAACCGCGCTCACAGACAGGCTAAACCGTTCGCAACTGAAGCGCTGCCGCCTGGGTAAGCGCCTGACGACGATGTCGCTCATTATGCCTGCTGCGCTTATTACCCTCGTGGCAGCAGCAGGAATTTACTGGTACGACGACGTTCAGCAAAAAGCGGAACAGGCTGCTGCAATGGCCGAGTTTCGCGCCCGAATGGCGATGTCTGCTGATAAGCCAGCTGCGCCAGCCCGAGCGCCGCATCCGTGGGCCTCTCAGCCACCGGTTTCGCTTTTACTTGGTAATTGCTGGCTGACACGCGCACCACTTTTCGCCTCGGTGGCCGGCTGGCGCTTTACGAACGGCGAATGTGTCCCTGAGGGCCTTCGTTTGCGTTTCTTCGCCACACCTGGTGCGACGGTGGAGGATTTCTCCCACCGCGCAAGGATACTTTTTGGGCATTCTGCCGTTTTCAACCTGCAGGAGGGAGGCAAAAACGGCGACGTCTTCATTCCTTTCCGGAAATACAGCATGAGTGAGTATACCGACGAGGCCTTGCCTGGAGCGGATGCCCAACTGATGCGTTTTATTTCGCACCTGCAGCGTCGCAATCTGGAAGTGAAGTTCAGTGAAGTGAAACCGCCTGCGGTCGCGCCAGGACAGGAGAAAACCATGCCCGTACAGGACTGGCGCGAATTCACGTTCACTGTCAGCTCTCGTTTGCTGGCTGAGCGTCTGCTGCAGGATTTTGATGCGACCGGGCTCCGCCTGAATAGCGTGTCAATCACCATGAGCCCGCAGGGGCAGTTCGACTACACCATGAAGGGGAGCATTTATGCGCAGAATTAAACCCGTGGGAACGGGCCTGCTGCTGTCCGCTCTGTTCTGCGGGCAGGCAGTAGCAACCGTAACCAGTGACGCGCTTTCGCCGAACGTTACGATTGGCGAACTTGAAGCAGCTCAGGCGCGCAATCTCATTCTGGAGCAGAAAGTGCAGACGGCGCGTCTGGAGCAGCAGCTGCGCGAAAGCCAGGCCGGGCAGAGTACTGACAGGAATTATCTGTCTACTGCCACCCAGCCTGCCATGCCGCTTATGGCGCAGCCATCTCCTTCACAACAGACTACCAGTGCAGCCAGTGAAAAGCGGACCGGTGGTGTGCGCCTTCAGGAAATTTACGGTCGCGGCTCGCAGTTGCGTGCACGCATTGTTCTGCCGGATGGCGGAGTCACAGAAGTAGCAAAAGGCGATCAGCTTCCCGGAACCTCAAAGCGGGTCACGGAGGTTACGTCCACGATCGTACGCCTCAGCGACAATTCTGAACTTTCATTCTGAGGTGATGATGTCTCCTGATAAAGAAATCATGGATTTTGTCTTTGCCGAGCAGCATCCATCTGGTGGGGTTACGCTACTCATCGACGGCAACCGGCGAAAAGACCCTGGCATACAACGCTGGGTTATGGATGTCACCCGTACATGGTCTGACGCAAAAACTGAGTTTGTTACTCTCAGCGAACTGAACCGGCGGCGTGAAGTGGCAGAACGTCAGGGCCGCGGGCTTAACCAGGGGGTGAGCGAGGCGGATCTAAGTAACCGTGACGTCAGTGTTTCGCAGGATAAGGTCATCAGCTATATGAGGCTGGGTAACGACTTTAATGCCTCTGATATTCATATGGAAATAAGCGGTGATCGCAAGATTTGCATCGTTCAGTTGCGTATTCACGGCGAGCTGGAGGTGGTGGATGAAGTGAAAGACGTGGAGGGTATGACGCTGGCCTCCACGGCTTATCTTTCCATGTGCGACGTGCGCGAGCAGTCATTCTTTGCCGGTCGTGAGCAGTCAGGGCGCATCGATGCAAAGTTCGCCCGCCGCGCCGGCCTCTATGGCGCCCGCTACGAACACCGTCCTACTCCGGATGGGCTGATAGTGGTCATGCGTCTGATCCCGGATGACGGGGACAATATACCGACGCTGCCGCAACTGGGTTTTTTGCCTGAGCAGATTAAGCTTATCATGCAGATCCTGCGTATGCCGGAAGGCATGACGCTGCTGACCGGGCCTACTGGTTCAGGGAAGAGCGCCACGCTGCGCGTTTTCAGTGATATCTGGCTGAAACTGACCGGCGGTAAAAAGCGCCTGCTCACGCTGGAAAACCCGCCCGAGGGGCGTATTCCGGGTGGTATTCAGACCCCCGTTATGCCGGAAGACAATTCACCGGAGGCCATCAGCCGCGCCTGGAGTAACGGAAACGCCTCTGCACTTCGTCTCGATCCGGATGCCATCCTGAACGGTGAGATCCGTGACCTGTATTCCCTGCTCGCCGCCATTTTCGCCAGTGAAACCGGCCACCTGGTGCTGTCGACCCTGCACACCCAGAGCCCTATCGGCTCCCTGCGTCGTATGGAGCATTTCGGTATTGATCGCCACCTTCTGGCGGATGCTGCACTCATCACCGGCCTGATTGGCCAGCGTCTGGTGCCGCTGTTGTGTGAACACTGCCGGGTACCGTGGGAAGTCAAAGTCCCTGAGCTTGATGAAGAAACCCGCGCGCGTCTCGAAAAATATTGTTCTGTCGCGGGCTTGTGCGAACCGAAAAATCTCTTCTTCCGCAACTATGAGGGATGTGAAAACTGCCGGAAAACGGTACCACTGACCGGACGCATTATCAGTCGTGGCGTTACAGGGCGAACAGCTATTGCCGAAGTTGTCCGGACAGATGCTCGCCTGATGCAACTTTGGCTTTCACATGGGCCTTCAGTTGCCAGAAAGTACTGGGTAAACCAGGGGGGGATTACTCGCCGCATGCATCTGTTGCGTTATCTGGCAGAGGGTCTTGTTGATCCGCTGGAAGGCGATCTCATCTGTCCGCTGGATGAGGATGACATCATGGATTGTGAGGTGCCTGATGGAAAGTGACAGCCATTTTTATCCATCCCGGGAAATGTCGTTCCCTGAAAGGATTCGCTACCGGCTTGTCAGAGCCACTTTTACTGGAAAATACCGCCAGCCATTTTACGAAACGCTGCGCTTTCTTCTTGAAAACCGTAAGGCCCTGAAAGACGCGCTGACCATGATCGGCGATGTACATACTGATTTTGGCAGGCGCTGGCATCCTTATTATGAACTTGTTCAGGACTGCATCGAGGGTGTGAACGACAACCGTCCTGGCCGCGCGCTGCAGGATGTTCTGGCTGCCTGGGCACCTTACGAAGAGGCCGCGCTTATCAGCGCCGGGATGGAAACCGGTAATATTCCTGCCGCGCTGATGCAGGCTGATAAGTTGATTGTTGCCCGTAGGCGAATTCTTGGACAGGTAATTTTTGCCTCCGTATTTCCTGCCGCGCTTGCCATCCTGAGTACGGGGCTACTACTGGCCAACAATCTCGCACTTGTTCCCACCATGAGCAAAATGTCCGATCCAGCTCGCTGGACCGGTGCACTCGGGTTTATGAATGGAGTAGCGAAGTGGAGTTCCGAGTGGGGTGTTGCTTCTGCCGCTACAGCCGCAGGGCTTGTGCTGCTGTCTTTCTGGTCGCTGCCCCGCTGGCGCGGCCGTCTCAGGCGCTGTGCTGACTGGTTACTACCATGGTCTGTTTATAACGACCTGCAGGGAGCTGTATTCCTTATGAATATTGGCGCGCTTCTTGGTTCGGGTGTCCAGGAACTCAAAGCTTTGCAGATCCTTAACGGTTTTGCACCGCCCTGGCTGCAGGAACGCATCGAGGCCGCGATGGAGTGCATGAGTGAAGGCGATTCACTTGGCAGAGCTCTGCGTAACAGCGGATATGATTTTCCGAGCCGTGAGGCTGTGAACTATCTCTCTCTTCTGGATAAGGGGGATGGTGCTGCTTCGCTCATCACCAATTATGCGGACCGCTGGCTGGAACAGGCGCTCGCGCGCGTCGCGCGTCGGGCGAATGCCACCAAACTCTTTTCTCTCGTTCTGATTATGAGTTTCTTCTTACTCATCCTGATGATGGTGATGCAGATTCAGGACATGAACACTTTCAACTTACATTAAGGAACCGCCATGTCAGCTCAGACATTACCACATCGCCAACATCATCCTGACCGGGGCTGGGGCATTCTTGAACACGGTACCATTGCGATCGGGACGATTATCGTACTGGCTCTGGTTGGTGCTCTGGTCTGGAGTCTTTGGGGGAAAAAGTCCGTTGCCGTTGAGGTTTCAAATCTCCAGACCGTCGTGACAAACGCGCAGCAGCTTAAGCAGGCGCAGGGGGGATATAACTTTACGAGCAGTACAACTATGACGGGAACGCTTATCCAGCAGGGGGGCGCACCAAAGGCTGGCTGGACTATCCAGGGAACAGCCAGTTCCGGTACCGCTACGATGTGGAACGGTTATGGTGGTCAGGTCGTTCTGGCACCTGTGGCATCGAATGGATTTAACAATGGATTTTCAGTTACAACGCAGAAAGTTCCGCAGGCAGACTGCATCTCTATCACTACTCAACTCGGTTCCGGTGGGGCATTCAGTGCTATCACCATTAACAGTACCGATTACAGCGACGGTCTGGTCAGTGCAGAAGAGGCAGGCAAATCCTGCTCATCAGACAGCGGAATGACAGGTAACAATACACTGGTCTTCACCCATAACGGCTGATGACATGCTGCGCCTGTCCGCCTTTCTACTGCTGATTTTGGTTTGCCCACGGGTGGATGCATTCTGCTTTGAATCGGCGGGCGCTAAATACCACATTGACCCGCTACTGGTTAAGGCAATAGCCATAGGTGAAAGCAGCCTGCGACCGGGTGTCACAAATATTAATCGTGACAAAAAGACCGGGCAGGCACTCAGTACCGATTATGGACTGATGCAGGTCAATTCATCGCATATCCCTTCGCTGATAGCGCAGGGTTACATTCGCAGCTCACAGGACCTCCTGAACCGTCCGTGTCTAAACGTTCAGATAGGCACCTGGATACTGGCGAAACATTTTCAGGTATGCGGCATAAGCTGGAACTGTCTTGGCTCTTATAACGCAGGTTTTCGTAAGGACCGGCATGAAACTCGCGAGTCCTACGCCAACCGGATTTATGCCATTTATCGTCGGCTTTTACTTAATGAACGGGGAATAAAACTGTGACACTGCTGACGCTGAGTATGCCCTGGCCAACTGTCATTATCATTTTTCCTCTATGCCTCAGCTTATTCAGTTTTATGAGGAGCCTGGTTCGTCTCAGCCTGATGATATTGGATGATGATCAGGAATGGTCCGCTGCTTTTTTGGCACCTGCATCCACCGGCTTCATCTGGCTTTATGCAATAGCGGCAACAGGCATGATGCTGTCCCCTGTGCCGCTACTGGAGCGACTGATGTCTCTGTTGTTCTGCCTGTTTCTTTTCAGGATGACGCTTACAGATGCGCTCACAGGATTTCTGCCCCGGGAATTGACAATAAGATGCCTTATTGCCGGTCTTTTTTCCGCTCTTATCGCTCCCGGCTTTACAGGGCACCTCCTGACAGCTACCACTGCGCTGGTGATTTTTGGTGTCTGGCGTTACGTCACCTTTAGGATTCATGCCCGTGAGTGTCTGGGGCTGGGCGATGTCTGGTTGGCCGGCGCTATTGCGGCCTGGTTGGGAGGGCGAGAGGGGCTTTATGCTCTGCTGATCGGCGTGGTGCTCTTTGTGCTCTGGCAGATATCTGTTCGTCGCATAACTGAAGGAGGGCCGATGGGACCCTGGCTGTGCGCCGGCGCGATTTCTGTGACCCTGTTTAAATTGTATCAACCGCTTATTACATGGTGATGCCTGTGTTCACATATAAAACGACTGACCGGGGCTGGGCTATCCTCAGCACTGGTGCTTCATTGATTATTCTCCTTGTTGTCAGCGTCTGGGGCTTTACGCTTATCAGTGACTGGATGCAAAAGCGGACCTGGCTGAATACTGCGTCACAGGTTTCTCGCTTTACACAGGCTGTGAAGAGCTACACGGGCCGTTATTACGATACTTTGCTTTCAACTGCCACCACCACGACCCCGGTTACGGTTACTCCCACTATGCTGAAAAACACCGGATTTCTGGAGCAGGGGTTCAGCGAGACGACCGTAGACGGACAGGCTTACCTGGCTGCAGTTGTTCGTAATGCCACCAATACAGATCAACTGCAGGCGCTGGTTTACACACAAAACGGTGCGGCACTGCCTTTTCTCGCACTGCGCCAGATATCAATGGATATCACCTCGGGTATGGGCGGCTATATCTGGACGTCGGGAACTGCTACCGGCGCCATGGGCAGCTGGACTCTACCTCTTTCTCAGTTTGGGATAAGCACAACTCAGGGGCATATTGCGGCTTTACTGACCACAGATGAACTGGGCGCTGCTCGCGGTGAAAATGATCGTCTTTATCGTTTTTCGGTAACCGGCAAGCCAGACCTCAACACGATGCATACCAGCATTGATATGGGAGGTAACAATCTTAATAACACAGGCACGATTAATGCCGTAACGGGTAATTTTAGTGGCGATGTGGCGGCCACTGGAAATATAACTGCGAATGGAACTGTTACAGGACAGAATGTTACTGCCGGTTCAAACGTCACCGCAGGAAATACAATAACGGCTAACAACGACATACGTTCAAATAATGGCTGGTTCATAACTCGAGGGAGTAAGGGATGGCTAAATGAAACGTATGGCGGCGGTTTTTATATGTCAGATAATGACTGGGTTAGAGTCATAAATAATAAGAATATTTATACAAGCGGTCAGGTTCGTGGTGGAAGTGTGCGGGCTGATGGAAGACTTTCTACAGGAGAAGTTTTGCAGCTCGACGGAGTCAATACTGCTGGCGCAGTTTGTTCACCAAACGGCCTTGTAAGCCGCGACGCCACTGGAGCCATACTTTCCTGTCAATCCGGTGTGTGGGCAGCCGCATCAAAAATCAAAATGCAAACCGTTTTTGGCGAAACCACCTGTGCCAATAAAGCGGTTGCGTCTGCTTATTGTCCGTCCGGTACAGTGGCTATAGGTGGTTCTTACACTTTAAAAAGTTGGTCTGATGGTTCCAATCATAACTCACCCGATTCCATGGCTCTTGATCCTGTAAATGACCGGTTCTACATCGTCTTACCGAACAATTCAAAAGGTGCAGCGTGCTTCCAGGCTATAGCAAACTGCGCCACTAATTAGACGCCAAATCCTGTGTGTAGTGAACTCAAGGGCTTTGATGTGCCTGACTACACGCCGGATGGAATATCAGTCTACTGCGCATTTCTTCAGTACGATTCTGACGGTATAGCTCCCATAGATTATGAGTATATAGCAAGGCTAAAACTCCCTGGAGAGCATCCATAAGAGGGTAACGGGCTAGACATAACAGTGAAGGAAGAGCCTGCCGGTACGATAAAATTAATCGTACCTGACTTACTCCAGCTTGAATTAGCTGTACCTGCGGCGGTGATAACGCGCCCATCAACACTACCTGACAAAGCCCATGTGTTTCTGCAATTGTCACCATCCTCGACGTGCCGGTTCACTGTGGATACTCCCCCAGATGCATATACTGTCATGGGCTTACCGGTGGTATTGATAGCTGTGTAAGCTGACACAAATGAGCCAAGTGAAGAAT
The DNA here is from genome assembly GCF_047530935.1 of Enterobacter sp. 03-F-07-AD-ECC. Taxonomy (NCBI): domain Bacteria; kingdom Pseudomonadati; phylum Pseudomonadota; class Gammaproteobacteria; order Enterobacterales; family Enterobacteriaceae; genus Enterobacter; species Enterobacter sp. 03-F-07-AD-ECC. Next base: position 47,701 of record NZ_JBLKBZ010000003.1, on the reverse strand, counting down.
AATTCCCGCTGTAGTTTCCACCAGATACCCACACACCGGATTGACAGGTTTATTTAATTGCTAATGCACGCCACGCAATGTTGTTGCTGCGGCTTGAATCTTTGTTTTTTACGCAAACGCGAAATTGGCTTCCATTTATGACTGTAAAGTAAGCAGAGGTTACTCCAGCATTAGCCAGAGAACTAAGATCAGATACACTTCCTGTAAGCGATAGAACCTGGCTTACCAGTACCGGAAATCCGCTGTTGACACAGCTATCGTCGCCAATACCGTATATGGTTCCGAACATTTCTACATGTGATCCATAGTCAATATATCCTGGGTAAACAGTAGAAATTTCATTTCCTTGCCACACACCGGATTGACAGGTTAATTACTGGCACATATAGCGTACACAGTTAGGTTCTCTCCTGGACATGCTGCGCTCCAAGAATTTCCATTCGGATTTGACCATTTAAGTCGCTCCTTACTATTCGGGTTACATTGAGCTCCTCCTCCGGTCAGTTTCTCGTTACTGGCACAGCTAACTGATATCACGTCATACCCAGTATTAATCCTTGTGGTAGCCTTGAAATTGCTTCCTGCCCACACACCGGATTGACAGTCAGTAGTCGAGTATGATTTTCATACAACTGCAATATCCGTTTGGTGTTTGACCTGGATTAATAACAGGGCAATTGTCATCGGTGCGAGGGGTATAACCTACGTAATCATCTGAACGTCCTTTATCGAAGGAAGTCCTTCTACAGTAATATCCTGAACGTCCTTTTCCTGGGCTAATCCACACACCGGATTGACAGTCAAATTCCGGCACCAGGTAGATTTAAGCAAGTGACAGTGATTGTCCCTCCTGATTCATAATCACCCCATCGCGTATTGGTAACAAACCAGCGATTTGAACTATCTGCATATACCTTCTGAAATCCACCAAAAGGTGAACCATTTAAGTTCGTCCATGAGCAATAAGCATGGATTCCAATATCACTGTTAGTGACATTTTTCCCCACATCGAAAGCCTGTATCGAGAACTTGTTTTGGAATGATTTCCACACACCGGATTGACAGTGGTATGTGATATATTTCTAATCTTTTTAGGAATATGCGATGCAACTCAGACAGCGAATTAAGAAAATGGAGCTGGGTGTAGCTCTTGATAAATATTACGGTTGTGCATCTGCGCAAAAGCGGGGCCATCTACAGGAGTTTTATCGGATAAATGTTATAAAGCGTTCAGCTCTTGCCAGGCGATACATGCATGAGATTACTTCGGTTGATATTGCAGAATACCGTGATCAGCGACTCTCTGAAGTAAGTAGTAAAACGGGGCGAACTAATAGTCCTGCAAGTGTCCGACTTGAACTTGCGTTGCTATCTGCCCTTTATAACCTTGCTCGAATTGAATGGGGAACATGTACTCATAACCCTGTTGAGCATGTACGAAAACCACCGGCCTCTAAAGGGCGAACCCGAAGATTGACATCTCAGGAGGAGCGAAAGATTAGCAGGGCGCTGGCAAAACGAAATATCGAGTTGGCAGCCATTTTTCATTTGGCCCTTGAAACGGCTATGCGTCAGGGGGAGATCCTCTCACTTCGCTGGGAGAATATCGACCTGCACATTGGCATCGCTCATTTGCCTCTCACTAAAAATGGGAGCGTACGGGATGTTCCGTTGTCGTTTAAAGCAAGAAAGGTATTAAGAGAGTATTCCGGCCCTCTATCCGGACCTGTTTTCAGTTATACATCCAATGGGTTTAAAAGCGCCTGGCGAGAAGTTATACAGGCTTTAGGCATTGTCGATTTGCATTTTCATGATCTACGACACGAAGCTATAAGCCGTCTCTTTGAGCTCGGAACACTGAATGTTATGGAAATTGCAGCGATATCAGGACATAAGAGCCTGACGATGCTAAAACGCTATACCCACCTTCGTGCGACGCAGCTGGTTAGTAAACTTGATATACGTAAACGACAGGCGCAGAAACTGGCGGCGATCTTTGTTCCGTATCCTGCTGAACTTGAGAGCAGCAATAACGGTATTGTTTTACGCTTCCCTGATCTTGAACATCCTTCACTTGAAGCGCAAACAAAGGAAGACGTTATCCAGAAAGCCTCTTTTGAGCTTCTCAGAATTCAGGCTCTTGCTGCTCGTTCTGGAGAACGACTCCCTCCACCAGGCAATATCAAAGCTAATGACCCAACTCGTGTGCTCATTAATCCGCTCTGAAATTTTGCGAACCCCTGGATTCAAACACATCTAAAACAAGGACGTTTTTGACAGCGCTATTATTATAGTGGCCTTTCCAGATGATCCCCTCCGACCTGGTTTCCCTGCCGAAAAAAACTTCAGAAATGGCAGATGAGTTAATCATCGCCATAGAATGACGTTTTTTGCACCTTATGGCTGTTCTGCGCAGCTATAAGGATTTTGAAATGTCAGTCAGTCAAGTCATCAAAGAAGAAGTTATAGCGGAAAATCCGGAGGTTACTTCTTCGCAAGTTGAACCTGCTGAGCCAGAAGCTCGCCGGTTGGTTCCCATTAATCTGAAAAAAATAGTCCGTATTGGAGGTCTGGGATTCCTCATTGTTTCTCTTGTTGGTTCTGTGGCCACGATTGTGATCATGGCACAGCAAATCTCTGACCTGAGTATTCGGGTGAACTCCCTGGATGCCGCTTTTCGCAGCGGTCAGATGAGCCAGTTGTCTGGTTCGGTTACTTCGCTCGAAGCGCAAAGCCGGAAACACGAGAAGCAGCTCGAGTCTGTCTCATCAGGGCTTGAATCAGTAAAAAACCAGTTAGCTGATTTCCAGGGGGAACATTCAAAATTAACAGGAAGCATTAGCAAACTTTCCTCAGAAGCTCAGGTGCGGCGTACCGCGATAGACGAACACTCTGAACGTATTGATGACATTAACTCACGGTTGTCACAGGTTGAATCGCGAGTTGCCGGGCTGAGCAAAGCTGAAAGCAACTCTTCTCAGAAAGAATCGAAGCAGAACCAGCAACCAGTCACTAAGAGCAAAACAACTTCAAAATCCGGGACAGGCCAGATCGTAAAAAAGCCTGAGCGGTCAGTCAGGCGCGCAGCTGTTGAAGCACCGTTTGTACTGACCGGCATTGAGCGGCGCGGCGGGCAGATGTTCGCAGTCGTCATCCCCCGTGGAAATTCCCAAATATCAGATATGCGGTTGCTTTCACCGGGAGACGGGATGCTGGGGTGGACGCTTCGTTCTATTCAGGACAGTGGTACCGCTGTTTTCAGCGTGAACGGTGCCCAACAGAGTTTACAGGTTCAATAAGAGACCAGACATATGAAGCATCAGATGAGAAGAATTTTGATGGCAGGTGTACTTTCCTTGCCGTTGTGTGTAGCGGCATCAACAGTTACCACCCCATCGAATCGGAGTCAGCAGACATCCCTGCAGGCATCATCAACAAACCAGGTTCAGACGCAGCAACAGGGTCAACAATGGGGGCTTTCAGATGAGGACTGGAGTCGCTATCAGTCGTTGATGAAAGGAGCCAGAGGCATTATGTCCCCTGGTCTTGATCCTCTCACTGCCCTGGGCGTCGAGACAGACAATTCATCTGAGCGCCGTCGGCTGGCTGAATTGTGGGTAAAACACGAATACGCCCGTACCGAGAAAGAACTCGCATTTCAACGAGAAATAAACACTGCCTGGCTTCGTCTTTATCCTGAAACATTGGCCGTGAATATGGGGAATGCCGCGGGTATCGCTCATGACACACAAGGAAGACTGGCGTTATTTGTCAAAGAGTCATGTTCACGCTGTGATGCCCGGCTTGCTGCTGTTATCGCCGACAACAGACCGGTAGATATTTACCTTGTCGGAAATGACGTGAGCGACGAAAAAATCAGATCATGGGCAATAAGCCATGGCATACCAGTCGAAAAAGTGCGTAATCGGCAAATTACCCTAAATCATGATCGCGGTTTGTGGCAGCGCTATGGGCAAGGTCAGATGCCAGTTATTTTGCAGCAGGGAGAAGAGGGATGGCAAATTGCCGCATTCTGAAACTGGCTTGCTGTTTATGGTTTGTCAGCACTGGTTGCCTGGCGGTCGTGAATGTAAATAGCAGTGTTCAGGTAGTTCCGCAGGCTTATCGGGTCATTGCTGCTGCCGAGCGTGTTCCGGCAGAATCGCTTTACTCGCTGGCGATGGCCGAAAGCACCCGTAAAACCGCATGGGGGTCTAAACCATGGCCCTGGACTATTAATGTAGCAGGGAAAGGATACCACTTTGAAACCCGCGAGGAGGCCTTTGCGGCACTTCTTGGATTTATGCAGCGCTACCCTCTCAAGCGTATCGATGTCGGTGTAGCTCAGGTCAATCTTGGGTGGAACGGGCATCTTTTCCCATCCTTTCGTGATGCTTTTGATCCCTACACAAATCTTCGTGCAGCGGCCCGAATTCTCCGTGCCTGCTATGACGCTCAGCCTGGAAGCTGGATTAAAGCTGCTGGCTGTTATCACCACCCGGCCGGTGGTAAGCCGGCAGCAAAATATATGGCTATCGTACGCCGCAAGCTAAGTCAGATCGCACCTGATATTAAGGTCCCTGAAGGGGAGCCGGTTGCTCTGGCCAGTCACTCATTAACCTGGGTTGAACCTCAATGAAAAAAAATATCGATAAATATTTCAATGGCATCTTTTGTGTATCACTGCTTACAGCAGCGTTTAGTTGTTTTGCTTCGCTGACAGTGGTCGGGGATCTGGGCGGGGAGTCAACCAGACCATTATTCGAGGCGATTAATTCAGGTGAAGAGTCGCATTTATCCGATGTTTCCTCCTTGCCTGGACCTCCGTCATCGCTGTCTATTTCCGATATGTTGCCCGTTAATACACCTGAAATGACACCCGGAAAGGTGACGTCACGCCCACTGCAGTTACTCGGTTTGCCTCCTGTTTTTGTGATTGGCGATGATGATATTTCCCGAGCCTGGTTGCGGCAGCGTGGTGCTGAACTGAAAGGGATGGGTGCCACAGGAATGGTAGTGAATGTTACGACTGAAAGTGCGCTCAACACGCTTAGAGGACTCTTGCCAGGTACTGAGATGGTCCCTGTTCGCGGCGGTGATTTGGCACAGCGATTGAAACTGACGCATTACCCTGTCCTGATTACCGCTGATGGATTAGCGCAATGACCACCGTGGTTTTCATATTATTGGCTTTCATTTCACTCACGGCTTTTTGGCTGCGGTGTAATACAAGAAGTGCCCGTGTCCGCAGACATCAGCGCAATCGACAGACGGCTAACAGGGTGTTGCTAAAACTGCCTGAGCTGAAAGCGGGGCAGCAGGTTTTATATTTACGGAAGATTAATCCCTATGTTTTCGAGGAGATGGTTCTGACCGCCATAGAGCGGCGAGGAATACCGGTCAGGCGTAATCCGAGTTACAGCGGTGATGGTGGTATTGATGGTCAGTTCTGGATTGGTCAGGAAAGGTGGCTTGTCCAGGCTAAACGATTTGCCAGTGCTGTTCGTCCTGAACATGTCCGTCAGTTTGGTGAGCTAGTCCGACAAGAAAAATGCAGAGGTCTGTTCGTACACACAGGACGAACAGGTTTTATCAGTTTTAAGTATTTCAGTGATTACCCGGAAATTTTGCTCATAAGCGGGTCTTCCCTTTTGCTACTGCTGTCTGGTGAATCCGTTGAACATGTTCTCCGGCCATTAAAAAAGAGGCAATACAGATGAAGTTTTCCACATCAAAATTACCGTTCATTGGTTCGGTGTGGCTTTTGGTTTCTTTCCGGATTTTCATATTCCGGTCTGTAATGATTTCTTTGCAGATGTTTGGGTTATTTCTTTTCTTTTATTTATTTCATGCAGTATTCCGCAAGGCCACAGATTCTGTTCGTTTATTCCTCAAACTCAATGGTAAAAGTTTTGCTCCGTTCCAGGGGGGGGCTTTTATATGAGCGACAAGTACGTGATGGAATCCCTCCTTCGCCCGGCGGTTGAACTGTATTCCGCTGCGGCGGCGGGTAGCGCGACCTTTATTTGCCTTACGGCCCCCTGGGCTGTCGCGCTCGCACCATCGGTCAGTTGGGTGACCACCGCGGGGTTTGGTGTACTGGCGCTGAAGCGTACATCTGAGGGGATGAAAATACTCCGTTACCGCCAAAACATTCGCCGTTTGCCCCGATATGTACTGACCAGCGAGCAGATCCCCGTCAGCCAGCGGCACTTGTTCCTTGGCAAGGGCTTCCAGTGGTCTCCCCGCCATACGCAGCGTCTTCTGGAAGCGAGGCGTCCGGAGTGTGAGGTCTACGTACAACCTTCTGTTATTTATCGCCTGGCACGCGATCTGGAAAAAAAGATGGAGTACAGCTTGCCGTGGTTGTGCAGGCTGACACGAACTGATTCGGCGCTCAACCCGTTTCGCCCGTTGCCCCCTGTAGGAGGAAGCCCCATTTACCATGGTGTGGAACTGGATGAAACTACGGTCACCTATGATCTCGGAGAACGTGTAGGGCATACACTGGTTATCGGCACCACACGAGTCGGTAAAACCCGGCTTGCTGAGTTACTTATCACACAGGATATTCGCCGTAAAAACGCTGCAGGCGAGCATGAAGTTGTCATCGTGTTTGACCCGAAAGGAGATGCCGATCTGTTGAGGCGAATGTATGCCGAGGCACACCGTGCTGGTCGTCAGGATAACTTCTGGGTGTTCCACCTCGGATGGCCAGATATAAGCGCTCGCTACAATGCCGTTGGACGGTTCAGCCGTATCTCGGAAGTAGCATCACGTGTTGCAGGACAGCTCTCCGGAGAGGGCAATTCTGCTGCATTTCGGGAATTTGCCTGGCGATTTGTCAATATTATTACCCGTGCGCTGGTCGCACTTGGCCAGCGTCCTGATTACGGTCTCATACTGCGTTACGTGACAAACATAGGTGAACTGTACGAAACCTATGTTGAGAATATGCTGAGTGAAAAGGCACCACAGTTGCTGAGTACAGTCGAAGCGCTGTTAGGTAGCGGTATAAGCGAGAAGGATCTGCCGCGTCACATGCAGGGCAGGCCTAATGGCATGAATATCTGGGCTATTGAGCAGGTACTGGCCAGCGAAGAAGGAAAAAAACTGTGGGACCCGGTGCTGGATGGGCTACGTAGCGCTGTGCAATATGATCGAACGTATTTCGACAAAATTGTTGCGTCACTGCTGCCGCTGCTTGAAAAGCTTACAACTGGTAAAACGGCCGCATTGCTGGCACCTGACTATACGGACCTGAACGATCCGAGGCCGATCCTGGACTGGCATAACATTATCAAATCGCGCGGCGTGGTTTATATCGGCCTCGATGCACTATCCGACCCTGTTGTCGCAGCAGCAGTCGGCAACAGCATGTTCGCTGATCTCGTTTCCGAAGGTGGACACATCTATAAATTCGGTCTCGGTGATGAGGATGGTAGAAAAAGTTCGAAAGTGGCGATAAATCTTCACTGTGACGAGTTTAACGAGTTAATGGGTGATGAGTTTATTCCTCTCATCAACAAAGGGGGGGGGGCGGGCTTCCAGGTGACAGCATACACGCAGACTCTTTCGGACATCGAGGCCCGTATAGGCAGCAGTGCTAAAGCGAATCAGGTAGTGGGGAACTTCAACTCATTGATTATGCTCCGTGTGCGTGAAAAAAACACTGCCATGCTCCTGACCGACCAATTACCAGAAATTGACGTCTACCAGAAAACCCTTACATCGGGTGTCACTGACGTATCCCGGCCGGGAGAGGGTACTGATTTTAACAGTAACGTTCAGGACCAGGTCAGTCTGGTTAAAGTCCCGATGCTCAACCCTTCAGACGTTATCAACCTGCCGAAAGGGCAGGCATTCGCCCTGCTTGAAGGAGGGCGCCTGTGGAAAATCAGGATGCCGTTGCCGGCTGATAACGACGATCCTTATATGCCCGCGAGCCTGAAGCAGCTGGCTGACAACATGGAGCAGAACTACCGAACTGGAGAATCCTGGTGGACAGGCGGTGATGCGGCATATTCGGGGGGGCAAAATGTCTCAGCATGACAGAGATACTGCCAATCGCAGTTCGCCATCCCGACAGAAACAATCCGGACCATTCGGCATGTTGCTCTGGGATTTTCCTGTCAGTTTAATTGGCATTCTGCTGGGGTCGCTTCTGGTTAGCCTGCTAATCGAATATGCCTGCATTGCCTTACTCTGGCCTGACGAAGGTGCTTCACACAGCTACCGGGTGATGGTTGCAGAAAGCCACTGGTTGTCGGAAGGGTACACGCGGAGTTTACTGATGGCAGCGCCGGTTGAGACGATTTCGCGGTGGGTACATACCGCCTGGAACTGGTTGTTTGTCGATAGCGGATTCAGCCATTGGCTTCAATCATTCAGGGAAACTGGTCAGAAGGGGACTGGACTTATCCCAACGATAAACCGGTTCGGTGACTCACTAATCGGCTGGCTTGGGGAGTACCTGCAAGCTACGCTCTGGGTAACTCTGATTTACTTCATCAGGGTGATGATCCTTTTCCTGAGTCTGCCGCTGTTCGGCCTGGTGATTATCACCGGCATAGTTGAAGGGCTGGTCCGTCGAGATTTGCGTCGTTACGGAGCTGGATATGAATCGAGCTTTGTATACCATCACGCCAAACGTTTTATTAAACCCGCACTTTACGGCCCCTGCATGTTGTATCTGGCCTGGCCGACTGCTGTCTGGCCAAATCTCCTGTTGCTGCCATCAGCATTATTACTTGGCGGTGTTCTGGCCATCGTCACTGCGTCCTTTAAAAAATACCTATAGCCCAGGAAGTAGCTGTTTCGGGAGTTCCCCGGAGCCCGCTCGATGTCGCGGGCTTTTTTTTGAAGGTTCATCTGTATTAACCGGCTCACTTTGTGGCATTTAATTTTCTGACCTTCATAAATATTTTCCTGCTGCCAGCATGTCCTGTTTGCGTCAATCTCCCGACGACAAGTTATTAGGGAGAGTCGCAAATGCGTCACACCACAATCATCCTGGCAATGTTATTGCCCGTTCTGCCGGTGCTGACCTGCCAGGCGTCAGAAAAAGATGAGCTGGCACTCGTGATGCGCCAGCTGGATCAGGTTCAGGCTGGCCTTGATCGCGCCCGCGTCGTAGCCAATCAGAATCAGGACGCTCGCTTTTATTTCGACTATCAGCAGGCAACCCGTGACATCTCAACGATGAGGCAGGGCATATCCACTTATCTCGAGCCGTCGCGCGCGCAGCCAACAGCACCCTCCACTTTAGTCACCGGGCAGTACCGTGCTGAGGAGCCCTCATGGCGATGAATGGCTCTCAGCTAAATGGATGGAGTGCGGGCACCGGAAGCAGCCTCACGCCCGGGCAACTGAACCTCTTGATCCTCGGTACGCTCGCCATCGTCGTTCTCCTTTTCAGCGCATGGGCACTGGTGCAGGCCTACCGTGGCCTGGTCAGTAAATCAGTGACGTTCAGGCAGTTCAATGAGCTGCTAATTCGACTGATTGTGCTTTATCTGCTGACCCTGTTTCTATTTTTCCACTGAAAGGATGACTCAATGAAATTCACTTTCTTCAGGCATTTTCGTTCTGCCTATTCCCGTGCGGGATATTTGTTGCTTACCGGTCTCTTAACTGCAAATCAGGCTATGGCAGACTTGCCAGTTGTTGAACAGCCAACATCTGGAGGCGGTGGCGGAACCTACAACACCGTTATGGGCTACATCAAAATGGGGGCACTTGCGATAGGGCTTCTCGTATGTGTCGGTGCTTTTTTTGCCGTAGCGCATGCCGTGATTACCGCATTTCACGATATCCGTCGTGGTAAGGGGGAATGGACTCAGTTCCTGGTCTATCTGGTTGTCGGCATCATCCTCATCCTTTTGGTTATTTACCTCGCAACTAAAGCTTCAGATATCCTGTAAGGAGCCCATATGGCCGTCATTGATTTCCTCCCTGACAGACTGAACAACCCCCCCGTGGTCTGGAAAGGGTTCACATCCGGGGAGTTTGTGCTGGCGGCCGTCATCGGTGTTATTGCCGGTATCCCTCTGGCAATACCGTTAGCTCTGGTTCCTTTTGTTGGATGGCTGGCTTTTCCGACGTGCATGCTGCTGATGCCGCTGTTGGTTATTTTTTTTGGCGGCAACTGGATTGCCAGCTACAAGCGCGGTAAGCCAGAAAATTATATCTGGCAACGTCTGGAGGAATTGCGCTGCCGTGCACGTATGTCCCGAACCATGATTCTGGATAGCAGGGCGTGGGAACTTAAACGAACGAAACCTGTTCCGTTGATGCGCGGAGGGAAAGTATGAGTCGTTTTCGTAACGGTATAACCGCCCGCGATAATCATATTATTTCGCTACGTATCGCTTGTGTTTTGCTGGCTCTGGGGCTGTTCGTCACCAGTCTGGGATGGATGCGAGCGCCCTCGGAACTGACAATTCACAACCCACCCGACCTGCGTTCCGGCAGCACCCGAAAATGGTGGGAGGTCCCGCCATCTACGGTTTACAGTTTTGCTTTTTACATTTTTCAGCAACTGAATTCCTGGCCGAAAAATGGGGAAGCTGACTACACAGCCAAAATTGCCCAAATGAGCCCGTATTTGACGCCGTCCTGTCAGGATTTTCTCAATAAGGACGCCGAGATGCGCAAGAATAATGACGAGCTGCGCGATCGTGTACGCGTGGTATACGAAATCCCCCGTCGTGGTTACAGCAACCGCAGCGTGACCATCATTGATGAAGATCATTGGGTGGTACGGCTGGACCTGGTAGCTGACGAATATTTCCATACCGAACCCGTTAAGCGTGCCCTGGCGCGTTATCCAATGAAAGTGGTTCGCTGGGAAGGCGACCCAGAGCGAAATCCGTTTGGACTGGCACTGGACTGCTATGACAGCGCGCCACAAAGACTTGAGGCGATCTCCTTGCCTGAGCCAGAACAAAAGTCGGGAGCATTCAATTGAAAAAATTCTCAGTGATCCTGCTGACCCTGGTACTGGTCTCAGCCGGAGCTCGTGCTGTTGAGCTTATGAAATGGGAACGGATACCGTTGCAGATTCCCCTGACTGTAGGGCAGGAGCGAATCGTTTTTGTAAACAAAAACGTGCGAGTGGGGTTTCCGCCCGCACTCAACGACAAGCTGCGTATTCAAAGCTCCGGAGGTGTAGTTTATCTTGATGCGAAAGAAGCCTTTCCGGTGACGAGACTGGAGCTTCAGAACAAGGAAAACGGGGAAATACTTCTACTTGATGTTTCTGCTGCCCCCGGTAAAACCACGCGGGAACCTGTCAAAATTGTCTACGACGGAGAAGTGGCTACCGCTTCGGCGACCGATAAACAGACGGTCAGCAGTGATGGGGACAGTGCCGGCCGTCACTCGTCGGCAGAGGCAAATGCAGAAAGCCGGAGGCCCGCAAAACTCAATGCGCCGCTGCCCGTTGTCCTGACTCGTTATGCCGCACAGAACATGTATGGACCGTTGAGAACGGTAGAGCCCGTACCGGGAGTAAGTCCGGTTTCACTGAAGCTTCCCCCCCGGATCACCACACTTATGCCCACTGAGTCCGTCAGCGTCACGCCGATGTCTGCCTGGAGTCTGCAGGGCAGCAGTGTAATTGCGCTGCAGGTGCGTAACCGAGCAGCAGTAAAGGTCATCCTTGATCCTCGTTCGCTGCAAGGTCAGTTTACTACTGCGACTTTCCAGCACCGTTGGCTGGGGCGTGCCGGTACACCGGAAGACACGACAGTTCTATATCTGGTTACTGCAGGACGTCCCGAAAGTGCCTTTATTGCTGAACAGCGTTTACCCGAATCTGAAGGAAAGGAGAGTAAGCGGAGTAACCGAGGAGCACATAAATGAAAAAGCCTGCTTCAAACCTGCTTGTGAAAATTGCTGTTCCCGTCGTAGTGGTGGGCGCCATCATGATTGGGGTTAAATCCTGTACAGATAAAAACGATAAAAATGAAGCAGGCCAGAAAACCTCTAATGTCGTCCTGAAGGACCTTACACCAGAAGATCTCAAAGCGCTGGGTGTGGAAGGTGACACCGCGCAGGATACTTTGCGTACCCTGGTAGGTAGTTATCGTAAGGTTCAGGGGCGGCTTGACAGCCTTGAAAGCGATAATAAAACACTTGTTGATGAAAATAAGGAGCTAAAAAAAAATAGCACCAATGTTGACCAGCAAATCAGCCAGGCTGTGGGGCAAGTTCGTTCCGAAGAGGCCCAAAAACGTGCACAACTGAGTTCTCAGGTTACTGATCTGAGCTCGCAGGTGAACCAACTTCTTGATCAACTCAAAAATGGGTCCTCCGGCTTAACGGCAGGAAATAAAGGTAACGCTGCAGGCAGCGATATTCCTGTGGGACTGGGTTATGACAATGGTCTGACCGGAGGCGCGGGAAATATATCTCAAACAGATGGAAACGGGTTGCAATGGGTTGAGCCGAAAGATGGTATTGCCACGGATGCGAACGGTCGACCGGTCTCAGATAAAAACAGTAATAACGCGACTGGTTTTTCTTTTGCCACCTCCTTTGGCGCTGCAGGTGATGCAGCCAGGCAGGCTACGTCAGCAGTAAGTACAACGGTACAGAACAACATTCCCGGATCTGAAAAAAATGCCGCCCCTGTTTACACCCTTCCGGAAAACTCCACGCTTGTGGGTAGTCGGGCCATGACCGCGCTGTTGGGACGTATTCCCATTGATGGCAAGGTGACTGACCCTTACCCGTTCAAAGTGATGATCGGAAAAGACAACCTGACGGCAAATGGCATTGAATTGCCTGATGTACAGGGGGCGATCGTTTCGGGAACCGCTACGGGGGACTGGACGCTTTCCTGCGTGCGTGGCGCCATAACCAGCATCACTTTTGTTTTTACTGATGGCACTGTTCGTACGCTTCCTTCACCTGAGGGGCAAGGCAGTAATGGTGGTAATCAGAACAGCCAGGGTGGGAATAACAGCAGTATTGGCTGGTTGTCAGATGACAACGGCATTCCATGCATTTCGGGTACCCGAAAATCAAACGCTTCTACTTATCTGCCAACCATTGCCGCACTTGCAGCTGCCAGCGCAGCTGGTGATGCCGTGGCCGAAAACCAGAATACCAGCCAGACCAATGGCTATGGTGGTGTGACGTCAACGCTGACGGGGGATGCCGGTCAGGCAGTGTTGGGTAAGGCGTTATCAGGCGGTATGCGTGAGACCGTTGACTGGGTTAAAGCGCGATATGGTCAGACGTTTGACGCGATCTATGTACCGCCTGGACAGAAAGTGGCTTTACATATCACTCGTCAGCTGGCGATTGATTATGAAGAAAAAGGCCGCAAGGTGAAATATGACGATTTCAGCCTCGCTGGTAGCAGCACGGGCATGGACTGATGGGGATAAAGATGCAGAACAATAAAAACCTCGAATATCGGGTGGACTATACACCACTGGGTGGCCGTCTCTTTGCCGGTTTTGTCAGGCGTGATAATGGCAAATGGGAAGGTAACAGGCATGAAGTCACCGAACAGGCCCTGCTCGCTGTCGGAAAAAAGCTTCTGAGCGAGGGTAATGGAATGCAGATGCAGCTGCCTGATGGGCGAGTGATTCGTCTGTCAGCTGTCATCAGTGATTCGGATGAAGCGGAGGTGCATGTTGCTCAGTTTTAATCATCTGGCCACCATTATGTTGGTTGTTGTACCGCTTGCCCTCTCGGGTTGCAGTACGTCAAAAGAGGAGATGTTGCCGCCTGGCGACAGCACCATGCTTGAATTATGGAACGATGGTGCATCGGCAACTCATGCTACCAACGAGAGCAGAACAACACTTCGCCGGCCAGTTACAGACAGCGAACGTGAGATCAATCAGCAGGTCAGTAACAGCTACAGCCGCACCCAGGAAAATGAAATTCAGCAGACGTTTCCGCGTCTGCCAAATCCTGACATGGTCATGTATGTTTTCCCGCATCTGGCTGGCGGGAACACGCCGGTTCCAGGCTACAGCACCGTCTTTCCTTTCTACAGCCAGGTACAGTATGCGTTGCCTGGTGAGCGAACGGAGGATCTCTGATGGCTTTCCCTCTATTTAGCCGACGTCGAGCATCTCAGGATGCTCATCAGTACGGTAACGGTCCGTTTTCCGTCAGTGGGTATGAACCGCTTACCCGGGAAGGGCAGCTGACTCATTCAGATGAAGCGCGTCTGTATTCCACGGCACCTTCCATTATCGATCATGTTCCCTGGGGCGAGTATTTGCCAGAGCATGAATGCATTCTGCTTGACGATGGTGTATCTGTCGGGGCCGTGTATGAGATTATTCCTGTGGGCACTGAAGGGCGCCCGGAAACACGTCTGGACGAGATCTGCAATATCGCTGAGAACGCCCTACAGGACAGTCTCCCTGAACTGGATGATCACCAATGGGTGGTACAGTTTTTCTGCCAGGATGACTCTGATCTCTCTACTTATATGGATACTATCAGAGGCTATGTCAGGCCAAGAGCTCAGGGAACTGCATTCACGAAAGCCTGGCTGGCTGAACAGGAGCGCCACCTAGAAAATGTGGCGGTGGAACAGGGGCTTTTTGTAGACGAGGCTGTCACAGGGGCCGCCTGGAGAGGGCAAATTCGCAGAACGCGCATGGTGGTTTACCGTTGGGTTGAGACGCCGTATCGTGACCCCATGCCACCGGAGGTGCTGCTGAAACAGGTCTGCGATCGCCTGACTGCAGCTCTGAGCGGTGCCGGTATCCGGTGCGAAAAGCAGAACGGCGAGCAAATCCATAGTTGGCTGTTGCGCTGGTTCAACCCGGCGCCGGCGTGGGTCGATAAGAAAACATTGTATCGTTGCGCAAAACACTCCGATCATGCACCGGGCGATCTGCCTCTTCTGAATGATTTCAGCGAAAGCCTCTGGTTTACCCGCCCGCGAAGTGATGCCGAAAGCGGTGTGTGGTGGTTTGATGATGTGGCACATAAAGCTGTTCCGGTTGCCCGCCTGCGTACTGCACCTTCCACCGGTCATCTGACGGGGGAGGTAAAACGTGGTGATAACGTGAATGCCATTATGGATCTGCTTCCGGAAGGGACAGTTCTGGCCATGACCCTGGTGGTTCAGCCTCAGGACAAACTTGAAGAAAGTTTTGCGAGCCTGAGCCGCAATTCAATGGGGGAGAATGTTGATTCCCTGCGTGCTCGTGAAGACGCTGCTACAGCGCGTAATTTCCTGGGAAACAAACACAAGCTTTACCGTGCGGCCATCACACTGCTTATCAAGGCTCAGGACAAGGAAACACTCGATAAACGGTATCTTGATCTCAGCAGTAAATTGCTGAACTGTGGGATGGAACCGATAAATCCAGAACACGATATTGGCCCTCTCAGCAGTTATATGCGTGCGTTACCCATGTGCTTTAACCCTCAAATGGATAAACACAACTGGTACACGCGCCTTATGTTTGTACAGCATTTTGCATGTCTCGCCCCTATTTATGGTCGTGACACCGGTACTGGTCACCCGGGGCTTACGTTCTGGAATCGTGGTGGTGGCCCCCTGTCCGTAGATCCACTTAATAAAAATGACCGTACCCAGAATGCGCACCTGCTGCTTTTCGGGCCGACAGGTGCCGGTAAATCTGCCACTGCGCTCGATAAACTGGCTCAGATGGTGGCAATCTACCGCCCCCGTATATTTTTGCTGGAAGCGGGTAACAGCTTCGGTCTGTTTGGAGATTACTGTAATTCGCTGGGGCTCTCAGTGCACCGTGTCAGTATCAAGCCTGGTAAGGTTATTTCACTTGCTCCGTTTGGCGATTCACATCTGCTCATGCAGGCGAAACCTGAGACGTTAGTGACAAGCGAAGAGGCCCTCCCTGACATTGATGAAGATGATGAGGACAAGGACGAAGAACGTGACATTCTGGGTGAAATGGAGATTGCAGCGCGGTTGATGATCACCGGTGGTGAAGCAGCAGAAGAGGAGCGAATGACACGCGCCGACCGCGGTATGATTCGTGAGGCGATACTCATTGCGGCTCGTAAAGCGTTTGAGGAAAACCGCCAGATGCTACCGGAAGATTTAATGTTCTCGCTTGAGAACATTGCCCGCGATGTCAGCATGGGAGAAGACGGCCGCGAGAAACGCACGCCAGCGCGACGTGCGCGAGCTGAAGAGATGGCAGAAGCATTACGCATGTTTACCGAAGGTTTTGAAGGGGAGTTGTTTAACCGTCCAGGCGCGCAATGGCCAGAGGCAGACGTGACTATTGTTGATTTAGGTACGCTGGCGCGTGAAGGCTATGAAGCTCAGATGGCCGTTGCTGTCATCTCGCTGCTTAATACGATTAACAACATCGCAGAAAGGGAACAGTTCAGCGATCGGGATATCATTGTGCCAATCGACGAAGCGCATATTGTAACTGCTAACCCGCTGTTGGGCCCGTATGCAACCAAAATTGTCAAAATGTGGCGTAAGCTCGGATCATGGCTGTGGTTGTTCACACAGAACCTGGAGGATTTCCCTGACACTGCGAAAAAAATGCTCAATATGGCGGAGTGGTGGATCTGCCTCGTTATGCCACCTGATGAAGTTGAACAAATAGCGCGATTTAAGACGCTCACAGAAGAGCAGAAGGCGATGCTGTTGTCCGCGACAAAACTTCCGAGAAAATACACAGAGGGAGTTATTTTGTCCCGTAAGGTACAGGCGTTGTTTCGTGCGGTCCCCCCCAGTTTGTACCTGGCGCTGGGAATGACTGAAAAAGAGGAAAAAGCCGAAAGACGGGCCATTATGAATGAATTAAATTGCTCGGAGCTTGAGGCCGCATTTCACGTTGCGCGCCGCCTCGATGAGAAACGTGGCATTGGTACTATTCAGGGGACAATATGAAAAAACTGATTATGGCGACGCCGATCGTTGTACCGGACAAGGCATTTATTGCCTCTGTTATTTTTACCGTTCCGCCACAGGGTTCTGCCTCAGTCGGTGTGGCTGACAGTGAGTCGATTAAGCATCTGCAAGGGGAGATCGTTAAGAGACTGGAGCAGCCTGTATTGCTGTCGGTCTATCCTCACCGGGTTGGCCGGCGCAGCTGCGTTGCAGTCCACCTCAGCGACGTGCATGAGAAAACCCTGGATATCCTGATAACTGTTACCGGCAATACACTCTGGCCAGCAGAACAAGAGTACCGGTCGGGTATCCGATGGAATATCTGTGTACCCGATGCAACCGATATGCTCTGGGTTCTTAAGGAAATCGACAGGGTGACCTGTGACACCGGATGTGACTTATAACCCTCCGACCTTGCCAGACAGCGGTGTGTTTTCCGCTGTCTGGTAAGGGGGGAGGCTGCGGGTGCGGGCGGCAAAGAGCCCGCGTGTATTAAAGTTCCTGCATTTAAAAAATGACATTTCCAGCGATCTGAGATTTATGCTGACGTACAGATGATGAATTACCAGGGCAAGATTAATTATCATTTTTCACGTCAGAATTAATTACTGACCCCTCCTTAAAGAGAACGCACCCTGAATAGGTTTTTCACACTCAGGGAGTGTTTTTCATGAAAATGCCATTTTGCTGCCTGGCAGCACTGTTCCTTTCCGTCGGTGCCAGTGCCGGCACAGTGATATATACCGACTCCTCTCATGCCATAGCAGCAAATCCTGGTCCGGATGTCTCCGTTGTTGAGCTCGATGCGCCCGAACGTGCACAGGCGGACATTTTCGGTCAGTTATCTGCCGATCCCGTTCTTGCAGAACAACGTGCCCGGGCAGTGATCTCTTCCCCGAATTTCCGGCAGCAGCAACAACAACTGGCGGAAGCTTATGCGGGTGTCACTCATGCCTGGTCCCTCGGCCTGGAAAAATACCCGGCTGTGGTTTTTGATGACGTCTTTGTTGTCTACGGTACGACTGATGTCAACGAGGCAACCCGTCAGCTCACTGCCTGGAAGGAGAAGAACCGATGAAATCTTTCTCCTTCCGCCCACGTCGACTGGCGATCGCCACATTGCTGGTTTGTTCCGGCACCATGGCCAGCGTCAATACAGCGAATCTTCTGGCCAGCGCGGCAAGTACAGACTGTATCAGCTGGCGTGTCAGTGGTATCTGCTACTGGTTATTGTGTACCCCATTTGGTTGCACGGTGAAAACCTCGGTAAAAGTGACACATTTCATTCCGGAGGCTGTGGTATCGGCTTACCTCAACCCCGGAGATAACCCCTGGACCGAAATGTCCACAGTTAGTAACGCCGCCAGCGGTGCTGAAGGTTCTCTGCTGGAAAGTGTGACGGGCGTGAGTACGGGGGGCGGTCGTCAGGAGATGAAAGCTCCCGGGGAACGTAAGCAGAACCTGCATTTCTATTACGGCGACGCCTATGGCCATCCAGCAACGAAAGTCATTGGCGGTATGGTGCCGGGCTATTCATGCGACAGTGCTGCCACTCCTTTCATGCCATATTTCAACAGCTCACTGGATGCTCTGGTCTGGCGAACGGGTGTCCCGGAGACCCTTTATCCCGAAGCACTCATCCCCGGGCAACGAGAAATCGGGGAAACCACATCCGGCAATATGTGGGGGAACGTTTATCCACGTAGCGGGTTTGTCACCCAGACAGACAGTTACAAATCAGCAGCGGTTGTAGTTCAGCGTGTCGCTGACGTCATTACCCGCTCCGGCCAGCTCCACGTCTACAACCCCCTTACGGGACAGAAGTCCCCGGGTTACTGGCCACCCGAGCCGGTAAAAGAAAATACCGGCACGAAAAACCACAAATGGCAGCGACTTTCGCCTCAGTTGTCCCAGACCTGTGCAGTGTTTCCCGACACCAATGGTCAGATTGCCCAGGACGGTAACTATGCCTGGGCATTGTGGCAACCGTACAGCTGCTGCAAACGTCGCGGCCAGACGTTCCTTTCCAGCACCGATTTCTCATAAAGGTTCAGAACATGAAAAAAGCAGGACTTTTACTGATTTTTGCCTCGCTGCCGGCAATGGCAGCTGATATCTCTTTGTCTTCATCGGGGGCGTCAGTTAGCGGTAACGCTATCAGCGATGGGCTCTTTTATTCTATTGGTGGCGGTTCGGTTATTTCACCCCCGCCCAGTCGTAACAATATGTCCAGGATAGGCATTAATGGTGGCCTTAGCAGTGATCTGATGTGTGGCAATTTCGACATCAAAACAACCGTTGGCAACCAGCTGAATGGTATTACCAGCGGGTTTAAGGATTTGATGGGGAATGTGATTCAGGGGGCGACCGGTGCTGTCATGAGTATGCCGGCAATGGCTATTCAGCGCGCAAACCCCGGGCTGTATGAAATGCTCACCAATGGCGTTCTGCAGGCCGGTTTGAGCTTTGATAAAGCGATGTTGAACTGTCAGAGTATGTCGAAGAAGCTGGCTGATTATACCATTGGCAATAAATGGCAGCAGGTAGCCGTCTCTGAAGAGTACAAAGATATTGTGGCCACAAGTGGTGGCGATGCGGTTTCCAGCGACCAGAAACTGCAAAAAGCAACTGGAGAGGAAGGCGTGACGTGGGTCGGTGGGCAGAAAAGGGGAGGTAAGGGGCAGCCCGCAATTCAACCCACTCGGGATCTGGCCAAAGCTGGTTATAACATGATGAATAATTTGCCAGTGACCAGTAACAGCAGCGTCGGCTCCTCGAGCTGCAATGGTACCGCATGCCAACGTTATAAATCTTCTGAAGAGGCCGCAGCGGCCGTTGTTAAAGTGCTTGGTGATCGCTCCATCAGGACTTGCCGGGAAACCAGTGAATGTACCAGTGGTGGAACCGATAACCAGCCGGGCAGTGCTGTCGCTGGTACTGGCTTTTCTCCCATCCTTGAGGATGCCACGAAAGAGAATCTGGAGCAGCTTAGTAAGCTGGTTAGTGGTGAACTGCAGCCCACCACTGATAACCTTTCCGCACTGAAAACCGGCAGTCTGGTTGTCACCCGCGGGGTAATTCAGGCATTACGTGACGATCCAGACAAAGCGGCCCTGGTTCAACGGCTTGCCGGCGAACTGGCGATGTCCGATACCGTTGAAACCGCGCTAACAATGCGCAGGATGCTCACCACCGGTGAATCCGAACCTAATGCTGCAGAGCAGCCGGAAGCTATTGCCGAGGGTGATCGCCGCATCGATGCCCTCGATCGCGAGCTGACGGCGCTGCGTAATGAGATGGAGTTACGCAAATCTATCAGCAATAACAGTCTGCTTACGGCACTGGAACGGCAGGGAACAAGGAATCAGGATAACCGTCTGCAGCAGAAAGCCGGTAACGAGGACCAGGGCTTCAGCCAGATGGGCCAGTCTCAGTCTTCCGGAGCAAACTGATATGAGACTTTACCCGTTCAGCGGCCATATTGGCCGCATTCTCCTTATGGTGCTGCTCATTCTGTTGATGACGGCCAGCATGTTTGCTATCTCAGCGGTATTTATGGCTTACGACCCTGATGGCCACATCACACGGGGCTGGTTGCATGACAGCCGATGGGGACTGTTTGCCTGGCGACTGGTTCTTTATGGCTGCCTTATTACCGCCTGGATACTGAAGGTACGCCCACAGGCATTAATCCGCTGGCCGGACGGACGTCCGCGTCTTGTGCGTATGGAACTGATGGGGGTGTTGTTCCTGGTAGCCACGGAATATGTGGCCTGGACAAGTGCTGTGTAAGGAGAGGACGATGACCGCAAACAGTTTTCTGGAATATTTTCTCGTTCTCTTTGGCTGGGTAATGAACAATGCTATGTGGAGCATTCTCAGCAATACGGGCCTTTTTGCATTGCCACTAGTGGTCAGGGTTCTTGGCGTCTGGCTGAAAGTGAGGGAGGAGGGGGCTGACGAGGGGAACAAAGGGCTTCTTGCCCTTCCGCGAATCGAGCATGCATTGTATGTGTCTTATCTTGTGATGCTCTTTTGCTGCATTCCGCTGTTGCCGGTTGATATCAGCACGATCAAGTTCGACAGTTCACGCGCTAAACAGTGCGGTGTCAGTGTGCCGACGCCACAGAATTCGGGCTACAAGGGACTCGTTAATGATTTTGACGGTCGTACGGCCGAGGTTCCAGTATGGTGGTATCTCCTGCATATGATGTCGAAGGGCACAACGCAGGCAATGATTGCGTCAATCCCATGCGGTACGAATTTGCGACAGATGCGTTTTGACATTCAGAACACGAAGCTGCGTGATCCTGTGTTGCTGCAGGAGGTCCAGGAATTTGCAGATCAATGTTACTCGAGAGCATATTTCAAACTGAAAAACAGCAACAGCCAGCTCAGTGATGCCACCATCAACTCTGTGGGCTGGATAGGTAGCAGCTACTTCCTGAATACTTCCGGATATTATGATTACTACACGGCTATGACGCCACGTAGCCAGTGGCCTTACAACATTAGCCGGGACAGTGGTTATCCAGATACCGGCGCAGGTGGATACCCAACATGTAAGACGTGGTGGTCTGATGGTACTTCCGGGCTTCGCAAACGAGTTCTGGCCAGCTTTAGTGATAACACACGTAAGGAGATGCAACGCCAGTTCCCCGGACAGCAGTGGGAAGAAATCGCGTTACGCTGGCTGGTCAGTCCACGCAACGCAGATCTGTCCGGCGCAGGTACCACTTATGCTGTTGGCAGTAGCGACACAACTTCCGGAGTAGTCGGTAATCTTACACGCCTTACCTCGTCTATTGGTCTTGGACTGAAACAGGCCGAAGCGTTACCAGGTTTTGATGCAATGAAGCAGGCGCTGCCGATGATCCAGGCATTATTGCTGATGATGATAATTACGGTCATTCCTGCGTTAATGATGTTCAGCGCCTACGATCCGAAAACCATTTTTACTATCTCATTCGCGTTATTTGCTCTTCAGTTCATTACGTTCTGGTGGGAACTGGCAGGCTGGCTTGATGACAGATTGATCACCATCCTTTATGACAATATGGCTGAGCAGGGGATTGCAAACAGCTCAGTGCCTTTTGCGGCTTTCTTTAGCTCAACGGCTGATGGATGGATTATGAACCTGGTATTGGGGATGATGTACCTGGTCTTTCCAATGTTCTGGGTTGGTATGCTCAGTTGGGCAGGAGTTCGAATTGGCAATATGGCTAACAACTTTAGCGATGCTTCTAAAATGCCTATGGATGCTGGTTCGGAAGCAGGTAAAAAAGCTCAGGGAATGGCGATTGATGCAGCTTCAGGCGGGATTAAATCAGGATTAAGTAAAGGGTAACTGATGGCTTTATGAAGCGGTGGTTATGCCATCGCTTCATAAGATTAAAAATTGTTAGAACCACCGTTAATACCTTTTTTCTCCCAGCTGTAACGGATAGGAGATTTATATTGGTCCTGTTTGTCTTTAGTGACATCCGCTTTAGAGGTAGAGGCGAGCACAGATGAAATCACACTACCAATTTCTTGTGTTGCACTCGAAAGTTTTACCGACTCAGGTTTTTTCCGCTTTAACTTTGACTCATCACTAACGATATTACGGCGTTTTGTAGTGAAGCGCGCAAAGGTGCTGCTCAGGTCATCTTTATTGAAACCGTCCTCGCTCATAGTAACGACTCCTGATTTCGTCTAATAAATAAGCTACTAAAAATCCCCTATACACGCAAATTATTAAGCGCTATATGGGCCGTATAGGGGACATGTCAACCTATCTTTCAGATTCTACCTACCAGTTTATCCGTAGCATCGATTGCAGGTTGAAGGCTTCTGATAAACTCCTTCAACTTATACATACTTGAGCAGCAAGAAATTTCTGGCTGGTTTGGATTTACAAAAGGGTTATGTCCATTTGTCATCTGCCCTTTCAGTCCAGCCAGCTTTTCGGTAATCATGAACCAGCTGCAATCGTTAATCAGATTCAGAATGTAGATTGTCTCTATATCCAAGGTTAGCCGCGAATCCAGCAGGCGCGAGATTTCTTTCTTTATATGCACATTATGGTTTTGAAAAAACTCGAACCAGTCTGCATATATCAGCTTTGGGTGTGCCTGAAGGAGTAAAGGTGCGTTACGTGCAAAGGGATTGATACCCGTAAATGCCGCATAAAAATCTTGTTCGGTTGAGTCATAGCTCAGCGTGGAGGACACATTGCGCAAATGTTCGTCGAACCCTTTTTTTATCCGTGTCAGTATAAAATTAACAAAAGCCGCACTGGTTTTTTTTTCTGCAAACACTGGCGGGTGAATACAGAACATATAAAAAATGTAGCTGGCGATTACCGAGCCAAGAATGCCTTCCACCACCGGACTGATTGCAGACATAAAATGCAGCGGCGCTGGTATACTGTTCAGAACCGCCACCTTGGACAGCAATACAACCAGACTACCGAGCCCGATCCAATGATAAAGCGCATCTACCGATCTGAGAAATCGGTACGTCTCCTTGCATCTTTCAAGCATTTTTTTACTCATATTTTTAACTTTATTCCTTAGCCGGTATGGATACCTTAATGCTGACTTCCGCTTGCAATACTTGTCATATGAGGCCGTCAGTCTGGTGGCCCGCTGGAGTCAGTGTGATTGACGGATTCAGTGCTCCCCACGATAAACTCCTTCAGGGACGTGAGCGCCCTAATCTGACGGACCGGTAACCGTTCTGTCGCTTTTGTCGTGATCTCTCAGGTACTTTACCAGTGCTTGGCTGGCCAGCTCACAGCAGCAGTCCGGAAATGACCCCAGCTCCTTGTGCCAGTCGGAGGGCACCGCTCACCGGCGCGTTCCTTGGTGGAGAGCTCCAGCGGACGACGGAAGGCCTCCACACGGGCCTGTGTTCCCGCTCTCATTTCTTCGCCTTCCCGTCATGGCGTGCCAGGGCCAGCAGCTCGGCCTGCAGCGCACGGCCATCCTCCCGGGTTTCCTTCAACTCCGCTTTGGTGTCCTGCAACTGCGCCGCCAGGTGTTCGCCGGTAGCGGTCAGACGGGCTACCTGCTCGCGCAGCGGCAGTGCCTCTGCGCGCAGCCCGCGTACCTCATCAAGCAACCGGTCACGTTCGGTCACCACCTCCCGAAGCACCGCCAGTTCACTTTCCAGTGCGGTCACTTTCTCCAGCGCCTCGTCGCGTTCCTGGTCGGCCCGGGCGATATCGGTGTCGGCCTGTTCCCGGGCCGCCAGTGTCCCGGCTTCTGCCTGTTTCACTGCGGCCTGCCACAGCAGGGCCAACTGGCCGGTGAGCAGTTGCGCCAGCTCTGGCGGCAGAGCCGGCGTCCGTTCGCTGGCCAGTGCGCGCTGGCGTGCCCGAAATTCCCGCATCACCGGGGAAATGTGGGACAGGGAGCCGCCACCGAGGTGCTGGCGGACCTGTTCGTTGGTCGGGTTCGGGTTGCCGGCGGCAATGAGTGCGGCGGCGACGTCCTCGATCCGACGGACGGTGTCAGCAGGCAGGTTAGTCATGAAATACTCCGTTTAGAAGGTATGCATACATTTTAACCTGACTGTATTTTGTACACAATACAAATAATACATTCAATACAAAACCAACATACACCATCTTTATTTTCGCGCTCAGATCCGAAAACTCACTGAATCGGAATTGCAGGCCTGAGGTATCTGATTGACCTGATGGTATAGTGAGTTTTTGGACCGGAGCGGGAGGTTTGAATGGGAAATTATTCAGATTTTGAGACCGAATTTGTTCAGCGAACACTGGCATTTATCGATCAGTATAACGAAATGATTGAGGTGCAGGGCAAGCCGTTCAGGGAGCAGTACAACTACACGTTGACCCTGAATTGCCTTCTGGGTCTTATCGTGTTGCGAAAGAGAGGGCGCTCTCTTTCCTGCCTGCTGACCGTTTAACGCAGCAGCTTAAAACCAGCATGGGGTTACAGGAGTCGCAACTACCCGGACCCGAGATGACCCTGCGGGCTCTGATCCTTAAAATGAGAAATTCTGTGGCTCATTTCAGCGTCCAGGTTGTATCAGTAAGCGATGAGAGTCTTGTAGATCTGATTGCTTTCAGGGATGATCCGGAGGATGAGAATGCCTACGCCATTTTCAGCGCCCCGGAACTTTTGCCTTTCCTTAAATATTACGCAGCGCAGCTGCTAGAGAATATGGCCCGCCGTCGAGCCCCAGCTGTTAACGTCTTGGATTTGTAAGGGATTTACACAATGTTGATTCTCGATTGCTCCTCACGGTCTCAGGCATTGCATACACTATCTGCCGGATTTGGCTGTCCCCCTGAAAAGCTGAAAAAGGTGCTGCTGTCGCTCGATCTGGAGCATATCTACGAAACAGATCAAAGTATTATAGTGGATGCAAATCAGTTTCTGAAAGATTATGTCAGCGCGGAACTGGGCGAACCGGGTCCCTTCAGAAGGGCGCTGTGGTTTCATGGCACCAGGACTTTCGTCGATAATACTTTTCCTGCAGGGTTACTTGCGCTGAATCATTCCGAATCGCTTGCGATGAAGATGCTGCTTACCCATGCCCCGAACGACATAGTCCGTAAACACCTGCAGGAATGGGTTGTTCCGGGGGGCGTCCCGGACGAGATGTTTCAGCTCAGAACAGGCGATAAAACGCACTGGGGACCATACGGCCATTTGGTCCGTGAATTACATTTCCACGCCAGAAAAAATGGGCTGCATGATTATCTCCGGCTGCCGGAACTGGTAGAGGACGTCTGTAACGCCTATCAGGAGCAGTACGGCCACGATCTGACGCCGCATTACCTCAGGGTGCTTCATCCCTGTATTATCTGGTTCCAGGCGGATATTATTTATGAAAAAGGGGCACTTGAGACGGCCCTAGCATATGCCTATACATCAGTCCGGGACCTCCCGCCGGACACAAACGCAACTTTAGGCATAGACTGTGAGGGTAAATCAGTGTCCAGATCGGCCATTGCTAGAATCGAGTTTCTGCCGACCGGGCAGATTTAACACAAAAAAATAGGCCAGTATTTTGGTCCGTTTGTTCCTTGCTGTGATCTAAGTGGGCAAGATCACTGCAGAGTAGATCGGTTTCTGCCGGGGTAAGCCATGTTTTTGTAAGATCCGCAAGGCGTCCCGAATCAGCGACCTTTCTGAAGTTACCGGACTCCGCGTGGATCTTAAGGCTTAAGCGGATCACTTGCAGCCGACTACAGAAAGGTTTTACATTGACCTAGATTATGCCGTTTCCCTTCCTCCTGCCCGGAAAAGGATATCTGAATGCACTTTTATGTGGATGAAACAGGCCAGACCGGCCGAAACCTTTTTGACAAAACCCAGCCCGTCCTCTCCTATGGAGTGCTGTCCTCAGATGCTGATCTGGATAAGGTTGCTGAAGCTGATCTTGCCGTATTACGCAAAACACTGGGCGTGGAGCGCCTGCACGCTGCGGAACTGGGCGTGCATCGTCTTTCTGATGTTGTGGATACGCTGCTGGTCCTCCAGAAAAAGCACCGGATACGGTTTGACATCTGGCAGGTGGTTAAGCGCGATCACGCCATTATTTCGTTCTTCGACCAGGTGTTTGATCAGGGGATGAATCCAGCTGTTCCCTGGTCCGCATACTGGACCCCTCTGCGCTACCCCCTGCTGCTGAATCTGGCCAGCCTGTTTGATGATGAACTTGCTGCAAACGCATGGAGTGCTAGGCTGGAGGCTCATGATGAGCGGGCGGCGGCGCTTTTCTGTACCGTCAGTAATGAACTGGTCAGCAGGACGGCAGCCAGCGCGCTGGACCATCGGTCGAAACAGCTGATCACCGATGCCCTGAACTGGGCATCAGTCAATTTTGAGCGGCTGGGCTATAACTGTAAAACTAACAAGGAAAGGCTGCAGATCATGCCCAATATGATTGGCTTTCAGTCCGTGCTGCACGGTATCTGCTCCCGCCTGGGGGCTCCTGAAAGAAAGGCCTGTATCATTGTTGACCAGCAGTCACAGTTCAACACTACACAACGTGAACTTAACGAGTTCTACTACCAGATCCGGGAGATGCCCTGGGAGCTGGGGCCTGGATTACCCGTAATGAATATGAAAAATATGCCGGCTGAGCCACTTGTTTTCCAGTCCGGTACCCAAAGTGCAGGCCTGGAGCTGGTAGATATTTATCTCTGGACATTCAAGCGATTCATGGAAGATAAGGCGCTGACAAAGCCGCTTGCCCGCCTTGTTTATACCAATCTGAAAACGGCCAGGACCAACAGCGTGTCAATCCAGTCGGTTGCCAAGCGCTTTGAGGAACTCCTGGGTAAACTCCCGGTTCCTACTGCCGAGATAATGAAGCAGGCGCAGGAACTGCGGGACTTTGACGAAGCCAGACGCATGCTGCATGTGGTGTCGGGATAACCCGGCTGATGCCGGATATTCATTTCTGCGTTCATCTGCACCGTCTTAGGGGCTGGTTTTCATGTTAACCGGCAGGCGTGATACACGGCACCGCTTACTGTTATGCAGCGACGCCAGAATGTCAGCGAGCTCATAATCAGCCCCCATCGCCACATCATGCAGTAACAGGAAAAAAACCTTTACTGTCGCCCCTGCACGAATCCAGATACAGCTGCAGCCATCGAGCATGGCGGAGTAGGTGGCGTTGTTCCCGCTGCAGCCACTTCAGGGGCAGACGGGACGTCATATAGTCCAGGCTGCGCATTTCCTGATGAAGCGGTGCGAGAACAGCATGAAAATCCTCTCTGAGGATTCGGGTTAATTGGAAACAGAAAAAGCCGCATTTGCGGCTTTTTCTGCATGCTCAGTAAGCGTGATGGCATCAGGTTTTACTGAGCCATGAGCCGTAAACTTCCCTGCGACGCTCAAAGGCTTCCCGCCCTCCCTCCATCACAGAAATGATGTGCTGTTGTACAAGAGGGGCATCCACGCCCCCGCCGGCAGCCTGGATCTTTCCGTCTGAATATTCACAGGCACAGACATTTTCTGCATCTCCCAACACCGGAATGTTGGCATTATGAGTGGCAAAGATAAACTGGGTGTGGGGTTTCATTACCCGGATGATTTTAATCACGTCGTCATAAATCGTCTGATTGTCGAGGTCGTCTTCGGGCTGATCGATGATCACCACATCATTGTCCTGCTGATTCAGGACAAACAGCATTAATGCGGATGCGCGCTGACCCAGCGAGTGCTGTTCTAGGGGTTTGCCCCGGAATTCAATGGAGTAGGTATTGGGTATTTGCCAGGCAATCAGCGATTCTATCTGCTGTTCCAGATACTCGCTGAACGTCTCTGCAGAGCCGCTGATAATCCTCGGGAGTTTGTCCCTGTTCAGCCAGAGTTCACCAAAGTCTCTGAAGGTGTCAGCCACGGTCTGGTAGGTACTTTCCCGCAGCCGGCTGCCGGTAAAGGCCTCTTTCAGAACGGCCTGCATGGCTTTTTTGCCGTTTGCAAAGGACGGCACGATCTTCAGGGGCGAGTCGGCCTGGCTGATGCCGGCCAGCACGGCTTCAATTTCCTGATATTCTTCCACCCACAGTTCATACAATCGGCTCAGCGCCTCTGTCAGGCTTTTCTCCAGTAACGCCTGACTGCTTTCAGCCCGGGTCAGCTCGGCAATTTTCTGTTCCGCAAGTTCCAGCCCGGCCTTCAGCTTCAGAAAGTCAGCCGGATCGGCTTTTTCCACGCCTGCCAGCCGCAACTCTTCAGCCAGGCCACGCTCTATTTCGGCAAATTCCTCCGTCAGCGCCAGCTTTTTCTGCAGGAAGGCCTGCTGCTTCGTATCGAGTTCGGCGAGGAGCGGGCGGGCGCCGTCTACGATGGAGTTCAGGGAGTCGAGATGGGCCGTGAAGCGATCATATCCCGCACTGTAATCATCAATGTCTGCCTGGTTATGCGCTGATTCATGTTTCTGCTCCTGTTTCAGCTCATCGAGTGTTTCCTTGATCCCGTCCTGCAGACTGTCCAGCGCCCGGGTTGCCCGTGCAGTGGTACTGCTGAGATAACGCTCATCCCGTCCGAAAGTGGTCTGACGCGCCAGTTTTTCTTCCATACCGTGCTGGGCATAAAAGCGCAGGCGGAACTGCGCATCCTTCTCTTTCGCCTGCCATTCGGAGAGTGTTTCTCCTGATGTTTTCAGACGACGATACTCGCGTAACCTGTCGAGGACGACATCATTCTGCTGCCGGATTTTATTCCGCACGGCGGCCAGGCGCTCTCCGACCAGTTTTTCAATCAGGTCGTGTTCAAATCCCGCGCCGGTATTGGACAGATCTTTCTGGCCAAAATACACCGGCTTGTGCAGAACCGTTTCCCGAAGCGCCACCCCGTGCCGGGCCTGACCGTCAAAAATAACCTGCGGCTCCTGGCCGAAGATGCGGGTTATCTGATAGGCCCGTCCGTGACGGCACACGGCGTCAACGGTAATCTTCCCCCCGCTTTTGAGTAAATTACTGACCAGATTTTCTTTGTAATCGCGGTCAGAAGCCTTCTCGCCAAACGGAATGTCCAAGGCATATCGGATCCCTTCAAGTATGGAGGATTTGCCGCTGCCGCGGATCCCAATCAGGGTGTTCAGCTCCGGAGATAATTTCACCACGGTTCCACCGAGCGAACCGGCTCCCTCGAATGCTATCTGGCGGATATGGCTGTGGTTCAGGGGCGGTTTCTCGCCGCTGACGCGATGCGGAAAATCCTGCAGCGCAAAGCGGACAGCGTCAAAACTGTAATCACCCAGTTTCAGATAGCTGGCGACTTTTCTGGCACCGATGTGATCCAGCGTTTTGGCATCGCATCCTTGGACTTCAGCAGGATAGCGCTCACCAAGCACGCCCTGAATTTTGACCCGCAGGTCGAGGGTCATCACCTTCTGAAATCCCGTCACGCGCCGGCGGACAAGGTCATTTTTAAAAAGCTCCCCGATCCGGCCAGGGCTCAGCCCGCCCCATAACCCGTTATGGGCCTCCACGTGAGCAAACACAATAAAGTAATCCCGTTCGTACCGGTCAAGGCGCTGGATGGTCTGTGTGATATTTTCTGTTGAACGGGCATTTTCGTTCTCAAAATTATCAACGCCCGCAAACGTGGCCGTCAGGAAACTTTCAATATGATTCGTCTGCTGTAGATTGATAAACCACTCATCAGCAAAGACCACGAGCGTGTGCACGCCGGCTTGGCCATCATTGACGGACAGCTCCACGCCGGGTAGTAGCCCTATACCTTCACGGCGCGCCGCTTTACGCAGTGCAATGAACTCACCGGGGTCAAATTTATTGTGATTGGTGATAACCCCCAGCCCCACTTCCGCCGCTTTAAGGGTATTCACATAGTCGGTAATAAATCTGTCGCTTTCGCCGGCATAGCGAAATTCTTTATCTGCACGGGTATGCAGGTGAAAATCCACCTTGACCCAGCAGGATCCATTCTCAAATACGGGATACATTCCTTGATACCTTTATTCAGTCGCTGATGAATGCCCGGAGGCTTTGCTTAATGTCATTTATATTAGGGCGATCCCGTTCCGGCTTCATTTTATTTCCGTAGCCGCTTAATAAATCTTTGATCTGAACCCGAACCGCATTTAACCGGTTACGAATGAGGGCGGCCGGCAGTCTTTTCCGATGTGCTGAATTAAGCAATAGAAAGTGATTATTATTGCATATCAGACATTAATGCCAAAAAAGAAATAATAATTTATGGTTATTGCAGATTAAGCAGTAGTTTTTTTCTTCTCGCACAGATCCGATTTCTGGTGGTCCCGGTTCTTCTTTTCGGCCTCCGGGGCGCTGCGGCCATTTAATCCACCATGTGGTAGTTAATACCGCACCGGTCACGCTATATGCTGTATCTTCGCCCCCGGCCTTATTCCCTGACCGTGATACACTTCCGGAAACTGCTGTAGAGCAGAAAAATCTGATCACCTTGAAACCGGCATTCGGTAATTTAATGGAGTGGTTATATATCTGTTTATTATCAGGTTAGTGATTATCACTCACTGCGACAATGCGGAAAGAAAGGGTGGCGTCGGGGCGGGGGAAGGTTTGACGGCGGGACTATTTTCATGAAAGGTATTGGGGGAGATCAGTGAGCAAACGAATGCCGGTTGAAATACAACAAATATTTGAGGCGCTGATATGTATCGGACACACCCGTCTCTGGCTTCGTGATAACGGAAAGTACAATCGCCTTATCATTACCAGGGATAACCTAGTCGCTGCCAGCTATAACCCATACCTCAGGAGCTGGAATTTTCGCAAAAATGCCTGTCGGGTGAATGACAATACGAAAAATGAATCCCCACCAGGGGGCTTCCTCACTGAACTCATAGACCCAGGTCATGCAGCACAACAGATATATCTAATAAATGACTGGTAATAGCAAAAGCCACCCGCAATTGAACCAATCAATGATGGCGGGATTTCTCTATAAAGCAGCGTAACAACAAAGGAGTTAAGGATGGGGCGTTCCACTAAGGTGATTATCAAGGGGAGGGAGTTTCCTTCCAAAAAAGCAGCTGTGGGGCATTTCATGGATCAGCGTGAAACAGTCAAAGAAGCGGGCCCGCTGAAAGAGGGAAAATTGTTTGATGAATTACGCGAGCTTTATCTGCGTTACTGCGAAGTGACCAGCTTTGATCTTAATGGAAGGATTATCTATGCCTTCAGTGTGGATTATGAGCCGCGACAGAACGGTCAGACCTGGGCATCTCACCTGTGCTACTGGGTACATTTCTCGCCGAAGCAGAGTTTGTCCTTTTCGGTCAGAGAAGCGGTGGATGAAATTGCAAAAGCTGCTGCTAAACAAATTTAATGGCGGGCGGGATTTATGATTAAAGAAATTCCATTGCTCTCTTTTGAATATCTGCATTACATCGTTGATAGCCTTGGATGGATGCTGCCGGTTTATTTATATCTCTTCAGTTTTATTTACGCATTTATTCATGAATCCGGACATGCCCTTATGGCCATGTGCCTGGGAACTCGGGTAACGCGCTTTCAAGTGGGGAAACCTGTCTTGTTCCGGTTCAAAAGGGGCAGACTTATCCTGAAGTTTGGATTGCTTTTTCCGGACGGAGGTGTCAGTTACCACTATGCGAATGATGCCCCCAGGTGGAAAGTTATGGCGGCGGCGCTGGCCGGTCCATTATTGCCCGTGATTCTGTCAGTACCAGTTTTTACTCTTACCGGTATTCAGCCACTAATGGTCATTGCCGGGTTGATTGTAATGATACTGACTCTGGTTAACCTAAATCCCTTCATGATGGAAACAGATGGCCAGAAAGTTCTCAAGCATCTGCATGCCATAGTTCAGGGGCGGAAGGTCCTGAATTCCTGAGCAACTGTTACACGAGTTCTATCTACTTAGTTGAAAGGAATGCTGATGAAGATGTCTCTTCTTGGTCTGCCAAGCGAATATGTTGCCCAGTCACAGCAGCTTCCTGTGGCTATCGACTATCCGGCGGCGCTGGCGCTGCGGAAGATGGCTCTTTTGCATGTCGAACTGCCGAAATACCTGCTGGCGCCGGAAGTGAGCGCGTTACTCCATTATGTCCCGGATCTGCACCGCAAAATGCTGCTAGAGACGCTTTGGAACATCGGCGCGCGCATCAACGAAGCGCTGGCGCTGACGAGGGGCGATTTTTCTTTGACGCCGCCTTGGCCGTTTGTACAGTTGGCCACTCTCAAGCAGCGCACGGAAAAAGCGGCCAGAGCAGCAGGGCGTGCGTTAGCCGACAGTCAGGTACATCGCTTGGTCCCCCTCTCAGATAATCAGTACGTCAGCCAGCTGCAGATGTTAGTGGCTACCCTGAAAATTCCGCTGGAGCGTAAACACAAACGTACCGGCAGAATGGAAAAGGCACGCATCTGGGAGATCACCGACCGGACGGCAAGGACATGGGTGAATGAAGCGGTTGAAGCCGCTGCGGCCGACGGCGTGAGGTTCTCAGTGCCGGTGACGCCTCTCACGTTCCGTCACTCCTATGCCATGCACATGCTGTACGCCGGTATTCCGCTGAAGGTGCTACAGAGTCTGATGGGGCATAAGTCGGTAAGCTCGACGGAGGTGTACACGAAGGTGTTTGCCCTTGATGTCGCTGCCAGACACCGGGTTCAGTTTCAGATGCCTACAGATGAAGCAGTAAGTTTGATGAAGCAGATTACTCAACATGTGGAGTAAACCGGCACTATACAGATCAGCCAGAATTATCTAATCGAAGCGCGCGGCTGTATCTCGTCAAACAGATTTAGTTGAGTGACACGCTCCTCAATAATAGATGCGGTGCGGACTTAGCCATGTCCGCTTGGCACACAGAGGATCTTTAGATCCGTCAAGGCTGTGGTTATGCAGACATCGTTCAGATTGTTAATGACAGAAAATAGTTAGAATAAATCTCCGCAGCAGAAATCAAGGATTAGTGAGAGTGTTGTTGAGTCTGTCTTCAAGAAAATCACAACCTTTTACAAAATAGGTAAGACGTTACCTCCAGGGTTCGTGGGCCTATTTTCAGGTGCACTCTCTTTTTGCCAGCCTCCTGAAAACCTCTTTTCTGATAAAACTGGAACGTGGAACCCGTATCGGTGAAAAGATAAATTTTTTTTCCTTTTTCCCTGGCCTCAAGCTCTTTAAGCAGGAGGGAGCCAATTCCAGCTCCTTTCGTTTCAGGGGCGACGGCAAAAAAAGTAATTTCACCATCGAACTGAGAGCAATGTGAATTTTCCTGTAACATTTTCATATTGAGGTTGTCCAGTTCCTCACCGGAATGACCGTATAATTTTCTTATAATCCACTCTAATGTCGCAACGAAAATCTTCCGCAAAACGGAACTACAGATTGCTGGGTGATCGTTCATTTTTGCTATAAGTACACCAGACAACTTGTCCCCTGAATAAGCTCCCATAAGATGAGTTGCATGTAATAACTCATAATTCCAGTAGTGTTGTATGTACAATAAAAGATGCAGCCTACTTGATGTGTACCAGCTGAGATGCATGCCAGAAATAGCAAACTGCCTGGCTCTGCGATGGTCTTTCTTTTGAACTTCTTTAATGGTTATGTCCATGCTCAACTCTTATGAAATCCTGTTTGTTAAATGTTGTGGCTGACTTATAATAAACCGGAACGTGATTTTATTATCGCCACTTTTTATTATTTACGTATGTTTACGAAAATACATCCCAATCTTAACGGTTTCTCAATACTTCCTTGACTGAGAATTGACAAGTGCAGGTTAAATTGACTCTGTCATTTATCCTGGGGATTTATCATGTTTTTAAGTAAATTTAAAATGATTGAGTATCAGTTCAAGGTTTTCAGAACACTGTTTGTTAGCGATGAGGAGTATCGCAGGAAAAAATTTAAAAAAATTTTTGGTAAAGAAGTCTCCTTGACATCACCGAAAACGCTGAACGAAAAAATTAATTACAGAATGGTTAATCAGCGAAGTGATTTCTTTACGCTAGTTGCAGATAAAATTTCCGTACGAGATTATGTTGAACTTGCCATTGGTCCTGAGTATCTTGTTCCTTTGTTGGGCGTTTTCGAAAAGCCAGAAGAAATTGAATTTAGCAGACTTCCATTGAGTTTCGTTATGAAGTGCAATCATGACAGTGGAAGCGCAATTATATGCAATAATAAATATAATCTTGATCTGGAAAATGTCATCCGCCATTTTAAACAGCATCTCAAAAGAAATCCGTATTACACCAACCGTGAATGGCAGTACAAAAACATTAAGCCGCGTATCTTAATTGAAGAAAAAGTAGAATTGTTTCGTGGTAAATCGCGGGATACCACACCAGAAATGTTCAGAATACATTGTTTCCATGGCAGACCACACTTTATTGAGGTCGACTTCACGTCGGGCAATGGCAACGAGCATGTAAACATCTATAACACTGAATGGGAGTTGGAGCCATTTACTCTGGGGTATGCCAACACACCGAATCCAATCGACAGGCCAGCATCCTTCAATAAAATGCTTAGCTTAGCCAGTAAGATAGCTATTGATTTTGACTATTGCCGTCTGGATTTTATGGCATCTGACGACGCTATATTTTTTAGTGAAATTACACTGACACCAGAAAGCGGTCAACTAAAGTTTAATCCTCCAGAATGGGACGCAAAGCTTGGCCGGTTGTGGGTGCTTTAAATTATCTGGCGGCATAATGCCGTCAGATAACTGATGCCAGCGTTTAAAAATTATATAATGCGCCAATAGTAAAAGTGATGTAATCATCCTTTTTAACAATCGGGCTTCTGTTTACACGGTTCGGTAGAGTGGTGTAACGAAAATCAGCATATCCTGACCAGGAGTCAGTGAATGCATGCTGCCAGTTAATAGTATAATCAATACTGCTCATTCCGCTTCCGGCATTGTATTTTCTGTAACCTGAATTTGTACTTTGTCTTTCATTAACACCAAACTAGGTGTCATTAAATCGTGCATCACCGTATTTACCTTCCGAGCTAACTGTCAGCGTATCTGTATCATTATTAAAGAGAACGAGATTGACTTTAACGTTATACTGCATACCTTGACTGTCTGTCAGTGGTGCAATAATATTCCCTTCAAAACCGACCCAGGGGGTTATCCACCATCCAACAGTAGTCGTACTCGTTATTGCTGGCTTGATTTTTCCCATGCCTTTCAGTTTTTTCGACCCCTCCTGAATCCAGGAGTTACCTTTATCAGTTCTCCCGACAGAATATCCTAAAGCCTGACCAATATAAATACCATTATCAAATTGCCGGGTATAACCCGCCCCTTTTTCGGAGTTCAGAAACCAGGTGTCGTTACTCCATTCAATATAGGGCAATACGTTCGTGTTATATTTATCAGCCCCCGTATATTCCGGAGCATACTGTGCACCCAGTCCAATCGTTAGGGATGGTGTGGCATTTTCAGATGCTGCCTGCGATGAAAATGACAAGGTAACTAATGTCGCGATGGCAAATTTTATTTCCTTCATAAAACTCCCGAAATGAATTATGCTTATATAAAAAGGAAACATAGTATGCATGCAGATAATCAAAAAACCCGCAAGATTTAATCAAGATTCAGTCAAGGTGCGAATATGAAACGTGTCTTAATTATTGAAGACGACCTCGATGCTGCGAATGTGCTTGAGGCATACCTTAAACACGATCAGTTTGTAACGGCGGTAGCCAGTAATGGTCAACATGGTCTGGAACTGGTCTTTAGCTGGAAACCCGACCTCGTTTTGCTGGACGTCATGCTACCAGCAATGAGCGGAACGGACGTTCTGCTGGCTGTACGCCGCAGGAGTGATGTACCGGTGATCATGATCACCGCCGTGAGCGATGGTAGCGACAAAATCAGTGCGCTGCGTTTTGGTGCGGATGACTATGTCGTAAAACCCTACAACCCGGGCGAGGTCGTTGCCCGTGTACGCGCTGTTCTCAGAAGATATTCGAGTGAGCGAGTCACCAATATTATTCAGTTCAGAGGACTTAAAGCGGATATGGAGTCGATGCAGGCAACGGTTGAAGATGAACAGGGTGCATCTACATTATTAGATCTGACTCCAACGGAATTCTCACTACTTGTGACTTTCCTTAAATCGCCCAATAAGGCGTTTACCCGGCAGGCATTACTGGAAGCTTGCCTGCCTGACAGTTATGCACTCGAACGTGTTGTGGACACGCATATTTATAACTTACGCAAAAAGCTTGAGTCCGCTGGTCAGACAGATCTCCTCGTTAACATCAGAGGCATTGGCTACAGGTTTTCAAACATATGAAGATGGATCAAAACAGACAAAAAAAGGAGCCAGGAACCTTATGGTCCTGGATTTGCGGCCGTCTGATATCCCTTGCTGTTGGCTGTATCATTCTGATCGCTTTTTTGATGTGGTTACGCTTTTATGTGCAGAACAAATGGCATGAATACCGCATGCCGGAAGATGTACGGGCTGAACTTGCCGTACTGATAAAAAATCCGCGCCTGAATATAAATCGTTATCACGAGATTATTGATACCTGGTATGGCCTTTCTTATTCCGACCCCTCAATGGGT
The DNA here is from genome assembly GCF_047530935.1 of Enterobacter sp. 03-F-07-AD-ECC. Classification (NCBI taxonomy): domain Bacteria; kingdom Pseudomonadati; phylum Pseudomonadota; class Gammaproteobacteria; order Enterobacterales; family Enterobacteriaceae; genus Enterobacter; species Enterobacter sp. 03-F-07-AD-ECC. The sequence goes on along the minus strand of NZ_JBLKBZ010000003.1, from coordinate 10,782 downwards.
GTAATGGACTGGCTAGTACTAGGAGCCCTGATACTGTTCTTCATACCGGTGATCGTCCTGATTACCCTTAAGGCCGCGCGCCCTATTTCGCGTCATATCGGCAGACTCGATCGCGCAGCCCGATCAGTTTCTGAAGGTGGGTTCGGCTTTAAAGTGCCCGTTCCGGATATCCTGCCGCTTGAATTGCAACGTCTTAGTGAAAACTTCAATGATATGTCAGTGAAGCTTGAACGTTATGAAAAGGATTTAAAAAAGGCCCATGTAACGCTGGCACATGAGCTTCGTTCCCCACTAACCGCTGCTACAGGTCGCCTGCAGGGTATGATTGACGGAATATTTGAGCCAGACGAAGACCAGTTGAAGATGGTGATGCGTCAGCTTAACGAGCTGAACAGGCTCGTCGAAGATCTGCATCTTCTTAAACTGGCCGATGCCGGTCAGCTTAACCTGGATGTTATGCCAGTAAACCTCAGTGATATTGTACGGGAAAAAATCGCGTGGATAACGCCTTCCGCTAAAAAAGTTGGGGTGGATATTATCCACCATCAGAAACAAACAATCACTTGCATGGCTGATCCGTACCGTATAGGCCAGGTGTTCCTGATACTGATGGATAATGCGCTACGCTATGCAGCTGACGGTGGGGTCCTTGATATAAGCTATCGTTCTTCCTCTGAAGCTGTTGTTGTAGTGTTCAAAGATAGCGGCCCGGCAGTTGCTGATAACTTCCTTGACAGTATCTTCACTCCTTTTGTGCGTGAAGATGTATCCCGCTCGCGTCATAGCGGGGGATCAGGACTGGGTTTATCAATTGCGCGGGCAATCTGTGAAGCTCATGGCGGAAGACTAAGCGCTGAAAAAAACAAAGAAAAAGGATTATCTTTCTGCATAACCCTCCCCAGGCATTAAATTTTTCAGCCATTGAAGCATTCTTAACAATGCGTGTACAGTTCCTTGATTATCGTCTGATTAAATGCATGGTAAACGGAGGTTTACCATGTTGTCAGGTTTTATTGAGAGTTTCTTGTCAGCATGCGATAAATTTGATGATAGCTGTGTCTGGATTATCATTATCGCGATTATAATTTTTGTCATTCAACTTTTTGTGGCTATCCTCCTGGACACAAGTCACTCAAACCGGAATAAAAAATAGACTGCATCGATACGTTTATTTTGGGCGATGCCGGATAGCTAATAGCACAGCACTTTTCCTGTTTTAGTGGCCTCTGACCATCTCAGTTTGTATTCCCAGTTTTTTTCGAACATCCCTATTGAAAAAGCCATCTTTTTATTCTGTATGGCGCATATTCTGCGGGCGTCAGAGATATTTGACCACATGAGCAGGCTTCCAGGGCTGTACTGTGAAAACTGTGGGTCCAACCCCCCATTCGGCACATCAAAATAGATCATATTTTCACTCGATGCTGCAAGAACCAGATCGATGGCACAAGGTACGCCTGCAAAAAACATAACATTGCCAAAAATCATATGGCGAACAGAGGACAGCAGTTCAAAAATTTTCTGTCGGTCATAGCATCTGACTCTGTCTGCAAAACGCAGTTTAAACAGATGCACATAAAGTTGCGCAATCTCTCCTGCTGATATGTCAGCAAGTCGATAGCTTTCGCCTCCCTGAGATAAAAACTTTCTGAGTTCGCTATTTCTCTTTTTGGTTGTTTTAACCGAAAAGGAGTCTTTAACGCGACACACCTGCCTTTTCGTTCGGTAGATAAAAGCAGAGTTAATTATGTTTGCCCGGTTATCAGATGACAGCCGGTTTGTCTTTTCAGGTAGCCAGATTTTTTGCTCAGCCGCAACAGGAAGCATAATTTCGTCGAAGGAGACCGGGTATTCGCGCCAGACATTTAAACCAATATTCTTATTATCAACGGTGAAATAAGCTGCCGTAGTTATCCCATTTTGACAATAATGCCAGAATTGAAACTTCATTCGGCCCTGGTTCATAAAAAACATGACCATGTCGGGGTGCATATTCACGCTACCGCCAAATTTATAATATGCTGCAGCGTAAACATCATAATTACAGGGAACCCACCCCATAATGGTATGTTTAAGACTCATAATCCTGTGTCCCAAAAAATAATCAGATAGCGCTATCGCCGCCCAGAACAGAATACAGTTTTACGCCCTGGATAAGGTATTTCAGACGTGATTCCAGTAACTGTTTACGTGCTTCAAGAAGTTCATTGTTCTTATGTACCAGACCTTCTGTACTCAACTGGCCTGCCGTCTGCGTCATTACGGACATCTGGTATTGTGTCATTGCAGCCGTGTAAATCGCCTCACTATTGCCATACCGGGCTTTCATAGCCGCCTGTCCTGCAAGTGCATCGGATACATCCCTGAAAGCCTGCTGTATCGCCTTCTGGTAATTGACAATTTCGACCTGTTTATTCAGTTCAGCGATGCTCAGATTTGCGGCATTTTTCCCGCCATCGAATATCGGCAGGTTAAGCGAGGGGACAAAACTCCAGCTTGCCGTTCCGGCGGACAGGAGGTTGCTCAGCTCTGCTGAGGTTGAGCCACCCGCCGCGGTTATTGAAACCGACGGGAAGAATGCGGCACGCGCGGCGCCGATTCGGGCATTAGCTGCTTTCAGAGCATATTCTGCTGAAACAACATCCGGGCGTCTTAGCAGTACATCCGAAGGAAGTCCGCTTTGAAGAAGGGGGAAACGCCAGTTCTGGCTGAGTGCGACGTTCTTGAATAATGAAGCGGGCAGCGGCTGACCGACTAAAAGCTGTAATGCATTGTAATTCTGCTGTGCCTGCAATTTAAATGTCATCAGTTCTGTTTGTGCGCGTTCAGCTTCTTTATCGGCTTCAATAACATCATTCTGTGTCAGTGCCCCCTCCAGGTATGCCTGATGCACCATTTCTTTTTCTGTCAGCTTATTCTTCAGAAGCTGAGTGGATATTTCTGCAGCCTCACGGCTGGACAGATAATTGAAATATGCGCTCACTGTTTGTTCTATTAAATTGATTCGCAGCGCCCGGGATGTTGCACCGGCGGCAAGATATTCATTCAGAGATGCTTCTTTCAGGCTGCGCAGTCGCCCCCAGAAATCAATTTCCCATGACGCTGAAACCAGTTTCGCATCGAACTGATGATACGTAACAGCTCCTGTATCGACTGTGTCATAAATTCCTGCGGGCTCATGTGCAGCTGTTTTCTCGACAGTCATACCAATATTAGGAAGCGTGGACAAACGGTCTGCACCATATTGTTCCCCGACCTTTTTAAGATTCAGAGCAGACACCTGCAAATCTTTATTGCCTGCGATGGTCAGTTTGATCAGTTGTTGCAGTTTTTCGTCATTGAAATAAGGCGCAGAAGAACGGGCAACGTTTGTTCCCTGAAGAGAAACTTCCTGTTGATTCCACTTCAACGGGATCGCTGTTTCCGGCCTGTGATAATCCGGCATCAGGCCACAGCCTGAAAGCAATAATGCCGAAAACAATGTGATGGTTAAGGATGTAAATCTTGTAGTTTCCGGTATCATTACTCTTCCCCGAAGTCATGTTAATTGCCATAGCCGACGGCCATATCCGTCCCTCAGACAGATTATCCAGACCTTTATCAATAAACGGTCAAGGGCAATTCAAGGTTGATGCAATATGCCAGGAAAGAATGACTTTTTTATATCCATTGACTGTATCTTGATAATTCCTGAAGCGTTCCTTGTTCTTTGTGCGGTTAGATAACGATCTGGAATAAACCGGGATTTACACGATGCAATATCACAAAAAACACATCATTCAGAAGCCGCTCACTTCAGTTTCAGGTCTGGGCGTATGTGCATTTAGCATGTTACTGCTCCTAACGGGCTGTGATGATAGTCAGGTTGCACCTGCTTCTTTGCGGCCGGTTAAAACCTGGGTCGTTCAGGAGGCGCAACATGTCCCTCCATTAACCTGGACTGGCACCATTGAGCCCTCAGAAGAGGTTACTCTCCAGTTTCGTATTGACGGAAAACTGGCCAGAAAACTGGTAGATGTCGGCGCGAAAGTGACAAAAAACCAGCCCGTTGCTCTGCTGAGTGGCTCCATGAGCCAGGGCGAGAAAGCGGCGGCGGTGGCTGAATATCAGGAAGCCGTAGCAGCGGAACAAAAAGGACGTCAGGAACTTGAGAGGACAAAAAAACTGTTCGCTATAGGAACGGCATCCAGAGCACAGCTTGAGGAGGCGGTGTCCTCTGTTGCAGCATTGAACGCACGTAAAGCCCGGGCTCAGGCTCAAAAAGATGCAGCGCTCAACGAATCGGATTTCAGTACGCTGAGAGCGCCTTTTGATGGTGTGGTCACGTCGTATCTCCCTTATTCCGGACAAACCATCGCTGCGGGCCAGGATATCCTAAAAGTTTCCTCTTCGAAGGCTGAGGTACAGTTCAGTGTTTCGTCCGGGCTGGCTTCAAAATTACATGCCGGAGACCCGGTATCCGTCAACGACGGGGTCTCACGGATCAAAGGGCAAATAAGGTATATCACACCCCAGCTTGATAGCAGCACACGTACGAGTCTGGTCCGTGCAACGCTCTCTGCAGCGGAAAACGAACCTGTGTTTGGATCTGCTGTATCAGTCGAACTGAGTGCGTATGACGATACCGTTATTCCTCTACCTGCCTCTGCACTGACCCGGGCAGGTAACCAGCCCGCTGTATTTATCGTTGATCCGAAACTCGGGAAGCTCGTCATCCGTCCGATAAATATTGTTCGTTTCTCTGACGATAAGGCCTATGTATCCTCTGGCCTCAAAGCAGGCGAAAAAGTGGTTACTGCCGGTGTTAATACGCTACAGGACGGCGAAAAGGTGGATGTCAGCGCTGAGGCAATGAAATGAATCTGGATAAACATAACCTTTCATCCTGGGCACTGGCCCATCAGCAGATGGTCAGTTTTTTCCTGCTGATCATCATGGCGGCGGGCTGCCTTTCGTTTACCGCACTGTCGCGGGATGAGGATCCTGCGTTTACGATAAAAACAGCTGTTATCAGTGCCGACTGGCCCGGTGCAACGCCGGCGGACATGGTGAACCTCGTTGCCGATCCAATTGAGAAGACAGTTCAGGAGCTTCGGTGGTTTGACAGTGTTGACAGTCAGACCCGAAATGGTCATACAAAAGTCACTGTCAATTTGCTGGATGCCACACCTCCGTCGGAAGTGAAACCGTCATGGCAGGAGCTACGCAAAAAAATTCGGGATCTCGCCGCCACGCTTCCTGCAGGGGTTAACGAGCCGGTGGTGAATGATGAATATGATGCCACCTACGGCACCATTTACGGCATTACCGGGGACGGTTTTTCCAGTGATGAGTTGCGAAACATTGCAGATCAGGTTCAGCGCGATCTCCGTTCTGTGAAAGATATTGGACGCACTGTGCAGCTTGGCGTACAGCAGCAACAGGTTATTCTTAGCTTCTCAGCACGCCAACTGGCCACACTGGGCATTTCTCCTGATGAAATTATGGCTGTACTGAAGAGCAGCAATGCCGTTACGCCTTCAGGCGAGCTGCGAACGCGTGATGACCGGATGAGTCTTCTTGTCAGCGGTGCAAAACTTACTGAAGATGCTCTCAAGCGTATCAGCCTGCGTTCCGGGGAGCGTATTCTTTCCCTGGCTGATATTGTCACCGTGACCAGAAAAGCCTCAGAAACACCTCAGCCGGTTTTCCATGTTAATGGACATCCGGCGCTTGGCATCGGTATAGCTATGCTATCGGGTGGAAACATGCTGCAGTTTGGCGAGGCTCTTGATCAAAAGCTTGAGCAGATTAAGGCCAGACTTCCGCATGGCATTACCATAACGAAAGTCGCCAACCAGCCAGCTATTGTTGACGAAGCCGTGGATGGGTTTCTGCATGTGCTGATGGAGGCCATTATCATCGTGATAGCGGTCTCATTTGTTTCTTTAGGGCTGCGCGCAGGTCTGGTCGTTGCCGTGGCCATTCCAATTGTTCTGGCTTTGACCTTTACCGGGATGGATTTGGCAGGTATTGGGCTGCAACGAATCTCGCTGGGCGCGTTAATTATTGCGCTGGGATTGCTCGTGGATGACGCGATGATCACTATCGAGTCAATGGTATCGCACCTTGAGAAAGGGGAGCCTCTGCGAAAGGCGGCATCAAGTGCCTTTGTGAAAACCGCGTTTCCGATGTTAACCGGGACACTGGTTATGATTGCCGGATTCATCCCTGTGGGGTTCGCCAAATCAATGGCGGGTGAATACTGCTATTCATTATTTGCCGTTATCTTTATTTCTCTGCTCAGCTCGTGGGTTGTTGCCGTGCTTTTTTCACCAATCAGTGGTGTATGGCTGCTGAAAGGGGCAAAGCTGCAGCAGCACGATGAAACCAAAACCGGACGACTGGCAGGCATGTATCACAGCCTGCTCGCATTTTCGTTCCGCCATCGTCCTGCGGTTATCATTTCATCCGTACTGCTTTTCGGCGTTTCAGTGTTTAGCAGCCAATGGCTCAAAAGTGAGTTTTTCCCGGCATCGGATCGCCCGGAGCTGCTTGTGAGTCTGACATTGCCGCAAAATACAACGCAATATGTTACGGAACAGGAGACCCGACGTCTTGAAAATATTCTGGATAAAGACGAAGGGGTCAGTGGATATTCCTCTTATATTGGTACTGGCGCGGTTCGTTTCTATCTGCCAATGGATATTCTTTCTGATGCTGAGAATATTTCCCAGCTTGTTGTCGTGGCAAAAGACCTTGAGGCCAGGGAGAAGCTGCAGGCCAGGCTGACCAGAATTATGAATGAGCAGTTCAGCGATATCGTTACCCGTGTCTCACCGCTGGAACTAGGTCCCCCGATAGGCTGGCCGCTTAAATACAGGGTCACCGGTCCGGATTTTAATCAGACGCGAATTTATGCCCGGCAACTTTCCGGCCTGCTGGCAAAGGACTCGCGAGTGACAGGGCTGAATATGACGGCTGGTGATCCGCAGCGTACGGTCAATATTCAGATAAACCAGGCTGCAGCAGGGATGGCGGGACTGACCTCGGAGCGTATTGCTAACATGCTGAACATGTTTTACTCCGGTCTTTCTGTCACAGAGTTGAGAGAGAAAAATCACCGTACTGAAGTCATTTTACAGGGTAACGAAGATGACAGGAATAATCTTTCCGGTCTAGAAGGGACACTAATTACCACTGAATCGGGTACGAAAATCCCGTTATCGCAGGTGGCATCATTTTCATGGGATTTAAAGAGCCCGGAAATACAACGCCGTAACCGGGAAGCATCTGTAACTATCCAGGGGGATGTGATCAAGGGGCAAAATGTTGATAGCGTCGGTGCTGAACTTGAGCAGGTGATCACCGAATTCCGTTCAGAACTACCGACCGGGTATGTGGGCGAACGCAGAGTATCTAACATATCTCAGACAATAAATCATGGATGTTGTCGTTAGTTATTTCGTTCCGTTGACCAGAAGGGGAAGGGAGTTACACTCGTATTTAGGCGCTTATGTAGCAATGCAATATCATCATAATAAAAAATCATTCTATCAAATCGCAACACAGTTATCAGTGTGTTATACAACTACCATTTAGAATTATTGTTTTTATATTTACTCTTCCATAGCTCATAATAGCAACCAGTTTAAATCAATCACAGATAAAAACTTGTTAAAGGATCGCTCTCCGATCTAATATCTTACTCGTTGTACCGTTGCGTTGTATGCAACACGCCAATGCCTCGGTGATCTGAGAGAGGCGCCTTCGGGTGATCGCCATGCCAATGCCACCGTAACCTGAGAGGTGGCGCCTTCGGGCGGTAACTTCGTTTACCCTTTGAAAACGAAGATCGCATACAGTTTGAATCTGGCGATTAAGGTCCCTTTCACTTCTGTATCTGTTTTCAGATACGTCTTGCAGCCGCTGTCTGGGTGCAATTTTCTTATCGTTTTCACTCTTTATGACGCTGCAGGCCGTTGCGAACTTTGCGGCGTGGGTATGACCATTTGGCACATTTGGGCATCTTCCACGGTTGCATTGAGAGCAGAGGAGCGCGGCGTCACTTGTGCACGAGTGAAACGAGTACCAAGTGACGCGCGCAGCGCAAAACTGGCAGAGCTGACGCACTGCCATTTCGACAACTTTTTTACCAACTGACCAACACGTACTTAAAGGTTTTAAGAGCCTTAAAAACGTACTCCATTCACTGTTTGTTCATTTATCAACCAAACGCCTTTACCGTAAAAACGGGTAAGGACTTCATTCTGAAAGGAGAAAATCGACACGATATCGATGGCGACACCAGTCAACATTCTGGTGTGTGGAAGCAGACTGATTAATTTCAGCCCGGTGCAAACCGCGAACAGGTCAGAGACCTGGGGAGCTTCGCAATAACTCAACATTTCGCCGCCCCGATGCACAGATATCTGTCGAGACGCAGGAAGCGCAACCATAAACCGTGCCGTCGGGGTGAAATTCATCGTCTGTAGCTGTGGCGCAGCCGGTGTCAGTGCTTTTCCGTTCACGCAGACGGAAAAGCACTGACACCTGTTTAATGGAGGGTTGACTATGGCAAAACTGAATAAGAATTTAAAAACGCTTGCCAGACAGGCTGGCGGAAGTTTTAAAACTGTTTCCGACCGTATGAAAATTGCGGACAGGTTTGCTGAACGTTTATTAAAACTTAACGTCCAGATTAGAGATATTAAGAACATCAGGACGGGGCATATCGAGTTGTATATGAAGAGCCGTCTTTCCGAAGATATTTCCAGACGCACACTTCAGAACGAAATGGCAGCTATCCGGGCTTTGTTACGGGTTGCGGGTAAAACATTCATGGCAAATCCTTCTCACGAAAAACTGAGCAATCAGGCTCTGGGTATTTCGGAAACGAGCCGGGATGGAACTAAGGTGGCTATTCCCGATGCTTATTTTCGGCAGGTATTGACGAGTGTAGAGCAAAAGGATGATGGCGTTGCATGTGCAATGAGACTATCCAGATTACTCGGTTTAAGAACAGAAGAAACAGTACAGTCTGCTAAATCATTGCGTACCTGGCAAAAAGCTTTACTCAATGGTGACGAAAAAATACGTGTTGTATTCGGGACAAAAGGAGGACGTCCAAGAGATACAACGGTATTAGATCGTGACTCAACTCTGGCTGCAATCAATGCGTCCCTTAAACACTTGAATGAAAATAATGGAAAGTTGATTGATAAGCCATCATTACATACAGCTATTGAACGTTATCGCAATGTTGTCCGTGAATCCGGATTAACAGGAAAATATGCGCCTCATAGTTTACGTTATGCCTACTCTGTTGATGTCATGAATTATCATATGAAAAAAGGTTTCACTAAAGAAGAGGCACAGGCTCTGGCTTCAATGGATTTGGGACATGGCGATGGCAGGGGGCATTACGTGGCTCGTGTTTATAATAAGGTAAAGGGTAATGAGTAAAAGCATTTTTGTTTCTGGTGAGGATTTGTTTATTGGTCGTGTGTTTTTGGGATGGAAGGAAAGGATTTCACGTATTATCGACAGGGGACATTACGAGGTGGCCTGTTCACAGGAGGCTCATGCGCATTACGGCGACAAATTCACCCGTACTGATGCCTGTCTTTATTTCATCTATGGCGCACTGTCTGAAAGTTTCAGGAAATCTCTGAGAGAAAAAGAAAACGCTCATGATATGTAAAAAAATGATCCTGTTTTCTGGTCAATTTAAACATGACACAATGTGGGAAGATCTTTGCGTTGACACTTGCCTGAGGTGCTGGAATTGTGTACGCTTAATTTGCTAACGTTGTCTCTGACAACTGCCAATGCCTGAGTGATTTGAGACAGGCGCCTTCGGGTGATCACATGCCAATGCCACAGCAACCTGAGAGTGGCGCCTTCGGGTGGTTTAATCCTGTTTAACCTTTGCAAACAGGGGCCTGATAACCAGGTTAAGGTCTATTTCACGCTATGCCCTACGCATCCTTACCTTACATTTAATCCTCACGTCTGACGCTGTTGGTCGTGCCACTACCCCATTGGGAAACTTTCCCTCTGGGATCGGTTTCCCCTCAAAAGGAATCCGATCATGTATGAATCACGCACGTTGTCCGCTTATTACTCATCTCATCATGCCAGCGAGCAGATCGCTCACAAAATTACGCTGGCAAAAGCGGAAGGCGAGCTGCTGAGTATCGCAGCGCTACGCCGCCTTGACCTTAATACCGGGACAGATGAAGACGGTTTTCAGTTTTACGTCTGGGATATGGCTGCTGTTGCCCGTGACCTGGCTGAGTTGTCTGTCCGGAAACTCATACCTGACTCATGGGTAACATTCTATGACAGCCTCTGTCGTCTGGCAGAAAGCATCGATAAAGCAGCCTGGGATTTTTTTTATCAGGTTGCCATTAAAGATGAAGAGGCCTTTCTGACGATGGAAAGCCACGACGCTGATTTCTGACCACTGATACCTGACCCGCAGGGGATTTTCTCCCTGCGGAGAGAAATCCTCTCGTCCACAAACAAAGGATTTTTCTATGCTCAACCATACCGTTAACGCGATCTGTCTTGTCAGACCGGACAGTCCCGAATGGCACCACATGTGGGCAGAACTGTCCGCGTGTGGCCCGAATCGTGATTTACCGGACCCCACTGCCGCTGAAAACTTTGGTGAAGTGTGGCAGTACATGGAAACGCAGGATAGACTGGCCCCCTGAATCTCCAGACAGTTGGTATCACTTAAGTTAGTGATAGTCTTAATACTAGTTTTTAGACTAGTCGTTGGAGTCCGAATGATTG
>NZ_JBLKBZ010000039.1:0-18605 GCF_047530935.1 Enterobacter sp. 03-F-07-AD-ECC | reverse complement strand
CGCCGATGGTAGTGTGGGGTCTCCCCATGTGAGAGTAGGGAACTGCCAGGCATCAAATAAGAAGAACCCCGTACCGTAAGGTGCGGGGTTTTTTGCTTTTGTTTTCTCTCTCACTCTCACCCTCTCCCTGCAGGAGAGGGCATCAGACCGCACCCCACCCCACAATAAACTCAGCAATTCTATCCTCATCATTTAAATCCAGCACCGGAACCTCAACATCGAGAGCGACATCGCTGGCCACCGCAATGACATGCTCATCCAGCGTTAACTCGCTAACATCATGCCCGGCATCGCTTCTGAACAGCAGGATCTTTGCAACGGCCTCATGCTTAAACCCCTCAACCAGCACCAGATCAAGCGTGGAGTGATCCATCCGACTGACCAGATACGCGAGATCCAGTGGTGCTTTATCGGGCGTTTCCGTCATCAATGCCCACCGCTCACGACTTGCCACCATGGTTTGCGCGGCACCTGCCTTACGCAGTTCATAGCTGTCTTTACCCGGTTTATCGACGTCCATATTGTGGTGGGTATGCTTAATCAGCCCTGGGCGGATGCCTCTGGCACAAAGTGCGGGTATCAGCTTTTTAAGCAGCGTCGTTTTCCCGGTACCACTCCAGGCGGCGATAGCTAAAACAGGCGTCATTATTTCTCCTGCATGGTCTGTAAATCTTCCGTCGTATTCACGTTCACAAAGGCAGACTTCCAGTCGCTAAAATCAACGGAGTGGCCGCCTGACTGACGCATAAACACCATGACTCTTCGCTCTCCCGCCGTCAGGTAATCCTGCAGCGCTGGAACTAATGATCTATGAATCAGCGTAATAGCAGGATGGTCGCGCTCACCGTCATGCACCCAGACAACCGGTGCACCATCACGAAATTGCACGAGACGCTCCACAAGGCAGGAGGGAATAAACGGCGTATCACACGGGCAGAAAACAAACCACTCTGCCTCAGACTGCTGCATGACCGAGAGCATGCCGGCCAACGGTCCTGGGTAATCCCCAAGAGTATCCTGATAAACGGGGTATCCGCTGCGCTGATAAATATCGATATGGCGATTGGCACTGATGGCCATTGCCGCAACCTGATCTGCAAGCGTGTCAGCAACATGCTGCCAAAGTGGCTTACCGTTAAGCTGCTGAAGCCCCTTATCTTTTCCCGCCATGCGCGTTGCCCTGCCACCCGCCAGAACCACTCCGATGATTTCCTGACCCGGATTCACGAATATCGCCTCTTTTATTGTGGGATTGACCCTGCTAACGTGTCACTCTAAATGAAAGGAGCACCACCATGAAATGTAAACGTCTGAATGAAGTCATTGAACTCCTCCAGCCAGCCTGGCAAAAAGAGCCAGAGCTGAATCTGATGCAATTTTTACAGAAACTGGCGAAAGAGTCAGGTTTTGAAGGTGAACTGACAAACCTTTCTGACGACATCCTGATCTATCACCTCAAAATGCGTGACTCTGCCAAAGATGCTGTTATTCCTGGTATTCAGAAAGATTATGAGGAAGATTTTAAAACCGCATTGCTGCGCGCCCGAGGCGTAATTAAAGAGTAAAAGCTTGTAAGCGGCGGCACCGAAATCGCCACAAGATGATATCCTGAATCATTCGTATAATTTCCGGATGATCGGATGAACGACCAGGCTTTTACTTTCCAGACATTACACCCGGATACCATTATGGATGCGCTGTTTGAGCAGGGTATTCGGGTGGATTCCGGGCTAACCCCGCTAAATAGCTACGAAAACCGCGTCTATCAATTCCAGGACGAGGATCGTCAGCGCTTCGTTGTTAAGTTCTATCGCCCCAAGCGCTGGTCCGCTGAACAAATTCAGGAAGAGCATCAGTTTGCTCACGATTTACTGAATGATGAAGTTCCTGTTGCCGCACCGATAAAATTCAATAACCAAACGCTGCTTACGCACGAAGGGTTCTATTACGCTGTATTTCCCAGTCTGGGTGGCCGCCAGTTTGAAGCGGATAATATCGACCAAATGGAGTGGGTTGCCCGCTATCTGGGACGCATCCACCAGACGGGACGTAAAACGTCGTTTATTGCCCGCCCGACTATCGGTATTCAGGAATACCTTATTGAGCCCCGCCAGGTCTTCGAAACCTCAGCGCTTATTCCCTCTGCGTTAAAGGACGCGTTTCTCAGTGCGGCGGATAAACTTATTGGGGCGGTAAAAGCCTGCTGGCGCGATGATATTTCTGTCCTGCGTTTGCATGGTGATTGTCATGCCGGGAATATTCTCTGGCGCGATGGCCCTCTGTTTGTTGACCTCGATGATGCGCGGATGGGGCCAGCGGTGCAGGATTTGTGGATGTTGCTCAACGGCGACAAAGCCGAGCAACGTATGCAGCTTGAAACGATTATTGAAGCCTATGAAGAGTTTAGCCCTTTTAATTCAGACGAAATTGCCCTGATAGAACCTTTACGTGCGATGCGTTTTGTTTATTATCTCGCATGGTTAATCAGGCGTTGGGATGATCCCGCATTTCCTCGTAATTTCCCGTGGCTTACCGGAGAGGATTACTGGCGCAGCCAGATATCCACATTTACTGAGCAGGTTAAGGTTCTTCAGGAACCCCCACTGCAACTAACGCCGATGTATTAATTGGACACACCCAGGAGAGAGTTAATCATGAAAAAAATTTGGCTGGCGCTGGCAGGTATGATTCTGGCATTTAGCGCTTCTGCTGCACAGTTTACCGACGGCAAACAGTACATCACGCTGGACAAGCCCGTCGCTGGCGAGCCACAGGTTCTCGAGTTCTTCTCGTTCTATTGCCCACACTGCTATGAGTTTGAGCAGGTGCTGCATGTTGCTGACAACGTGAAGAAAAAGCTGCCGGAAGGCACCAAAATGACCAAATACCACGTTGAGTTCCTGGGCCCATTGGGTAAAGACCTGACTCAGGCGTGGGCGGTTGCGATTGCGCTGGGTGTGGAAGATAAGATCACCTCCCCTATGTTTGAAGCGGTGCAGAAAACCCAGACCGTCCAGACCACAGCAGATATTCGTAAAGTGTTCGTTGACGCAGGCGTGAAAGGTGAAGACTACGACGCCGCGTGGAACAGCTTTGTCGTGAAATCGCTGGTTGCTCAACAGGAAAAAGCCGCAGCCGATCTGCAGCTCCAGGGCGTTCCGGCGATGTATGTTAACGGCAAATATCAGCTGAACATGCAGGGCATGGACACCAGCAGCATGGATATCTTTGTACAGCAGTACGCAGACACCGTGAAATACCTGGTCGAGAAGAAGTAAACCCAATGATATAAAAACGCCGGTCAATGACCGGCGTTTTTGTTTGAAGCTTTGATGATCTCTATCTGCTCGTCTTTCTCTTTCCAGAGCGTATTAAGCCAAAGCTGGAAACGACGTTTGAAGTTCTTATCGTTAACGTAATCCCCATGCAGTTCGGTATCAATTGGCACCAGATCGACACGAACCACGATACGCGTCAGCTTGCCGCTGAGCATATCGAAGAAAGGCGTCTTGTCGTTTTCCGGATAGCAGAGCGTCACGTTCAGTAATTTATCGAACTGCGCCCCCAGCACGTTAAGCGCCATGGCAATACCCGCCGCCTTGGGTGGCAGCAGGTTCTGATAAGGGGAGCGAGTCTGAAGACGCTTCTCTTCTGTGAACCGCGAGCCTTCGACAAAATTCACAATCGTTGTCGGATGTGCGCGAAACTTCTCGCAGGAACGACGTGTCGTTTCCACATCCTTACCCCGCCGCTCCGGGTGGCGAATCAAATAGCTGCGCGAATAGCGTTTCATAAACGGCATATCCAGCGCCCAGCAGGCCAGGCCGATAAACGGTACCCAGGCCAGCTGTTGCTTCAGGAAGTATTTGTTCATCGGGATATGCTTACGGAACAGCACACATAACACCACGATGTCGGCCCAGCTGTGGTGATTACAGATCAGCAGATACCAGTTCTTTTTGTTGAGTCTTTCCAGACCCTCAACATCCCACTTCAGGTGAGGATTCAGGCGCAGCAGGATGGCCAACCCTTCGCACCAGCAGTACATCATGAAATTACAAAACGCCGACACGGCTCGCCAAACCGTAGGCAAAGGTAACAGCAGTTTAATTATCCCGGCGATGATGATCGGTACAGAACAGGCGATCGTTACCAGAATAGTTAAAATGATGCTTAACAGTAATGTTATTGCAGCGAGCAATCTCGACATGATGAGCTTTTTCAAATGGTTAGCTGTAAGTTAGCGACCGACTATCCGGTGCAGGGCGCTGATTTTATCAGAAATCAGACAAAATAATGGGGCTTTCATACGGAGAGTTGACAGGCAGCATCTCACTGCAGAAGATTTCACTACTATTACGCAGCAAACCGGGCATATATCCACATATGCTATATTCTCATTAGCTAGCAATATAATTCATTATTCTCGTATAACTACTTGATAAATAGATGATAATTATGTTTCTTTACGTTTTTTTTGCCTTTGTTAGTCATATGAAGTGAAAGTATTCACAAACTTATCCACAGTTTAAATTTTGCGAGCGATCCTCACGATCGTAAAATCTTTTCCTGTATCAGGCGCTAATAACTGATGTTTTCATCCTTCTGTGGCATCCTTTAGTTATAAATTGATTAAAGGCACGGACATTATGGTTCAGATCCCAGAAAACCCTCTTATTCTCGTCGACGGCTCTTCTTACCTGTATCGGGCGTATCATGCGTTTCCTCCTCTGACCAATAGCGCAGGGGAACCCACCGGCGCGATGTACGGTGTACTTAACATGCTGCGTAGCCTGATCCTTCAGTATCAGCCAACCCATGCGGCAGTCGTTTTTGATGCGAAAGGCAAAACTTTCCGCGACGAGTTATTTGAGCATTACAAATCTCACCGTCCGCCAATGCCTGACGATCTGCGTGCGCAGATTGAGCCGCTGCACGCGATGGTGAAAGCGATGGGGCTGCCACTGCTGGCGGTTTCTGGTGTTGAAGCGGATGACGTCATTGGCACCCTGGCGCGTGAAGCCGAAAAAATGGGCCGTCCGGTTCTCATCAGTACTGGTGATAAAGATATGGCGCAGCTGGTGACGCCAGGGATCACCCTGATTAACACCATGACCAACACCATCCTCGGCCCTGAAGAGGTGGTCGCAAAATATGGCGTGCCGCCAGAGTTGATTATCGATTTCCTCGCGTTGATGGGCGACTCATCGGATAACATCCCAGGCGTGCCAGGCGTTGGCGAAAAAACGGCACAGGCACTCCTTCAGGGACTGGGCGGGCTAGATACGCTGTATACGGAGTCTGACAAAATCGCCGGGCTCTCCTTCCGTGGCGCAAAAACCATGGCCGGGAAGCTGGAAGACAATAAAGAGGTGGCTTATCTCTCCTATAAGCTGGCGACGATTAAAACCGATGTTGAGCTGGAACTGGGATGTGAGCAGCTTGAGGTGCAACAACCATCTGCGGATGACCTGCTGAGCCTGTTTAAGAAATACGAATTTAAGCGCTGGACCACCGACGTGGAAGCCGGTAAATGGCTGCAGGCAAAAGGCGCCAAACCGGCTGCGAAGCCAAAAGAGACGATTGTCATTGATGCCGACGATCAGGCTGAAGAAGAAGCCGCAGCGCTCTCTTTTGAGCACTACGAAACCATTCTTGAAGAGTCACAGCTGGTTGCCTGGATCGAGAAACTGAAAAAAGCACCGGTGTTTGCTTTCGACACGGAAACCGACAGCCTGGATAACATTACCGCCAATATGGTGGGCCTGTCCTTTGCGACAGAGCCGGGTATCGCTGCCTATGTTCCCGTCGCGCATGATTACCTGGACGCACCGGAGCAACTCTCTCGCGAACGCGTACTGGAACTGCTGAAGCCGATTCTGGAAGACGACAACGCGTTGAAGGTGGGGCAAAACCTCAAATACGATCGCGGTATTCTGCAAAACTACGGTATTGAGCTGCGCGGTATCGCGTTTGATACCATGCTGGAATCCTACATTCTGGACAGCGTAGCAGGTCGTCATGATATGGACTCCCTGTCTGACCGCTGGTTGAAGCACAAAACCATCACGTTTGAAGAGATTGCCGGTAAGGGCAAAAATCAGCTCACCTTTAACCAGATAGCGCTGGAAGAGGCGGGACGCTATGCGGCAGAAGATGCCGACGTCACGCTGCAGCTGCATCTGAAAATGTGGCCAAAACTGCAGAAGCACGAAGGGCCGCTGAATGTGTTTCAGAACATTGAAATGCCGCTGGTACCTGTTCTTTCACGCATCGAGCGCAATGGCGTAAAAATCGATCCGACGGTACTGCATAACCACTCGGGCGAACTCGCCCAGCGTCTGACCGAACTGGAGCAAAAGGCGCATGAGCTTGCCGGTGAGCCGTTTAACCTCTCATCACCAAAACAGCTGCAAACCATCCTGTTTGAAAAGCAGGGGATCAAACCGCTGAAGAAAACCCCTGGCGGCGCACCGTCCACCTCTGAAGAGGTGCTGGAGGAGCTGGCGCTGGATTATCCGCTGCCAAAAGTCATTCTGGAGTACCGTGGTCTGGCAAAGCTGAAATCGACTTACACCGATAAGCTGCCGCTGATGATCAACCCGAAAACGGGTCGTGTGCATACTTCATACCATCAGGCTGTGGCGGCCACCGGACGTCTCTCCTCGACCGATCCGAACCTGCAGAACATTCCGGTACGAAATGAAGAAGGGCGTCGCATTCGTCAGGCGTTTATTGCACCTGATGACTATCTGATTGTTTCTGCTGACTACTCGCAAATCGAGCTGCGCATTATGGCGCACCTCTCGCGTGATAAGGGCCTGTTGACGGCCTTTGCCGAAGGGAAGGACATCCACCGGGCAACCGCTGCGGAAGTCTTTGGTCTGCCGCTGGACAGCGTGACAAACGAGCAACGCCGCAGCGCGAAAGCAATCAACTTCGGCCTGATTTACGGCATGAGCGCCTTCGGTCTTTCACGCCAGCTCAATATTCCGCGTAAAGAGTCGCAGAAGTATATGGATCTCTACTTCGAGCGATATCCGGGCGTACTGGAATATATGGAACGCACCCGCGCGCAGGCGAAGGAAAAAGGCTACGTTGAAACCCTGGACGGTCGTCGTCTCTACTTACCCGACATTAAATCCAGCAACGCGGCACGCCGTGCCGGGGCAGAACGTGCTGCAATCAACGCCCCGATGCAGGGAACCGCAGCTGACATCATCAAGCGCGCGATGATCGCCGTGGATGCCTGGCTGGAAAAAGAGAAACCGCGCGTGAAAATGATCATGCAGGTACACGATGAACTGGTGTTCGAAGTGCACAAAGACGATCTTGATAGCGTGTCGAAGACGATCCACGAACTGATGGAAAACAGCATGAAACTCGATGTGCCGTTGCTGGTGGAAGTGGGAAGTGGTGAAAACTGGGATCAGGCTCACTAATGGTTCGGCGAATAACGCGCTTTTTATGTAAGTTAGCAACATAACGACGTGCGTTTTGTGACGATCATTAGAATTCCCTATGTAAAGAATGAAAAAAAACTACAAAAAGTGCTTTTTCTGCAGCAAAAAAAGGGGTAGAGTTAGCGGCGTAGGGTACAGAGGTAAGATGTTCTATCTTTCAGACCTTTTACTTCACGTAATCGGATTTGGCTGAATATTTTAGCCGCCCCAGTCAGTAATGACTGGGGCGTTTTTTATTGCGGCAAAGAAAATTTCGGACAAAAAAAAGCGCGGCCATGGCCGCGCCCGGTATTACTCTTCTTCCGCTTCTGTTGCGGGCTCCAGCTCGCTGAACCAGCTGTCGAGCTTCTGACGCAGCTTATCCACACCCTGCTTTTTCAGCGAGGAGAACGCCTCAACCTGCACATCACCGTTGAATGCCAGTACCGCTTCACGAACCATATTCACCTGCGCTTTACGCGCGCCGCTCGCCAGCTTATCCGCTTTTGTCAGCAGCACCAGAACGGCAATATCGCTTGCCACAGCCCAGTCGATCATCTGCTGATCAAGGTCTTTCAGCGGGTGGCGAATATCCATCAGCACCACCAGGCCTTTCAGGCACATGCGCTTTTCCAGGTATTCACCCAGCGCGCGCTGCCACTTGATCTTCATCTCTTCCGGTACCTGCGCGTAACCGTACCCCGGTAAATCGACCAGGCGTTTGCCTTCGGCCACTTCAAACAGGTTAATCAGCTGGGTACGGCCAGGTGTTTTTGAGGTACGCGCCAGGTTCTTCTGATTGGTCAGCGTATTCAGTGCGCTGGATTTCCCCGCATTCGAGCGGCCAGCAAAGGCCACTTCGATGCCGGTATCAGAGGGCAGGTGGCGAATATCGGGCGCACTGGTGACAAAATGCGTCTGTTGGTAGTTCCAGGTAGTCACGTGGTCGTCTCCAAAAATCGTAATCTGCGGGGGATTATACCTTAATGCAGGCAAAAGGCTTTTTTGATTGCACCTGGTCTGTAGGCTTAAGCCCTGGCCGATGTGAGACATCGGCTATAGATGTTATGAGAAATTTCAGAGAAATCGCAGGTGTAAAAAAATACAAACTGTTTTAAATCATAAGATTAATATTGAGTGATTATCTGAAAATCCGTTTTTGTACCCTTTCGTTGCTTGTTAGTTTAAATGAACAAGGTAAAGTGTGCGTCAAGGCGGGGATGCCAACAGGATAATGACTTAGGGATAAGGGTCAGGAGCGCCAGGAGGCGAAGACGCAGGATTGTCAGGATGACCAGCGCCTGGAGGCGTTTTAACAGGAAAAGGAACCGTATCACGGACGGTATCAGCCAACGGATAAACAGGGTTTGTTGTAGGCAAACACGGAATGTCTGACCCGTTAAGGGTTATGAGTCAGGAAAAAAGGCGACAGATTGCTCTGTCGCCTTTTTTCTTTGCTTGCTTTCTGCTAGATTTCGCCGCAATTCTATACTGAAGAAAACGACTTAAAGATAAAACATCATGAAAAAACCGACCTCCGCAGCGGGCGCGAAACGCCCTGCCAAAGCACGCCGCAAAACGCGCGAAGAACTGAACCAGGAAGCGCGCGATCGCAAACGCGAAAAAAAACATCGCGGTCATGCTGCGGGTAGCCGTGCAAACGGTGGCGGTGCATCTGGCGCTTCTGCTAAAAATAAGCCGCAGAAAGATCCACGTATCGGCAGTAAAACTCCCATTCCACTGGGCGTGACAGACACCCCGGTCACTAAGCAGCACAAACCAAAGAGCGAGAAACCTATGCTTTCACCGCAGGCTGAGCTGGATTTGCTGGAGAACGATGAGCGCCTGGACGCGCTGCTGGAACGTCTTGAAGAGGGTGAAACCCTGACCGCTGAAGAGCAGTCCTGGGTGGATGCCAAACTGGATCGCATCGACGAACTGATGCAGAAGCTGGGCCTGTCATACGACGATGACGAAGATGAAGAAGAAGACGAAAAGCAGGAAGATATGATGCGTCTTCTGAAGGGTGGAAACTAACATTTGCACCCGGCAGGAACGATAGTCCTGCTTATAACCCTTCCGGTTATATGTTATCTGGTGTGGTTATTCGTTAAACTACGGCGGTTGTCGCGGCGACAGAAGTGGCTGCGCACCCGAATGATGGTCCGCAACGGGGCCAGAACGGGCCGCCGTATACGAACGCGACACCAACGGAAGGAGTGAGCATGTCTGTACCATCTATCGACTGGGATTTGGCCCTGATCCAGAAATATAACTATTCCGGGCCGCGTTACACCTCATACCCCACCGCGCTGGAGTTCTCCGATGCCTTCGGTGAGGGTGATTTTCAGCAGGCCGTCGCGCGCTATCCAGAACGCCCGCTGTCGCTCTACGTCCATATTCCGTTCTGCCATAAGCTCTGCTACTTCTGCGGCTGCAATAAAATTGTCACCCGTCAGCAGCATAAAGCCGATCAGTATCTGGATGCGCTGGAGCAGGAAATTTTACACCGCGCGCCGTTGTTTACTGGCCGTCACGTCAGCCAGCTTCACTGGGGCGGCGGTACGCCAACCTATCTGAATAAAGCGCAGATCAGCCGTTTGATGGCGCTTCTTCGCGGCAATTTCCATTTTAATGACGACGCCGAAATCTCGATCGAGGTCGATCCGCGTGAAATTGAGCTGGATGTGCTGGATCATTTACGTGCCGAAGGCTTCAATCGCCTGAGTATGGGCGTTCAGGACTTCAATAAAGAGGTCCAGCGTCTGGTGAACCGTGAACAGGACGAAGAATTTATCTTTGCCTTACTCAACCATGCGCGTGAAATTGGTTTCACCTCAACCAATATCGATCTGATTTACGGCCTGCCAAAGCAGACGCCGGAGAGCTTTGCTTTTACGCTGAAACGCGTGGCTGAACTTAACCCGGACCGCCTGAGCGTATTCAACTATGCGCATCTGCCGACGCTCTTTGCTGCGCAGCGCAAAATCAAAGATGCCGATCTGCCTTCTGCTCAACAGAAACTGGATATTCTCCAGGAAACCATTACCTTGCTGACCGAGACCGGCTATCAGTTTATCGGTATGGATCACTTTGCCCGTCCGGATGACGAGCTGGCTGTTGCCCAGCGCGAAGGGGTACTGCACCGTAATTTCCAGGGCTATACCACCCAGGGCGATACCGATTTGCTGGGGATGGGTGTTTCCGCCATCAGCATGATTGGCGATTGCTACGCGCAAAACCAGAAAGAGTTGAAGCTCTACTATCAGCAGGTGGATGAAAAGGGCAACGCGCTGTGGCGAGGCATCGCGTTAACACGTGACGACTGCATTCGTCGTGATGTGATTAAGGCGCTTATCTGCAACTTCCGTCTCGATTTCAGCGACGTTGAGTCGCAGTGGGATCTGCACTTTAGCGATTATTTTGCAGAAGACCTGAAGCTGCTGGCGCCGCTGGCGAAGGACGGGCTGGTGGATGTGTCGGAGAATGCGATTGAGGTCACGCCGAAAGGACGTTTATTGATTCGTAATATCTGCATGTGCTTTGACGCTTACCTTCGGCAGAAAGCGCGTATGCAGCAGTTCTCGCGGGTGATTTAAGCCGCAAAAGCATGAAACGTAGGCCGGGTAAGGCGAAGCCGCCACCCGGCTTTTACATTTTTACCCGCTAGCTAAACAGACCAACCAGCGCCGCACACAACACTGCAGCAACTGCGGTTTGCGGCGTGTGGCTTTCTGCGGCTCCGCTAGAGAGCATATGTACTAATGTTTCCAGCATGATGTTCACCCCCAATTTCCGGGCACGATCATACAAAACTCATCGACACAGTAAAGCGCAAAATAACGGCAATTTGCGCTCAATTAGTAATCTTTACACAGCGGTGAAGATTACTCCATTCCCAGCTCTTTAAGCTTACGCGTCAGGGTATTACGTCCCCATCCCAGCAGGCGGGCTGCTTCCTGTTTATGGCCCTGCGTATGACGAAGCGCGGTGGTTAACAGCGTGCGTTCCATCTCCGGCTGCGCCTCAGAGAGCAAATTTTGATGACCGGAACGCAGCGCGCGATCGGCCCATTGCGCCAGCAGCGTCGCCCAGCTGTCCGGCAGCGCATGGCCCGTACTGCTTTCAGGGGCGGTCGCTTCAAACAGCTCAGCCGGCAGATCCTGAATCAAGACCTCCTGTCCGGCGGCCATGACGGTGAGCCAGCGACAGGTATTTTCCAGCTGACGCACGTTACCCGGCCAGGCCAGGCGGGTGAGGGCGGCATCGGTTTCCGGGTGAAGCTGTTTGGCTTCTACGCCCAGTTCACGCGCGGCGACCTGCAGGAAGTGACGCGCCAGGCGAGGGATATCTTCGCGACGTTCACGTAGCGGCGGTAGATGGACGCGGATGACGTTCAGGCGATGGAATAAATCCTCACGGAATTTTCCCTCCTGCACGCGTTGCTCCAGGTTCTGGTGTGTCGCGGCAATAATGCGTACATCCACTTTCACCGGCGCATACCCGCCCACGCGATAAAACTGTCCGTCAGCCAGCACGCGCAGAAGACGGGTCTGAACATCCAGCGGCATATCGCCAATTTCATCCAGGAATAATGTCCCCCCGTCAGCCTGTTCGAAGCGGCCCTGACGAATGGTATTTGCCCCGGTAAAGGCGCCTTTTTCATGGCCGAACAGTTCGGATTCAATCAAATCTTTCGGGATAGCCGCCATATTCAGGGCGATAAACGGCGCTTTTGCCCGCGGGCTATGGCGATGTAAGGCGTGCGCGACCAGCTCTTTACCGGTGCCCGATTCGCCATTAATCAGTACGCTGATGGACGAACGCGACAGACGGCCAATAATGCGAAACACATCCTGCATCGCCGGTGCTTCGCCAATGATGTCCGTGGTAGGGCCGAAATCGGGCGCATTACGGGGCTGTTGCTGCTCCTGGTAATGGCTAATGGCGCGCTCAACCAGCGCGACCGCTTCGTCGATATCAAATGGCTTGGGCAGGTAGTCGAATGCCCCTTGCTGATAGGCGCTAACGGCGGCATCCAGATCGGAGTGTGCCGTCATTATGATGACCGGAAGCATAGGGTGGCGTTGTTTGATCTGCTTTAAAAGCGCCAGCCCGTCCATACCCGGCATACGAATATCCGACAGCAGAACATCCGGCGTTTTGGTGGTGAGTGCGTCGAGCACTTCGCTGCCGCTCTCAAACGTCGTGCAGCTTAATCCCGCCCCTGTGAGCGCGCGTTCAAGCACCCAACGGATGGAGCTATCGTCATCGACTACCCAGACTATCCCTCGTTGCATAAACGTCACCTTTATTTTTTAATCGGCAGGAAAACCGAAAACTCGGTATGTCCCGGCCAACTGGTAAATTCAATTTTTCCAGAGTGTTGATCGATCAAACTGCGGGCAATGGATAATCCCAGCCCGGTACCGCCTTCGCGACCGCTGACCATTGGGTAGAACAGGGTGTCCTGCAGATGAGATGGGATCCCCGGCCCGTTGTCCTCAACGTCGATGCGTGCCGCCAGCCGATAGCGCACGCCATGCAAGGTGAGCTGGAATGCGGTACGGGTACGCAAAATGATTTCGCCGCCTTCCGGTCCCAGAGCCTGCAGCGCATTACGCACAATATTCAGCAGGACCTGCTCAATCTGGTCCGGATCGTGCGCCAGTTCCGGCAGGCTGGGGTCATAATCACGCACCAGCGTAACGTTCTCCGGCAGCTCCATTGAGACGAGCTTCACCACCCGTTCAGCCACTTTATGAATGCTTTCGGTGACGTGCATACCCGGCTGTTGCGGCCCGAGCAGGCGGTCAACCAGGTTACGCAGACGGTCGGCCTGCTCAATGATGACGTTGGTATACTCCGCCAGCGCAGGGTCCGGCAGCGCTTTGGTTAACAGCTGCGCCGCCCCGCGTAATCCGCCCAATGGGTTTTTGATTTCATGCGCCAGGCCCCGCACCAGATCGCGGGCAGCAATTTGCTGCGCATGCTGAAGTTGCTCCTGGCTCAGTCGGCGCTGATTGTCCATCGGTGCCATTTCGAGCAGGATCAGCCCTTCAGGAAGACGTTGCGCGGTAAGCGACAAAATATGCGAGCGCCCGTCGATCACCAGCGTCACTTCGTTATCGGTGAACCCCTGACCGGCCTGCAGACTTTCCTGCATCAGGCCAATGTTCAGCGAAAAATAACTCAATAATTCTGGCAGCGGAGTGCCAAACAGTTTGCGTGCGCTTTGGGCGAGCAGTTGCTGCGCCGCCGGGTTGGCGTAATGAACAGCCAACTCGTCGTCGACCAGCAAAATGCTGTTAATTAACGAATTGAGGATCT
This sequence comes from Enterobacter sp. 03-F-07-AD-ECC, assembly GCF_047530935.1. NCBI lineage: Bacteria > Pseudomonadati > Pseudomonadota > Gammaproteobacteria > Enterobacterales > Enterobacteriaceae > Enterobacter > Enterobacter sp. 03-F-07-AD-ECC. The sequence goes on along the minus strand of NZ_JBLKBZ010000039.1, from coordinate 4,833 downwards.
GCCCAGCATCGGGCAGCGTGCCAGTTGCCATTCAGCAGTCTCCTGGAGTTGGTTGCACTAATTTAGTGCAGTATAGCTTTTTCGTCGTAAAAAGCGCGTGAGATCAGGTTGTTGGTGGAGAAAAAAGCCCATCCGGAGATGGGCTGAAAGTTTCCACGGCAACAAAAAAAAGCTTTCGGGGCCGCGCCTGAAGGGTGGCGCGAAACCCGTTGTAACTTAAACGCTGTAGTACAGTTCGAATTCAATCGGATGCGGAGTCATGCGCACGCGGTCGTTCTCTTCAGTACGCAGGGCGATGTAAGCATCGATAGCGTCGTCAGTGAACACGCCACCCGCAGTCAGGAATTCGCGGTCTGCGTCCAGTGCCTGCAGGGCTTCTTCCAGAGAGCCTGCAACCTGTGGGATCTCTTTCGCTTCTTCTGGCGGCAGGTCATACAGGTTTTTGTCCATCGCTTCGCCTGGGTGGATCTTGTTCTTGATACCGTCCAGACCGGCCATCAGCAGTGCTGCGAAGCACAGGTATGGGTTAGCTGCTGGATCCGGGAAGCGCACTTCGATACGACGCGCTTTAGGAGAAGCCACCACCGGGATACGGATAGAAGCAGAACGGTTACGCGCTGAGTAAGCCAGCATAACAGGTGCTTCGTAGCCTGGGACCAGACGCTTGTAAGAGTTGGTGGTTGGGTTCGCCAGGGCGTTGATCGCTTTAGCGTGTTTGATTACGCCGCCAATGTAGTACAGCGCCTGCTCAGACAGACCTGCATATTTGTCACCAGAGAACAGGTTGGTACCGTTCTTGGACAGGGACATGTGGCAGTGCATACCGGAACCGTTGTCGCCAAACATTGGTTTTGGCATGAAGGTCGCGGTTTTACCGAAACGGTGTGCAACGTTGTGCACAACGTATTTGTAGATCTGAATTTCGTCCGCTTTTTTGGTCATGGTGTTGAAGCGGGTTGCCACTTCGTTCTGACCAGCAGTCGCCACTTCGTGGTGGTGAGCTTCAACTACCAGGCCCATCTCTTCCATCACCAGACACATGGTGGAACGGATGTCCTGTGAAGAATCGACCGGAGGAACCGGGAAGTAACCGCCTTTCACGCCAGGACGGTGACCTTTGTTACCACCTTCGTATTTGGTGGAGGAGTTCCATGCACCTTCGATGTCGTCGATAGCCACATGGGAGCCAGAGATAGAGGCACCGAAACGAATGTCATCGAACAGGAAGAATTCTGGCTCTGGCCCGAACAGAACGGTGTCTGCGATGCCGGTAGAACGCAGGTACTCTTCTGCACGTTTAGCGATGGAGCGTGGGTCACGGTCGTAGCCCTGCAGCGTGCCTGGCTCGAGGATATCGCAACGGATGATCAGGGTTGGCTCTTCGAAGAACGGATCAATGACCGCCGTGGTCGCGTCTGGCATCAGAACCATGTCAGATTCGTTAATGCCTTTCCAGCCACCAATGGAGGAGCCGTCAAACATTTTGCCTTCTTCAAAGAATTCGGCGTTTACCTGATGAGCAGGAATAGTGACGTGCTGTTCTTTACCTTTAGTATCGGTGAAGCGCAGATCAACAAACTTCACTTCATGTTCGTTCAGCATCGTCAAAACGTGTTCAGCGGACATACTTAACTCTCCAGATTGGTCATTGTCGTCGTGGTAACGAGGTCTTCAACTTCTATCAAGGTGGCTATGAGGCCATCTTTTTGCCGTATTTTTATAAAGCGAAATCTGTGCCAACTTTTAAAACACCCCAAAAAGGCGTTATCATGCGCACCATAGTGCAAAAGTGCTGCACCACAATGGTTATGTTGCACCAGTATAGTGCTTCAGTGTGAACACTGAGCACCATATTGGTGCAATTTTCGTTAAAGTGCCCTTTTTACGCTCCGTGAAAGCGATCACAAAGCATCTCTGCAATACTTGTTTGCGGGGGATGTTTGTGATCCTGTTTTGTAGTGCGATTAATCCGTGTACAATAACGCGCTATTTCTAATGCCTGAGGCAAAGTTGTGATCGAAAATTTGCGTAACATCGCCATCATCGCGCACGTTGACCATGGTAAAACTACCCTGGTTGATAAGCTGCTGCAGCAATCCGGTACGTTTGATGCACGTGCCGAAACTCAAGAGCGTGTGATGGACTCCAACGATTTGGAGAAAGAGCGTGGGATTACCATCCTCGCGAAAAACACCGCTATCAAATGGAATGACTACCGTATCAACATCGTTGATACCCCAGGGCACGCCGACTTCGGTGGTGAAGTTGAGCGCGTGATGTCCATGGTGGATTCCGTGCTGCTGGTGGTTGACGCCTTTGACGGCCCAATGCCGCAAACGCGTTTCGTGACCAAAAAAGCATTTGCCCATGGCCTGAAGCCTATTGTTGTTATCAACAAGGTTGACCGTCCTGGCGCACGTCCTGACTGGGTTGTTGATCAGGTGTTCGACCTGTTCGTTAACCTTGACGCGACCGACGAGCAGCTGGACTTCCCTATCATCTACGCTTCGGCGCTGAATGGTATTGCAGGTCTGGATCACGAAGATATGGCGGAAGACATGACCCCGCTGTATCAGGCGATTGTCGATCACGTACCGGCTCCGGATGTTGATCTTGATGGTCCTCTGCAGATGCAGATCTCCCAGCTGGACTACAACAACTACGTTGGCGTTATCGGTATCGGCCGCATCAAACGCGGTAAAGTGAAGCCGAACCAGCAGGTTACTATCATCGATAGCGAAGGCAAAACCCGTAACGGTAAAGTGGGCAAAGTGCTGACTCACTTGGGTCTGGAGCGTATCGACAGCGATCTGGCTGAAGCGGGCGATATCATCGCGATCACCGGTCTGGGCGAGCTGAACATCTCTGACACTATCTGCGACCCGCAGAACGTGGAAGCGCTGCCAGCCCTGTCTGTTGATGAACCAACGGTAACCATGTTCTTCAACGTCAACACCTCTCCGTTCTGTGGTAAAGAAGGTAAATTCGTTACCTCTCGTCAGATCCTTGACCGCCTGAACAAAGAGCTGGTGCACAACGTTGCGCTGCGCGTTGAAGAAACGGAAGACGCTGATGCCTTCCGCGTATCCGGTCGTGGTGAACTGCACCTGTCTGTTCTGATCGAAAACATGCGTCGTGAAGGTTTCGAGATGGCGGTTTCCCGTCCGAAAGTTATCTTCCGCGAAATCGACGGCCGTAAACAAGAGCCGTTCGAAAACGTAACGCTGGACGTTGAAGAGCAGCACCAGGGTTCTGTGATGCAGGCTCTGGGTGAGCGTAAAGGCGACCTGAAAAACATGAATCCAGATGGCAAAGGCCGCGTACGTCTCGACTACGTGATCCCAAGCCGTGGCCTGATCGGCTTCCGTTCTGAGTTCATGACCATGACTTCCGGTACCGGTCTGCTGTACTCCACCTTCAGCCACTACGACGACGTACGTCCGGGCGAAGTGGGCCAGCGTAACAACGGCGTGCTGATCTCTAACGGTCAGGGTAAAGCGGTTGCGTTTGCGCTGTTCGGTCTGCAGGATCGCGGTAAGCTGTTCCTGGGTCACGGTGCTGAAGTGTATGAAGGCCAGATCATCGGTATTCACAGTCGTTCTAACGACCTGACGGTAAACTGCCTGACCGGTAAGAAACTGACCAACATGCGTGCGTCCGGTACTGACGAAGCAACGGTTCTGGTTCCACCGATCAAGATGACGCTGGAGCAGGCTCTGGAATTCATCGATGACGACGAACTGGTAGAAGTGACTCCACTGTCTATCCGTATCCGTAAACGTCACCTGACCGAGAACGATCGTAAACGTGCAATGCGCGGTGCGAAAGAAGAGTAATACGGTCAATCCGTTAGCCGGGTAAGCGCATGCGCCGCCCGGCAGTAAAAAGCCGCTGATTGCTCAGCGGCTTTTTTATTAGAACGAATACCGCAATCCCAGGCGAATCCGGTACTGCTCCCGGTTGTAATCATTCCATCTGTCCAGCCACTGCAGTTCAAGATATGGCAGCCAGTTTTTGTCGATCTTGTAGCTGAATTTATTGGTAATTTCCCAGTGATGATCTTTGCCATTTTTGCTGTGGTAATCATTCACCCGCTGGAAAAAGTGCGGTTCAAAGGTATAAAAAAACGCATCCGTCACTTTGAAATTCCAGTAGTTAGCAAACTCGTGCGTATCGTTCTTATCCATCTGCCCGTTATAGTCCGGCGTATCGTAATTGTTATGGTTATAGCGATAGCGGAACGTCAGGTTGAACCCGTCCGTAAATTTATAATTGGTATCTAAATAGACCGCACCACCCGATCCTGCGCTGCTGTCGTTAATCAATCCGCCGGGCTGGAAGGTGAGCTTGTCGGTGGGTTTAAAGAGCGGATACCACCCCTCTATTTCGTTATAGCTGTGCTTAAGCTCATCCCATTTCCCCACGTTATAGGCATTGGTGAACATCAGCCCCGCGCCCATACCGAAGTTATAGCCTGCACGCAGGATCACCTCGTGCAGCTCAGAGGCCGTATTGTATGCTTCGCGGGTTTCGACATAAGCCCCGGCAAATATCGGGCAGGACACAGACGACACGATCAGTACAGTAATGATTCTTTTCATAATTTGTCCATGTATCAGGTACAGAAAGGCCTCCCTCCTGATGAACAGGAAGGACATAGTGGCCGGTTTTATTGTTATAAAGTGACTGCTGACGCTTTATTGTTGGTGGTTATCTCAGGGGTATTCGCGGTTTGTTTTTAATGAGATGGTCACTCCCTCCTTCCCGGTACTATGCTGAGGACAGGCTTTCATTCGGAGAACTATCATGGAAAACATTGCGCTCATTGGTATC
>NZ_JBLKBZ010000038.1:0-20746 GCF_047530935.1 Enterobacter sp. 03-F-07-AD-ECC | reverse complement strand
AGAGTCAACCCTGAATTTCAGGATTTTTTCTCTTCAACCGACCGGGTTGTTTGTGAAGTGATTCACATCCGCCGTGTCGATGGAGGCGCATTATAGGGAGTTCCCGAGCGACCGCAACCGAAAAGTTGCAAAAAGATGACTGACTGCTGTATTCCCCAGCAAAACCCCGCTTTATACCCTTTTACACACAGACTTATCCACAATACAACGCGTAAGCTTCATAAGAACCCACGGATTGAGGGGGATAATCAACTATACTATTGGCAAATATTTTCCCTGACAGACAATATCCATGATCACACAACGCCTCACCCGAGACTGGCGCATTCCTGGCGCTGGCCTCATGACGCTGCTACTCCTTATTGCGGGCTTCACTCTGCACGCACACTGGGGGTCTTTCATCCAGTGGTGTCTTGCTACGCAAATCACCCTGCACCGTTATCTGGTGATGTACCTGTTGCAGCTTAATAACCATCAGTACAGCGGTGGCTTATGGCTATTAACCGGCGCGTTCTTCTATGGCGTACTTCACGCTATCGGGCCGGGGCACGGCAAATTCATTGTCACTACCTATCTCAGTACAAATAAAGAGAGCGAACTGGCTGCCCGGGTCGTGCCTTTTTTTGGCAGTATGCTGCAGGGCGTCAGCGCCATTCTGTTTGTCTTTATTCTGGCGGTGGGGTTTAACCTGGCGTCCGGGGATATCAGTACCAGCCGCTGGTATGTCGAGAAGATTAGCGCGGTCCTCATTGGCGCATTCGGCGCGTTTATCATTTACCAGGCGCTGAAAAGCCTGCGCCCGCGCAGGATGGCAATCTCCGCCATCACGCCCCTTCACCAGCATGATGAACATTGTGGCTGCGGCCATCACGGCGTAGGGGCAGACCTTGCGCAGGGTGACTGGAAAACCCGTCTGGGTGTAATTCTGGCGATCGGCGCGCGTCCGTGCAGTGGGGCCATTATGATCCTGATGTTTTCGAATGCGCTGGGCATCGTCACCTGGGGAATGGCCGCGGTAATGACCATGTCGCTGGGAACCGCGCTATCGATTATGGGGCTATCGCTGGCCGTGCGTTACGCCCGGGAGCGCACGGTCGCCTGGTTTGGCGGCGGCGCCTCGCTGAAGTGGCTGGTTCCGGCGGTCAAGATTGCTGGCGGGATTGTTCTGATCCTGTTTGCGACCATCCTGTTCCTGACGGTGATCCCCATCAGCGCCAATGGCGATTACATCGCCGCAGGATGCTAATAAAAGAAAACCCGCCAGCGGCGGGTTTTTTGATTACTCGTTGATGCGTGGATGTTGGTCCACCAGTCGGGAGCGTTTCTTCTGCAGTTCTTCAATCTCTGCGTCAATATCTTCAATCTTCTGCTCGACGTTATCGTAGTGCTCGCGCAGGATCTCTTTCGCTTCCTGAATATCCGATGCCGCAGGCGTCGCCCCTTTCAGAGGACGGTTCGCCGTCTCCTTCATGGTAATACCCGTAATCAAACCAATCACCGCGATAACCATCAGGTAATAAGCGGGCATCATCAGGTTTTGCGTGCTTTCCACCAGAGAGGCGGCAAGCGTCGGCGTCAGACCGGCAATCAGAACCGAGATGTTAAAGGCCGCCGCCAGCGCACTGTAGCGAATATGCGTCGGGAACATGGCCGGTAGTGTAGAGGCCATCACCCCGATGAAGCAGTTGAGGATCACCGCCAGCATCAGCAAGCCGGCAAAAATCAGGCCCAGCACATTGCTGTTAATCAGAATGAATGCCGGAATAGCAAGGGCAAACAGCGCAACGCTACCCAGAATAATGAACGGTCGACGGCCAAAGCGGTCACTCAACAGCCCCATAATCGGTTGCACAAACAGCATACCCACCATGATGGCGATAATGATCAGCACACCGTGGTCTTCCGAGTAGTGCAGGTTATGCGACAGATAGCTCGGCATGTAGGTCAGCAGCATGTAGTAAGTCACGTTCGTGGAGATCACCAGGCCGATACAGACCAGCAGGCTGCGCCAGTGTTTGGTCGCGATCTCTTTAAAGGAGACTTTCGGGCCATCCTGCAGACCTTCGCGGTCACCCTGCTCGAGCTTATCAACGTGCTGCTGGAACGCAGGCGTCTCTTCAAGCGCATGACGCAGGTACAGGCCAATGATCCCCAGCGGCAGCGCGAGGAAGAACGGAATACGCCAGCCCCATTCAAGGAAATTCGCCTCACCAACCACGGTTGAAATCAGCACCACCACGCCCGCCCCCATGACGAACCCGGCAATGGAACCAAAGTCCAGCCAGCTTCCCATAAAGCCGCGTTTACGGTCCGGGGAGTACTCTGCAACGAAGATCGAGGCACCGGTATATTCTCCCCCTACGGAGAATCCCTGAGCCATCTTACAGAGCAGCAGCAATATTGGCGCCCAGATGCCAATCGAAGCATAAGACGGGATCAGGCCGATACAGAATGTACTGATCGACATAATGACAATGGTGATTGCCAGGATCTTCTGACGACCATATTTATCACCAAGCATACCGAAGAACAGACCACCAAGCGGGCGAATGAGGAAGGGAACCGAGAACGTACCCAGCGCGGCAATCATCTGCAGGCTGGGGTCGGCGCCGGGGAAGAACACTTTACCTAACGCATAGGCCACGAAGCCGTAGACACCAAAATCGAACCATTCCATCGCATTACCGAGCGAGGCGGCAGTGATCGCTTTACGCAGTTTTGCATCATCGATGATGGTGACGTCGCGAAGCGTGATGGGTTTAATCTTTTTCCTTCTAAGCATAGCTTTCCTCGTAGACTCAGCCCTGTCCATTTCACCGGCCATCTGGTGAACCGTGAAACGGGGATCCGCTCCATGCGAATCGCCTTATTCAAGCGTAGCAGGTTTACTTACATTGACGTTTTACGTCGATACAACCGAACCTGTTGACGCCTGTCTGGGCAGTTAATGACCTTTTTACCCTACCAGCGTTTATATTTGTGATCAACTTCACATATATTTTTCCGTATCGTCAACTGAGTTCAATATTTGTCAATTGCCGCCCATCAGCTCTTTCTTATCCACCAAAAAAGAACATGCTCACGCACGTTATTATCGCCTGCACAACAATTCTCAAAACCATACTGCGTCACATCAGATTTACATAAATTTTAAATATTAAAACGCGGTTCGAATATTTACGCCGAATATGTGATAGAGATAACTAAAACACTGTTTTATTTTCATTGAATCATCATTCCAATGATCGCATGATAAATCCGCACGCAACGTCCAGCGGGCTTTTGAGCGGCATGAATCAAGAGCGCGCGATTAATTTCCCTGAAAGGATAACGAAGCGCCAGGCTAAGCATCCTTTCAATTAACTGAATTTGTTGATTTTATTTTCGATAGCATTCCGTCCGCCACGCGGGACACGATGTGAGGGTTGTACATGAAGATTAAAGCCACAATAGAACGCATCCCCGGCGGGATGATGCTGGTTCCTCTGGTGCTTGGCGCCATTCTGAATACCCTGGCACCTGATACCGGTGCTTATTTTGGTGGTTTCACAAAAGGAATGATTACGGGAACCGTGCCCATTCTGGCCGTCTGGTTCTTTTGTATTGGAGCATCTATTAACCTGCGGGCAACGGGCACCGTATTACGTAAATCCGGAACGCTGGTTATAACGAAAATTGCGGTTGCCTGGGTTGTGGCAATGGTCTGTGCACTGTTCATTCCGGAGAATGGCATTCAGACCGGATTCTTCGCCGGATTATCCGTTCTGGCCATTGTCTCCGCGATGGATATGACTAACGGTGGGCTCTATGCCAGCCTGATGAACCAGTACGGCACAAAAGAGGAGTCTGGCGCCTTTGTGCTGATGTCTCTGGAGTCCGGTCCGCTGATGACGATGTTGATTCTGGGCTCGGCGGGGCTGGCCTCGTTTGAACCACACCACTTTGTCGGCGCGATCCTGCCTTTCCTGATCGGTTTTGCGCTGGGGAATCTGGACCACGATCTGCGCGATTTCTTCAGCAAAGCCACGCCGGTGCTGATCCCGTTCTTCGGCTTCGCGCTGGGGAATACCATTAACCTGAAGGTGATCCTCGATACCGGTCTGCTGGGTATTGTCCTGGGCGTGGCTGTTATCATTATCACCGGCATTCCGCTGATCATTGCCGATCGCGTAATTGGCGGAGGAAACGGAACGGCAGGTGTAGCCGCCTCTTCAGCCGCCGGGGCCGCCGTGGCGAATCCGGTAATCATTGCCCAGATTAACCCGGCTTTCGAACCGGTTGCGGCCTCGGCAACGGCGCTGGTTGCCGCCAGCGTGATCGTCACCGCCATTCTGGTGCCCATCATCACGGCCCTGTATGCGAAGCGCTTCGGCAATCTCCCCGAGCCGGATACAGAACCGAAAGCGGTAGAGCTTCATCATTAACGCACCGCATAAGACCGGCCCCTCTCCCCACCGGGTGAGGGGTTCAACCAAAAATTTCTTCCACCATCCCATCCACCAGCCGCTTTGCCGAACAGAGTCTCGGCATACCCAGCGCGACCGTTTGCCAGTTTTGGGTTACTGACCAGCTCACCGGGTGGCTGTCCGCCTGACACCAGTCCCCCAGCCAGCCCAGCATATCTTTATGATCGATGCTCCCCGGCGTTGAGGGGGTTGTGAGCCATTGATGATAAAAATGGCGGGTAGTGGGAGAAGCATTGATCCCCTGCGCCAGATAATTTGCCGCCATGCTGCGCAGGTTATCCTTGAGCATTGCCGCCACGTCCGCATTCGCCAGACGACAGGCATCGCCAAATGCTCCCCAGCGCAACTCTTCCAGCACAATGTAGCAACGCCCGGCCAGCGACCAGCCATCATAGTGTCCCGCCCGCCAGCGGGTAAAAATCTGCTCGCTATGATCGCCCGCCTGCACCGTTAACCCACGCTGGGACAACGCCTTTTCTTTATAGACTGCGCGTTGAAGAAAATGGGAAGAGAGTTCAGCGTACTGCTGAACCAGGCCCGGCGAGGGCTGCGTACGCAGAGAGGTTTGCTGGCGCAGGGCAACCAGTTTATCGGCCATACGCGTCAGCGCGAGATGCCCCGGATCCAGCATGCCGGCCAGCTTTTCCGCCAGCCCCAGGCGCAGAGCCGCATTTTCGTTGAGCATTCCCGCCATTGCCCACGGTCGCAGCCGGGTGTGCGTCATGATCTCCTGCGTCAAACGCTCACGAAACTGCAGCTGTTGCGGCCCCAGATGGGTATGACGCGGCGCGTCTACCCCCTGGACCAGATCGACCATAAATTTAGGATGGATACACTCCAGCGTCCGCCCGGGACCGTCCAGTAGCTGTGTTGTCATGGTTGCTCTGCCGCGAAAAGAGTTTGAATATCATCGCGTAACAGTCGGGTATCTTCCTGAATCCACGTCGCAGTCGTGATACTTTGTTTCAACAGCTGGCTGAGCGATCGGGTCGAATGCTCATTTTGCTGACGGACTGCGAGGCTATCACGCAAGCTTTCCTGTAACCCGGCAAGGCATAACGAAAATTCTGCAAAGAACGTTGCCATACCCGCCGTAACAGAGACATCGACCTGCGCGGTTAAAGCTTTACGGATTTGTTCACAAAACTGATCAATATGCTGCATAAACTTGTCATGCAGCTGCGCAATATCAATAACGTATCGCGTGCGCGTCGCCACATAATCTTCCCAGCCCCAGCCAGGATTGTTCAGCCAGCGCGACACCGTTTCCCGTACACTTCCCGCAGCCGATGGCTGGCCTGCCGGACGGGTATCCTCCGCGATGGCATCAGTAAACAGCGCCCGCGTATTGAAGTTCAGCTGATGTGCCTGAAATGCCGGGAAACTGATCCGCGCCCGGAAACCGGCATGGCTGAGCTGCTCTTTAATACGCAGCTCAATGGGCCGCATCGCCTCATTCAGCGAACGCGCCAGCGTAGACTCCAGCTGATCGAAGCGAAGCGCCAGCTCCCGGCTGATTTTCGTCTGTGCGTCCAGCATGACCTGCTCGCAGGCGGAGCGGATGCTGTTCAGTACCGTTTGCGCCTGCCTTTCATCATCCAGCACCAGCTGCGTCAGCGCCTCCGGCGCATCCTGCCGATGATTCAGCGGATCAATACCTGCCAAATCAAGTAGCGTGTGGCTGTTGAAGATATGGCCAATCGCCTGCTGAAGGGCTCCTTTCTGCAACGCCATAAAATCGTCAGTGGCGTGGAGGGCCTGCTCCACTTCGTGTTTGACTTCTTCGCTGGCCACGCGCTGCCGTGTCTGCAACAGAGCCATATCCTCTTCAAGACGCGTAATATTCAGCTCCAGCGATTCAAAGGCCACCGTCAGGGCCTGATAGCGAAAATCGAGATACTCTCTGGCATTTTGGGCATAGTTGAGCAGCTTATGCGACGCCGAACGCAGCGCAAATAACGACGCATTGGCATAGGCGGCGTAAATCAGTTTGCGGATAGGTTGTTCAAATAACGAATCTTCCCACAGCAAATCAGCCGCATGACGAATATGTTCGATATCGTCCAGGTCCGCCGTACGCCAGCGACGCCCCAGCGCGGCCTCGGCAAAGTCCTGTACCCAGCGCTGTTCCTGGTGATCCGGTAGCTGCCCATGGTTCGCCATCTCATAGCGGGCGCGGTTTGCCAGATAGGCCCACATCGACGAAACAGGGTAAATTTGTCCCGGAGAGATGTTCCCTTTCATTAAGGTCCCGGAGATCATCGCCCTGACCTGCTCTTCATCGTCGCTGTTGCGATCCTTCTGGTCGAATTTATTCACCAGCGCATACAAAGGCACCGATTTTCCCGCTACCGAAATGGCCTGACGAACCTCTTCATCAGAAATCGATTTGAGCTGGGTATAGTCCATCACCGCCAGCACCGCGGAGGCGCGGGACAACTGTTCGGTGAGCATTTTTTGCAGATGGGGCTGCCCGGCTTCATTTGGCCCAGGCGTGTCCAGCAGCGTCAGCTGCCCCAGGTGCGCATCCAGACCCGCAAGATGCACAAACTCCACCTCAATCACCGGTATATGTTCTATCGCCGCGTACTCAGAGAATGGGAAGGCCACATCCAGCGCCTGAGAGAGCCTCACCAGGTCGTTCAGGCTTTTCAGACAATGAAATATCGGCTGCGCCCCAAGGTGGTGCTTCTCGAAAGCCTCGCCTCTTTCAATTCTCTCCAGCAGCGTATTCATGTCTTTATCGATTTCCAGACGCTGCGCCAGCTTACCGCGATCGTCATCGCAGAGCTTTTTCTGTAGCAGTTGGATCAAATCATCAATGGGAGAGACATGCGTAAAATGCAGTACCGGCTCTTTCTGGCCCGGCGTATGACGAATAAGGGTCGGAAGCGCCGTCATCGGACGGTTGCGGTTGGGCAATACTTCGGTGCCCACAATCGCATTAATGGTGGTCGATTTCCCCGCCTTCATGGTTCCAACAATAGCCAGCACCATTTCCAGACGGGTTATTTTGCGCAATTCACTATTCAGCATCGCCTGCTGTGCTTCGACACCACGCGCGCTAAAATGCAAAGGTAAAACGTTGTTCTTTTCACCCGTAATGGCCGTCGCGGTACTCTCCAGCATCGCTATCGGCATTGATTTCAAGGTATCAAGGTTTTGCAGGGCGAGTTGTAGCAACCGTTCTGCTTCCTGGCTTAATTCAAAAATTGTCTGTGTGTGCATGATAAAAGCCTTTCCTTAACGCAAATTTATTACTTTTATTAAGCCACCGGGTTTTAATTATGTTTTTCGGCTTATATGATCACGTGTGGAAAACATGTTCACCGAAATATAACTGATTGAAGACAATCAGAAATAAATCGCTATCCTTGCATGGCGTGAAAAGCTTTTCTCCTGACCTGATAGTCAAAAGATAAAAAGCGTAGCCCATTTTTAAGAAACTTCAGGATATATCATCATTATTTACCCACCTAAAAAGAGAGGGAATGGTTCAGCGTCATAACAGATGTACGACGACGAAAACCGGCGATAAATAACAATGTGTCGCTTCACCTTATCCGAAATGGCGGAACGTAGCAATTTGCCGCAATAAAATATTCGATATATTCAGTGTCAATTCTTCCCAACACGTTAATGGCGTTAGCATCGCTTAACCGACTGACAGAAAGTGTCACCCGCAACACGCTTTTCGGTTTTTTTTTATTAAACAATATCACCGACAATCGTGTGGATTTGCGTTATACTTGCCCTCTTTTTCGGCGCTCTGCCGTCATTTTGCTGGCACTTTCCAGCGTGTTAAGCACTTTTTTGAGGATACCCCCGATGCAACTTCCACACTGCCCGAAATGCAATTCTGAATACACCTATGAAGATAATGGCATGTTCATCTGCCCGGAATGCGCCCACGAATGGAACGACGCAGAGCCGTCACAGGATGCTGACGTGCTGATTGTAAAAGATGCTAACGGTAACCTGCTGGCAGATGGCGACAGCGTCACCGTCGTCAAAGACCTGAAGGTTAAAGGCAGCTCTTCCATGCTGAAGATCGGGACCAAAGTGAAGAATATCCGTCTGGTTGAAGGCGATCATAATATCGACTGCAAAATTGACGGTTTTGGTCCAATGAAACTGAAATCTGAGTTTGTGAAAAAGAACTGATTTACCCGCCCGGTGGCGCTTCGCTTACCGGGCACACACCCACTACACTTAATGGGCTTTTCTTACGTGAGGTAAAGATTATGCCGTTAAGTCCCTACATCTCTTTCGCCGGCAACTGTGCAGAGGCAACCGCCTTTTATCAGCAGGCCGTCGGCGCAGAACTCCTCTATAAAATCACCTTCGGCGAAATGCCAAAAAGCGAGAGCAGCGAAGAAGGCTGCCCGTCTGGCATGCAGTTCCCGGACTCCGCTATAGCCCACTCCAACGTTCGCATTGCGGGCAGCGATATCATGATGAGCGATGGCCTGCCGCCGGGCAGTAAGGCGCAGTATGCCGGATTCACGCTGGTTCTCGACACACAGGATGTCAATGAAGGCAAACGCTGGTTCGACAATCTCGCGGATGGCGGAAATATTGAAATGGCCTGGCAGGAGACCTTCTGGGCGCACGGTTTCGGTAAGGTCACCGACAAATACGGCGTGCCGTGGATGATTAACGTCGTTAAGCAGCAACAAAGTTCGTAGGCCGGATAAGCGCAGCGCATCCGGCAACAACCCCGGGTGGCGCTGCGCTGACCGGGCCTGGAAAGATTGTCATCGTTTTCACTTCAACTCTTCAAACTCCCGCAACCTGCACTTAACCCAAATGTCATATTGATGCGCCAGCATGAGGCCACATTTATTGTGAGGCCCAGCATATGCAAACCGTCATCCGCGTAGAGAAACTGAGCAAGACCTTTCATCACAACAAGGCTCTGCATGCCGTTGATCTGACCGTCCAGCAGGGCGACATGGTAGCGCTGCTGGGGCCATCCGGTTCAGGTAAATCCACCCTTCTGCGTCACTTAAGCGGCCTGATTACCGGCGATAGCATCCCGGAAAGCCACGTCGAACTGCTGGGCAACACCGTACAGCGCGCAGGGCGACTGGCGCGGGATATCCGCAAAAGCCGCGCGCAGACAGGCTGCATCTTCCAGCAATTTAATCTGGTAAATCGACTGACGGTGCTGGAGAACGTGCTGATTGGCGCGCTCGGCAGCACCCCATTCTGGCGCACCTGTCTGCGTTGGTTCTCCCCGTTACAGAAGCAAGAGGCGTTGCGGGCACTCACCCGCGTAGGCATGGCACACTTCGCCCATCAGCGCGTCTCCACCCTCTCCGGTGGACAACAGCAGCGCGTGGCCATCGCCCGTGCCCTGATGCAGAAAGCGAAAATCATCCTTGCCGACGAGCCCATCGCCTCGCTGGATCCGGAATCCGCCCGCATCGTGATGGAAACCCTGCATGACATTAACCAGAACGACGGCATCACCGTGGTGGTGACGCTGCATCAGGTGGATTACGCCCTGCGCTACTGCGAGCGCATTGTCGCCCTGCGTCAGGGACATGTGTTCTTTGATGGCGCAAGCCACCAGTTTGATAACGAACGTTTTGACCATCTCTACCGCAGCATTAACCGTGTCGAAGAGAACGCGAAGGCTGCATAACGTCCCCACTACGAGGAATGGAAATGAGCTATAAAACGGTTGCCGCGCTGGCTTTCACCAGCATGTTCAGCATCAGCACCCTGTTAAGCCCTGCGTACGCCGAGGAGCAGGAAAAAGCGCTGAACTTTGGCATTATTTCAACGGAATCACAGCAGAACCTGAAGCCTCAGTGGGAGCCCTTCCTGAAAGATATGGAAAACAAACTGGGGATCAAAGTAAACGCCTTCTTCGCCCCGGATTACGCGGGCATCATCCAGGGGATGCGCTTTAACAAAGTGGACATCGCCTGGTATGGCAACCTCTCCGCCATGGAAGCGGTGGATCGTGCAAACGGCCAGGTCTTTGCCCAGACCGTTGCTGCCGATGGCTCTCCGGGTTACTGGAGCGTGCTGATCGTCAACAAAGACAGCCCGATCAATAACCTCAACGATATGCTCGCCAAACGCAAAGAACTGACCTTCGGCAACGGCGATCCGAACTCCACTTCTGGCTTCCTGATGCCGGGCTATTACGTCTTCGCCAAAAATAATGCCTCTGCCAGCGACTTCAAGCGCACCGTCAATGCCAGCCATGAAACCAACGCCCTGGCCGTGGCCAACAAGCAGGTGGACGTCGCCACCAACAACACCGAAAACCTCGACAAGCTGAAGACCTCCGCACCGGACAAGCTGAAAGAGCTGAAGGTGATCTGGAAATCCCCTCTTATCCCGGGTGACCCGATTGTCTGGCGCAAAAACCTCTCTGAAAGCACCAAGGACAAGGTGTACGACTTCTTTATGACCTACGGCAAAACGCCGGAAGAGAAAGCCGTGCTGACGCGTCTGGGCTGGGCACCGTTCCGCCCGTCGAGCGACCTGCAGCTGGTCCCGATTCGCCAGCTGGCGCTGTTTAAAGAGATGCAGGGCGTGAAGGACAACAAGGGGCTTAAGGACGAGGAGAAGACCAGCAAAGTGGCAGCTATTCAGGCCCAGCTGGAAGACCTGGACCGCCTGACCGCCGCGCTTGGTGCAATGACCAGTGTGAATAAAGCGGTGCAGTAACTTAAGTCCCCTCTCCCTCTCCCACGGGGAGAGGGAGAATACACAAAGGAGTCAACATGCAAACCATCACCCTCCCACCGCCGAAACGCAGCTGGTTCTCGCTATTTAGCTGGGCCATCCTGCTGGCGGTGCTGGTTATCTCCTGGAAGGGCGCGGAGATGGATCCGCTGCTGCTGTTTAAAGACGCCGGTAACATGGCCACCTTCGCTGCCGACTTCTTCCCGCCCGATTTTAGCCAGTGGCAGGACTATCTCGGCGAAATGGCTGTCACCCTGCAAATCGCCGTCTGGGGGACCGCCCTGGCCGTCATCCTCTCCATTCCGTTTGGCCTGATGAGCGCGGAAAACATCGTTCCGTGGTGGATTTATCAGCCGATGCGCCGCCTGATGGACGCCTGCCGCGCCATTAACGAAATGGTGTTCGCGATGCTGTTCGTGGTCGCCGTGGGTCTGGGGCCGTTCGCGGGGGTGATGGCGCTATTCATCCACACCACCGGCGTGCTCTCCAAGCTGCTTTCCGAAGCCGTGGAAGCCATTGAACCCGGCCCGGTCGAAGGTATTCGCGCCACCGGCGCCAACAAAATTGAAGAGATCCTTTACGGCGTGCTGCCCCAGGTCATGCCGCTGCTGATCTCCTATTCGCTCTACCGCTTCGAATCTAACGTCCGTTCCGCCACCGTCGTCGGCATGGTCGGCGCAGGCGGCATCGGCGTCACCCTGTGGGAGGCGATCCGCGGTTTCCAGTTCCAGCAAACCTGCGCCCTGATGGTACTCATCATCATCACCGTCAGCCTGCTGGATTTCCTCTCTCAACGTTTGCGTAAGCACTTCATCTGAGAAGCGAGGCTTTGATTGGTATGCACTTATCCAGACATCCGACCAGTTACCCTACCCGCTGGCAAGAGATTGCAGCAAAGCTCGAAGTGGAGCTGCGCACCCATTATCGCTGCGGAGACTACCTGCCAGCCGAACAGCAGCTTGCAGACCGCTATGAAGTGAACCGCCACACCCTGCGTCGCGCCATCGATCAGTTGGTTGAGCGCGGATGGGTACAGCGCCGTCAGGGCGTCGGCGTGCTGGTGCTGATGCGCCCGTTCGATTACCCGCTCAATGCCCAGGCGCGCTTTAGTCAGAACCTGCTCGACCAGGGAAGCCATCCCACCAGCGAAAAACTGCTCTCCGTGCTGCGTCCGGCCTCCAGCCATGTAGCCGATGCGCTGGGTATTCAGGAGGGCGACAACGTTGTGCATCTGCGCACCCTGCGCCGGGTCAATGGCGTGGCGGTCTGCCAGATAGATCACTACTTCAGCGACCTGAGCCTCTGGCCGGTGCTGCAACACTTCTCCAGCGGTTCACTGCATGACTTTTTGCAGGACGCCACGGGTCTTGTGCTCAAACGTACCCAGACGCGTATCAGCGCCCGCCGCGCGCAGGCGAAAGAGAGCAAGGTGCTGGAGATCCCCAACATGGCTCCGCTGCTCTGCGTGCGCACCCTCAACCACCGTGACGGCGAGATCAACGCAACGGAGTACTCCGTCAGCCTGACCCGCGCCGACATGATTGAATTCACCATGGAGCACTGAATGCATTTCGACACCTCCACCCGTCAGCGCTGGATGCGCGCCCTGGCCCATAGCCAGCCTGCTGCACTGGCGATCCGCATGAACGCGCTTAACCTGACGCCAGACTATGAAACGCTCCGCGCGCCGGAAATTGGCCTGGTACAGATCCAGGCAAGAATGGGCGGTACCGGGGAGCGCTTTTTCGCCGGTGATGCCGCCCTCACCCGCGCGGTCATTCGTCTGAGCAGCGGCACGCTGGGTTACAGCTACGTGCTCGGTCGCGATAAACCGCACGCCGAGCGCTGCGCGGTGATCGACGCCCTGCTGCAGGAACAACCCCATTTCCAGACCCTGATGGAAACCCTGATTGCCCCGCTGGAAGCCGACCTCGCCGCGCGCACTGCCGCACGTCAGGCGCAAGTCAATACCAGCCGGGTCGACTTCTTTACGCTTGTTCGCGGAGATAACGCATGACGCTTCAACCCGCTTTTACCCTGGCCGTCCAGGATGCCCAACACAGTTTTCGTCGCCTGCTGAAAGCCATGAGCGAGCCTGGCGTGATTGTCTCCCTGCATCAGCTCTCCCAGGGCTGGCTGCCGCTGAACCTGGCGACCACCAGCGTACTGCTGACCCTCGCCGACAACGATACCCCGGTGTGGCTTTCGGGGACGTTATCCAATGACATCGCCAGCCAGAATCTGCGTTTTCACACTAACGCCCCGCTGGTTGAGCAGCCCCGTCAGGCGGTGTTTGCCGTTGCCGATGAACAAATCAGCCATGAGCAGCTCAATGCCCTGAGTGAAGGCAGCGCGGTAGCACCGGAGACCAGCGCCACGCTGATCCTGCAGGTCACCAGCCTGAGCGGTGGTCGCATGCTGCGCCTGACCGGGGCGGGGATTGCCGACGAACGCATGGTCGCGCCACAGCTGCCGGAGTGCATTATTCATGAGCTGACCGAACGCCCGCATCCGTTCCCGCTGGGCATTGACCTGATCCTGACCTGCGGCGAGCGCCTGCTGGCGATCCCGCGAACCACCCACGTGGAGGTGTGCTGATGTACGTTGCCGTCAAAGGGGGCGAGAAGGCCATCGTCGCCGCCCATGCGCTACAGGCGCACAGACGACGGGGTGATGAACAGCTTCCCGAGCTGAGCGTCGCCCAGATTGAGCAGCAGTTGAACCTGGCGGTGGATCGGGTGATGACCGAAGGCGGCGTCGCCGACCGCGAGCTGGCGGCGCTGGCGCTGAAGCAGGCCAGCGGCGACAACGTCGAAGCCATCTTTTTGCTGCGCGCCTGGCGCACCACCGTTCCCCGCCTGGCGGTGAGCGAGCCGGTCAATACGGCAGAAATGCGCCTGGAGCGGCGAATTTCCGCCGTTTATAAAGATATTCCCGGCGGCCAGCTCCTTGGCCCTACGTACGACTACACCCACCGCCTGCTGGATTTCACCCTGCTGGCGAACGGCGAAACGCCGACGCTCAGCACCACGGAGACAGGGCAGGAAGCATCTCCGCACGTCTTTAGCCTGCTGGCGAAGCAGGGTCTGGCAAAGGCTGAAGAAGAGACCGGAGCGCAACCCGACGACATCACCCGCACGCCTCCCGTTTACCCCTGTTCACGCTCGTCTCGCCTGCAGCAGCTGATGCGCGGGGACGAAGGCTATCTGCTGGCGCTGGCCTATTCAACGCAGCGCGGCTACGGGCGTAACCACCCGTTTGCGGCGGAGATCCGCAGCGGCTATCTCGACGTCGAAATCATCCCCGAAGAGCTGGGTTTTGCTGTGAACGTCGGTGAACTGCTAATGACCGAGTGTGAAATGGTGAATGGTTTTGTCGCACCTGACGACGACACCCCACACTTTACCCGCGGTTACGGGCTGGTCTTTGGCATGAGCGAGCGTAAAGCCATGGCGATGGCGCTGGTTGACCGCGCCCTTCAGGCGCCGGACTACGGCGAACAGATTTCCGGCCCGGCACAGGACGAAGAGTTCGTGCTGGCCCATGCGGATAACGTCGAGGCGGCGGGCTTTGTTTCGCACCTCAAGCTGCCGCATTACGTTGACTTCCAGGCCGAACTGGAACTGCTGAAACGTCTGCAACGGGAGCGTGAAAATGGCTAACCTAAGCGGCTACAACTTTGCTTATCTGGACGAGCAAACCAAACGCATGATCCGCCGCGCCATCCTGAAAGCGGTCGCTATCCCCGGCTATCAGGTGCCGTTTGGTGGTCGAGAAATGCCGATGCCTTACGGCTGGGGCACCGGGGGCATTCAGCTTACCGCCAGCGTCATCGGTGAGTCAGACGTGCTGAAGGTCATCGACCAGGGAGCCGACGACACCACCAACGCCGTGTCGATTCGCAACTTCTTTAAGCGCGTGACGGGCGTCAACACCACCGAAAAAACCGAAGATGCGACGCTTATCCAGACCCGCCACCGCATTCCCGAAACGCCGCTCACTGAAGATCAGATTTTGATTTTCCAGGTGCCGATCCCGGAGCCGCTGCGCTTTATCGAGCCGCGCGAAACCGAAACCCGCACCATGCACGCCCTGGAAGAGTACGGGGTGATGCAGGTGAAGCTGTATGAAGATATCGCCCGCTTCGGCCATATCGCCACCACCTACGCCTACCCGGTGAAGGTCAACGGGCGCTACGTGATGGATCCGTCGCCGATCCCGAAATTCGACAACCCGAAAATGGACATGATGCCTGCCCTGCAGCTGTTCGGTGCCGGGCGCGAAAAGCGCATCTACGCCGTCCCGCCCTACACCCGCGTGGAGAGTCTCGATTTCGATGACCACCCGTTCACGGTGCAGGAGTGGGACGAGCCGTGCGCCATCTGCGGCTCGAAGCACAGCTATCTGGATGAAGTGGTGCTGGATGATACGGGCAAACGGATGTTTGTCTGCTCCGACACCGATTACTGCCGCCAACAGAGCGAGGCGAACAGCCAATGAAACCGCTGCTTTCAGTGAATAACCTGACCCACCTATACGCGCCGGGCAAAGGCTTCAGCGACGTCTCGTTCGAGCTGTGGCCGGGCGAGGTGCTGGGAATTGTCGGTGAATCCGGCTCGGGTAAAACCACCCTGCTGAAGTCCATCTCCGCGCGCCTGGCCCCGCAGAACGGCGAGATTTTGTATGAGGGCGCCTCCCTCTATGGCATGAGCGAGGCTGAACGTCGCCGCCTGCTGCGCACCGAATGGGGCGTGGTACATCAGCATCCGCTGGACGGGCTGCGTCGTCAGGTCTCGGCGGGAGGCAATATCGGCGAACGGCTGATGGCGACCGGCGCGCGGCACTACGGCAACATCCGGGAAACCGCACAGCGCTGGCTGACCGATGTGGAGATCCCCGCCTCGCGCATCGACGATTTGCCCACCACCTTCTCCGGCGGCATGCAGCAGCGCCTGCAGATCGCCCGTAACCTGGTCACCCACCCGAAGCTGGTGTTTATGGATGAACCCACCGGTGGGCTGGACGTCTCCGTGCAGGCGCGCCTGCTCGACCTGCTGCGCGGTCTGGTGGTGGAGCTAAACCTGGCGGTGGTGATTGTCACCCATGATCTGGGCGTCGCTCGCCTGCTGGCAGACCGTCTGCTGGTAATGAAGCAGGGTCAGGTGGTGGAAAGTGGGCTTACCGACCGCGTGCTCGACGATCCGCTCCATCCTTACACCCAGCTGCTGGTGTCATCCGTGTTGCAGAATTGAGGGCGCCACCTGGCAAAACGAACGCCGTACTTTGTAGGCCGGGTAAGCGAAGCGCCACCCGGCAAGAAAACGCCACGAGGCCAAAATGATCCACGTAGAAAACGTAAGTAAGACCTTTGTGCTCCACCAGCAAAACGGCGTGCGTCTGCCGGTGCTGCAAAATGCCTCTCTGAAGGTGAACAGCGGCGAATGCGTGGTGCTGCACGGCCACTCCGGCAGCGGAAAATCCACCCTGCTGCGCTCCCTGTACGCCAACTATCTGCCGGACGAGGGGCACATTCATATTCGCCATGCCGATGAATGGGTCGACCTGGTTCAGGCCCCCGCGCGTAAGGTGCTGGAAGTCCGCCGCTCGACGATCGGCTGGGTGAGCCAGTTTCTGCGGGTGATCCCGCGGATCTCCGCTCTGGATGTGGTCATGCAGCCGCTGCTGGATCTCGGCGTGCCGCGCGAAACCTGCGCCGCCAAAGCCGCCAGCCTGCTGACGCGCCTCAATGTGCCCGAGCGCCTCTGGCATCTTGCCCCGTCGACCTTTTCCGGCGGCGAGCAGCAGCGCGTGAATATCGCTCGCGGGTTTATCGTCGACTACCCGATTTTACTTCTTGATGAACCCACCGCTTCGCTCGACAGCAAAAACAGCGCGGCAGTGGTGGAACTGATCGAACAGGCCAAAGCGCGCGGCGCGGCGATCGTCGGGATCTTCCACGACGAGAGCGTTCGCAACCGCGTGGCGGACAGGCTGCACCCGATGGGGACAAACGTATGATTATCAATAACGTCAGGCTGGTGCTGGAAGATGAGGTCATCGACGGCTCGATTGAGATCCGCGACGGCGCGATCCGCGCGTATGCCGAAACCCGAAGCCATTTGCCCGAAGCGATGGACGGCGAAGGCGGCTGGCTGCTGCCAGGGCTGATTGAGCTGCACACCGATAATCTGGATAAATTCTTCACCCCACGGCCGAAGGTGGACTGGCCCGCCCATTCGGCGATGAGCAGCCACGACGCGCTGATGGTTGCCAGCGGCATCACCACCGTGCTGGATGCGGTGGCGATTGGTGACGTACGCGACGGCGGCGATCGGCTGGAGAATCTGGAAAAGATGATCAACGCCGTGGAAGAGACGCAAAAGCGCGGTCTTAACCGCGCCGAACATCGCCTGCACCTGCGCTGCGAGTTGCCGCATCATACCACCCTGCCGCTGTTTGAAAAGCTGGTAGACCGCGAGCCAGTGTCGCTGGTCTCGTTGATGGACCACTCGCCGGGGCAGCGCCAGTTCGCCAGCCTCGAAAAATACCGCGAGTATTACCAGGGCAAATATTCACTTAACGATGTGGAGATGGCGCGCTACGAGGAAGAGCAGCTGGCGCTGGCGGCACAGTGGTCACAGCCGAACCGTGTTTCGATTGCCGCAATGTGCCGGGACCGTAGCATCGCGCTGGCCAGCCATGATGATGCCACGCACGATCATGTCCGCGAATCCCACCAGCTTGGCAGCGTGATCGCTGAATTTCCTACCACGTTTGAGGCGGCAGAAGCCTCCCGCGCACACGGCATGAACGTGCTGATGGGGGCACCGAATATTGTGCGCGGCGGCTCGCATTCCGGCAACGTGGCGGCAAGCAAACTCGCCTCGCTCGGCCTGCTGGATATCCTCTCTTCCGACTACTACCCCGCCAGCCTGCTGGACGCCGCCTTCCGCGTCGCGGATGACGACAGCAACCGCTTCACGCTGCCGGAGGCAATTCGCCTGGTAACGAAGAACCCGGCATCGGCGCTTAATCTTCACGACCGGGGCGAGATAGCCGAAGGAAAACGGGCGGATCTGGTGCTGGCCCACCGTAAGGGCGAGCACATCCATATCGACCACGTCTGGCGTCAGGGAAAACGGGTGTTCTGATGGGAAGAGTTATCTGGTTAATGGGGCCCTCCGGCTCCGGGAAGGACAGCCTGCTGTCCGCCTTACGGCAGCGGGAACACCCGCAGCTGCTGGTCGCACATCGCTATATTACCCGGGCGGCGAATGCCGGTAGTGAAAACCATATCGCCCTGAGCGAACAGGAATTTTTCACTCGCGCCGGGCAGAATCTGCTGGCGCTCAGCTGGCACGCCAACGGCTACTACTACGGGATCGGCATTGAGATCGACCTGTGGCTACACGCGGGTTTTGACGTGCTGGTCAACGGCTCTCGTGCGCATCTGCCCCAGGCACGCGCCCGGTATGCCTCGGCGCTGCTGCCGGTCTGTCTGCAGGTTTCGCCGGATGTCCTGCGCAGCCGCCTGCAAAGCCGCGGACGCGAAAGCGAAAAAGAGATCGCGCAGCGACTCGAACGCGCAGCGCGCTATACCCCGGCGGATTGCCACATCCTCAACAACGACGGAAGTTTGCTACAGTCAGTCGATAACGTTTTATCACTTATCCGTCAGAAGGAGAAACAGCATGCCTGACTGCACGCTTCGCCCCGCCACCGCCGATGATGCGCAAATCGTTTACGCCCTGATCTGCGAGTTAAAACAGGCCGAATTTGATCATCAGGCGTTCCACACCGGGTATCTGGCCAATCTGCAGGACCACAATATGCGTTATCAGCTGGCAGAGCTGAATGGACAGGTAGTGGGTATGATTGGCCTGCATATGCAGTTTCACCTGCACCACGCCAGATGGATCGGCGAAATACAGGAGCTGGTGGTGATGCCCGAGGCGCGTGGTCTTAAAGTGGGGAGCCAACTGCTGGCATGGGCAGAGGACACCGCGCGGCAGGCGGGCGCGGAGCTGACGGAGCTCTCCACCAGCGTCCGGCGGCTGGACGCCCACCGTTTTTATGTTCGTGAAGGGTATACGCAGAGCCATTTTCGTTTCACCAAACCGTTGTAGAGGTGCACGATGAGTCTGACCATCACGTTAACGGGCACCGGCAGTGCCCAGCTGGTCCCGGTGTTTGGCTGCGATTGCGCGGCATGCCGCCGGGCACGTCTGCAGGAGAATTATCGTCGTCGGCCCTGTAGCGCGGCCGTCAAATTCAATGATGCGGTGACGCTACTGGACGCGGGTATTCCGCACCTGATGGACGACTGGCCAGCCGGCAGCTTTCAGCAGTTTTTGCTGACCCACTACCATATGGATCACGTTCAGGGGCTGTTTCCCCTGCGCTGGGGCGTTGGCGCGACGATCCCCGTTTACGGCCCGCCGGATGAAGCCGGATGTGACGATCTCTTCAAACACCCGGGCATTCTGGATTTCAGCCATACGCTGGAGCCGTTTGTGATGTTTGAGCTGCAGGGCTTGCGGGTGACGCCGCTGCCGCTCAACCACTCGAAGCTCACCTTTGGTTATCTGCTGGAGTCCGCCCACAGCCGCGTGGCGTGGCTCTCTGATACCGCCGGATTGCCGGAGAAAACGGTGAAATTTCTGCTTAACAACCAGCCGCAGGCGATGATCATCGACTGTAGCCATGAACCGCGCCCGCAGACGCCGCGCAACCATTGCGATTTAAACACCGTGGTGGCACTGAACGAGGTGATTGGCTGCCCGCAGGTGATCCTGACCCATATCAGCCATCAGTTTGACGAGTGGATGATGGATAACCCGCTGCCGGACGGCATCGAAGCGGGATATGACGGCATGGTGTTGGTGCTGGATTAGGTTTTCTCCCTCTCCCGTGGGAGAGGGTTGGGGTGAGGGCAACACGCCGCACTTAACCGCGATCGTAATCGTCTTCTAACCGCCGCTCATCCTCTTCCAGGCGTCGTCTGTCGTCATCAAGCTGGCGCTGGCGCTCGTCTAAACGGCGGCGTCTGTCTTCAAGCTGCCGACGGCGGTCGTCATACTGACGGCTATCAATGCGACGGTCATCGTCATAACGATCGTCATCATCGTTGCTGCGGCTGCTGCCGGGGTTATAGGCATCGTTGATCGCCTGCTGAATGTTGCCAATGGCATCATCAATCACATCGGCATGCGCCAGTTGGCTGGAGAGTGCCAGCAGACCAAATAACAGAGCGGTAGAGTAACGTTTCATAAGGCCAGACTCGCAGGTGAACTGGCCTTACGGTAATTAACCGCAAACGGGAGAGGTAGCGGAGGAATCTCAAATTCTTTAGCGAGGCGACGCTTCCATTATTTGACGCACTCGCTGTTTATTCTCTGCGACCAGCACAATCCCGGAGCATTTTTGGTCCGGAGAATGACTCCAGATGCGGTCTTCAGGAATACATCCTCCGTCTGGATTGGCCCCTATATTTCCATACACTTTTTATCACTTAACCCATGACTGGTTCGTCGCCGCAGATATTCCCGTGGCGAACGATACCCCAGTGCACT